>JBEEFT010000155.1:0-7857 GCA_041166225.1 Actinomycetota bacterium | reverse complement strand
GAAATTGCTTGCCATCGGCGACGACGGTCATGACGCCATACCGATCGCAATGTCGGGCGCCGCTGCGAGCGTGAACCACACACAGGTGCCGGCGCCCGAGGGGGCTTGTTCGATCCCTATGCCCCCGCCATGACGTTCCACGATGTTTTGACACAACGCAAGGCCGATCCCGGTTCCGGGGTACTGATTGCGGGTGTGCAGGCGTTTGAACATGCCGAACACGCGGACGCGCTGGTGTTCGTCTATGCCGATCCCGTTGTCGGTCACGCGGAAGCACCAGCTGTCGCCGGTGCGGGTTGCGCTCACTTCGATGACCGGCGCGACATCGCTACGCCGAAACTTGATCGCGTTCGCCAGCAAGTTCTGGAACACCTGACCGAGTTGCACGCCAGAGCCCACCACGATCGGCAATGCACCAGCGGTGATCGCGGCGTGGGCATCGGCGGCGGCCGGCCCGAGTGCAACGCGCGCGGCGTCGAACAGCAATGCGGTGTCGACCGCGTCATTCAGCTCGCCGTCGGACCGGCCGACGCGCGAATAGGCAAGCAGGCCGTCGATGACCTTCTGCATCCTCTCGCATCCGTCGACCGCGAAATCGATGAACTGGTCGGCTTCGGCGTCGAGCTGTCCGCTGTAACGACGAGCCAGGAGCCCAATGGGGCCCGAGATCGCGCGCAGCGGTTCCGACAGGTCGTGCGAGGCCGCATACGCGAACTGTTCCAGGTCGTGGTTCGACCGCTCGAGCCTTCGGTTCGCGGTTACCAACGCGTCGTTAAGGCGGTTTAGCTCCACCGCACGGATCGAGAGCTCCGATGCCGTCTCCTTGCGCTCGGTGATGTCGCGGCAGATTTCGAGGGTGCCCCGCAGTCCGCCCTCGATCTCGCTGCGCACCCACAACGATTCGTCGACCACCGAATTCCCGTCGCGCGTGTGGTGGACGAGCTCGCCCTCCCAGCGCCCGGTTTCCGCCAGCGACGAATGAATCGCGTCGAGCGTGGTGGGGAACTCGGTACGCAGCAGCACGTGCGCGACTTGTCCCAATGCGTCGGCGCGATCGAACCCGTAGGCGCGTTCGGCCCCACAGTTCCAAGACGTGATCCGACCGGTGTCGTCGTGGATGATGATCGCGTCGTGCGCAAGGTCTAGTAGCGCCGCGTAATCCTTTACGGCCTGCTGAGCTTGAAGCCCGGCGACCACCGCTGGGAGCGACTGTGACATAGCGCATCCTTCCGGATGGGGCGGCGACGCGCGAGCGCGTATCGGCATCCCTACCTGTCTATCGGCACCACCGGGCGCAAACTGAACAAAGCTGGCGATACGCCAAGGCGATCTACCGATCCGGGCGAATCGGTTACCCTCCCCGATGGGCGGACCGAACATAGGTACGGTTATTTGGCTATGGCCACGACCAAGCGAGGCCCCGCTCGCAAGCCCGTGACTAAGACAGCGGCTGCACGCCGCTCGTCCTCGTCCGCCCGATCTCGTAAGAAGACCTCCACCACCGCGCGTGTGCGCGACTCGCTCGCGACCCACCTCGGCCGGCAATCCGACGACGTGTGGGGACTCCTGCTGCTGGCGATCGCGGCGGTATCGGCACTGGGCATCTACGCCGATCTCACCGGACCCGTCGGGCATTTCATCCGTGATCTCGCGGGGTTGTTGTTCGGCTGGGGCCGCCTGGCGCTGCCGCTCGTCGTGGCCGGCATCGGGCTCGCGTTGTTGCAGGGCCGTCCGCGGCAAGAGCCCGGACGTGTCGCGATCGGCGCCGCGTTCATGCTCGTTTCGACAACCGGGCTGCTGCACCTGTTCCGCGGCGCGCCGCGCTGGACCGACCCCGCCGCGGAACTGCGCGACGCCGGCGGCTTGATCGGCGCCGCGATCGGCGAGCCGTTGCGCAGCCTGCTGGCGGTGCCGGGCGCCGCGCTGATCCTGGGCGTTGTGGCCCTCGTGGGTCTGCTCGTGCTGCTCAAGATGAGCGCGCGTGACGCGTGGAACCACGTCGCGTCTGCGGTAACGAAGATCTTGAACGCGCTGAGCGGATCGGCTCGCGCTCTTACCGCCGCGACCACCACCGACGTCGACGACCGGATCGAAGCGACCAAGCGTCATCCGGCTACTGCGCCCACGATCACGACCAATGGTGAGGAGTTGAAAGACGAAGACGCGCCGCCGGAGGAAGAACCCGAGCGCGAGATCACGGTCACCGTCGCCGAGAACCCGGCGCCGACCGAGGCCGACCAGTTGCCCCTCGACCTGGGCCCCGCCGCGCACAAGGGCGAGTGGCGCCTTCCCGCCCTCGCGTTGCTGCAGCGCTCGAAGGCGGTCGAGATCGATCGACGTCAGATCGAGGCGGGGGGACGCACACTCGAGCACGCGCTCGCCGCGCATGGCGTGGAGACGAGCCTCGTCGGCATGACCGTGGGGCCGACGGTCACCCGCTACGAACTCGAACTTGGGGCCGGCGTGAAGGTGGCCAAGGTGACGTCGCTCAACAAGGACATCGCGTACGCGATGGCCTCGCCCGACGTGCGCATCCTGGCGCCGATCCCAGGCAAGTCGGCGATCGGCGTGGAAGTGCCGAACCGTGACCGCCAGCTGGTCGCGCTCGCAGACATCCTCGCCAGCGAGGAAGCGCGCAAGGCAACGCATCCCCTCGAAGTCGCGCTCGGAAAAGACATCGCCGGGCGCGCTGTGCTCGCGAACCTCGCCGAGATGCCCCACATCCTGATCGCCGGCGCGACAGGAGCCGGTAAGTCGAGCTGCATCAACAGCCTCATCACCTCGGTGCTGTGCCGGGCGACGCCCGACCAGGTGCGCATGATCCTCATCGACCCCAAGCGCGTCGAACTCGGCCAGTACAACGGCCTGCCCCATCTGCTCACGCAGGTCGTCGTGAACCCCAAGCGCGCCGCGAACGCGCTGCACTGGGCGGTCAAGGAAATGGAGCGGCGCTACGAGCTGCTCTACGAAGTCGGCGTGCGCGACATCACCGGTTACAACGCGGCGTACGACCGCGGCGACCTCAAGCCCGAGCCGGGGGAGGACAAGGAATACAAGCGCCTGCCGTTCATCCTCGTGGTGGTCGACGAGTTGGCCGACCTGATGATGATCGCGGCGCGCGACGTCGAAGAGTCGATTTGTCGCATCGCGCAGATGGCGCGCGCCGTAGGCATCCATCTCGTGATCGCCACGCAGCGCCCGTCGGTCGACGTGATCACCGGCGTGATCAAAGCGAACGTGCCGTCACGGCTGGCGTTCGCGGTGTCGTCGCTCACCGACTCGCGAGTGATCCTCGACCAGCCCGGCGCCGAACGCCTGGTCGGAAAGGGCGACATGTTGCTGCTCACCGCGAACTCTTCGAGCGGTAGGCGCGTGCAGGGTGCGTGGGTGAGCGAAGAAGAAGTGCGCAAGGTCGCGGCGCACTGGAAGCGCCAAGCGCGCCCGCAATACGTCGAAGGGGTGGAAGGCGACGACAGCGCGCCCGGCGGCCAGCGGGCGATGAGCGGCAACACCGGTGACGACTCCGACGACGACTTGATGCGCGCCGCCCGTGATCTGGTGGTGCGCAGCAACCTCGGTTCCACGTCGATGCTGCAGCGCAAGCTCAAGGTTGGTTTCGCGCGCGCCGGTCGCCTCATGGATCTGCTCGAAGAATCTGGCGTCGTCGGCCCGTCCGAAGGTTCCAAGGCCCGCGCCGTGTTGATGACCGTCGACGAACTCGAAGCGCTCGACAACAAGTAGCGCGGACGCGAAACGAGGGCCCGCTCTTCGTTGAGCGGACCCTCGTTCCTAGTAGTGCGTTGGGGTGTTCCTGCGCCGTTAGGCGGCGAGACGCATGTGGCTCTTGCGCACTTCGGGCTCGTCACCTTCGGACGTGCCCATCCAGTGCAGGATGCCGCGCCACACGCTGGTAGTTCCGGCCAGCGCGAAGCCCGTTACCAGCACGCCCAAGTTGTCGTTGCGAATGGCGACGTCGAGGCCGCGGAACAAGCTGTAGTCCATCCAGTACGCGGCGCCGACACCGAGGGCCAACATGATGAAGCCGTGGTAGCGACGTAGCCCCGGCACCAGATCTTCGAGAAAGTTGGCGACGGCGAAGACGCCAAGCCCGAGGAAGGCGACGGTAAGGAAGTCATGCATTTGTACTGCCTCCTGACGGGAGGGGAAGTTGGTTCCCGTCGCTTTTTGGACCAGGAGGCACGAACAAAGGTGACAGAAATTCCGCCGAATCCATCTAGCGTTGCGACATGCGCGCCCGTTGTCCGTGTAGCTCGGCGAACCTTGGTCCGGGCTTCGACGCGCTTGCGCTGGCATTGAATCTCTACGTAGAGGTGGAGATCGTCGAGGCCGACGCGTTGACGATAAAAACCGAAGGCGCCGGCGCGGAACTTCCCCAGGGCCCGACCCATCTCGCCGCGGTGGTGGCGCGCCAAGTGCTCGGCCACGACAACGTCGCGATCACCGTGCGATCAGACATTCCCGTGGCCCGCGGGCTCGGCAGCAGTGCCGCGCTTGCCGCCGCCGCAGCCGCCGCTGCGGGCGCAACCGACCCGCTCGCGATTGCGACTGCGGTCGACGGACACGCGGAAAACGCCGCCGCGTCTGTGCTCGGTGGTCTCGTTGCCGCCACCGTGGTTGACGGCGCGCCGGTCGCCCGATCGCTCGCGCTCGATCACCGCCTCGCGTTCGTGGTGCTCGTGCCCGATCGGATGCTGTCGACGCGCGACGCGCGCGCCGCGTTGCATGACGAGGTCCCATTGCATGACGCCGCGGCCAACCTCGGTCGGCTCGGGTTGTTGATCGCCGGCCTGGCGAACGCCGACGTTTTCAGCCCCCACGCCATGGACGACACGCTGCACCAGCCCTACCGGATCCCGTTGTTTCCCGAGTCGGTGGCGTTGATGGACGGCCTGCGCGCCGCGGGCGCACTCGGCGCGGCCTGGTCGGGTGCCGGGTCGACGATCGTTGCGGTGGCGATGTCCGATGCGGCCGACGCGGTGCGGGCGGCGGGGGAGTCGCTCTTGGCCGAGGCAAACGTGAAGGGACGCGCGTTGCGGCTCGAGCCCGACCGCGACGGGCTCGTGGTAACCCACTAAGTAACCTCGCACGCCGTGCCCAGCCAGCCGTCCCGAGAACTTGTCGCGATCGACAACCCGCACCCGGGTCGCGCGTACGAAGTCACGTGCGACACGCCTGAGTTCACGTGCGTGTGCCCCATGACGGGGCAACCCGACTTCGCCACGGTCACCATCAGCTACGCGCCGGGCCCGAAGATCGTCGAACTGAAAAGCCTCAAGCTGTACCTGTGGTCGTTCCGCAGCGAAGGCGCGTTCCACGAAGACGTCACCAATCAGATCCTCAACGACCTGGTCGCCGCAATTGATCCCGTCACGATGACCGTGACGACTGATTGGTTGGTGCGCGGCGGCATCCACACCACCGTGAAAGTGAGCCACCCCCAATGAGCGCAGAGCCGACGATCGTCACCGAAGGGTTGGCTTTTCCGGAAGGCCCTGTTGCCATGGCCGACGGATCGGTCGTGGTCGTCGAGATCAAGATCGGCCGCCTGACCCGCGTCGCACCAGACGGTGAGAAGTCGACTGTGGCCGACGTGGGTGGCGGGCCGAACGGTCTTGCGATTGGTGCCGACGGAGCGCTGTATGTCTGCAACAACGGCGGCTTCTTGTGGACCGAGCTCGGCGAGATCAATCTGCCGCTCGGCGCTAACGGCGTGTCGCAGGCCGACGACTACGTGAGTGGATCGCTGCAGCGCGTCGACATCGACACGGGTGCGGTCACGACGCTGTACACCGAGTGCGACGGAAATCGGCTCAATGGGCCGAACGACATCGTCGTGGACAAAGACGGTGGACTGTGGTTCACCGACCTCGGCAAGACGCGCGCGCGCGACGCCGATCGCGGCTTCATCTACTGGGCGAAGGCCGACGGCTCCGAAATCCGTCAAGTCGCGGTGGGCCACACCGGTTACAACGGCGTCGGCCTGTCGCCCGACGGATCGCGCTTGTACTCGGTCGAGACGTCGACCGCGCGCTTGTACGCATGGGACATTTCGGCGCCGGGCGAGTTGACCGGCGGCAACCCGTTGACCGGAGGTGGCATCTACCTCGGCGCCGGTCACCCGCACTCGGCGTTCGATTCTCTGGCCGTCGAGGCGAACGGCAACATTTGCGTGGCGACGCTGGCGCATGAAGCGGGCATCACCGTGTTCAACCCCGACGGCGAGATCGTGGAGCACGTGCCCATGCCCGATCCGCTGCCCACCAACATCTGCTTCAGCGGCGACGACATGCGAACTGCGCACGTCACGCTGTCGGCCACCGGCAAGCTGGCCACGATGGAATGGGCGCGGCCGGGCCTGAAGCTCAACTTCAACGCGTGACGCCGTAGCCTGAGGCGGTGGGAACGCAGTCGTATTGGGTCGAGACGCTCGGCTGTCCGAAGAACGAGGTCGACTCGGCCAAGTTGATCGGCAAGCTCGAAGCCGACGGCTACGCGCCCGCAGCCAGTGCCGGCGATGCAGACCTGGTTGTCGTCAACACCTGCGCGTTCATCGACGCGGCGCGGCAGGAGTCGATCGACACCGTGATCTCGTTGGGCGAGTCGAAGCGCGCCGACGCACGCCTCGTCGTCACCGGGTGCATGGCCGAGCGGTACGGCGCCGAGATCAGCGACGCGCTGCCCGAGGTCGACCAAGTCGCGGGCTTCGGTATCCCCGTCACGCTCGGCCGCAAAGAGCCGCTGCCGGCGTTCGACCTGCTCAACCTGCCTCGCCCCAAGTCGCCGCGTCCGTGGGCGTATGTGAAGGTCGCCGAAGGCTGCGACCGAAACTGCGGCTTCTGCGCCATTCCGTCTTTCCGGGGCAAGCAGCGATCCCGTACGCGCGAGTCGATCTTGGAAGAGGTCGAGGCGCTCGACGCCCGCGAGATCGTGTTGGTCGCGCAAGACCTCGCGTCGTACGGCAACGACATCGACGCGCGCCGCGCCATCATCCCGCTGGTCGCCGACGTCGCGCAGCGCACCGATCGCGTGCGACTGCTGTATCTGTATCCGTCCGACCTCACGGACGGTCTGATCGACGTGATCGGCGCCACGGGGGTTCCGTACTTCGACCTGTCGCTCCAGCACGCGTCGGCGCCGCTGCTCAAGCGCATGCGACGGTGGGGCAACGGCGACAAATTCTTGAAGCGGATCAACGACATTCGCCACCGGTATCCCGAGGCCACCATTCGTTCGAACTTCATTGTCGGGTATCCGGGCGAGACCGAAGCTGATCACGACGCGCTGCTGTCGTTCATGCGCGAAGCGCAGTTCGACTGGGTCGGGTTGTTCGCGTACTCACGTGAAGAAGGCACGTTCGCCGACACGCAAGACGGTCATATCGACAGCGGCCTGATCAAGGAACGTCTCGCGGAGGCGAGTGAGCTTCAAGACTCGATCACGCTCACCCGTCGCGCAGCTCTGGTTGGAGAACAGATTGAGGTGCTCGTCGACGAACCCGGCATTGGTCGCAGTCATCGCGAGGCGCCCGAGATCGACGGTGTCGTTCGGTTACCCGACCACTATCCGGTTGGCACGTTCCAGACGGTTACCGTCGACGCCTTGGCCGGCGTGGATCTGGAAGCGTCATGAGCGAAACACCGATGAAGACCGACTCGTCGTTCGGTCGGAGTGCGTTGGCGACACCCGCCAATGCGGTCACGATCCTGCGTCTACTTATCAGCCCGATCTTGCTGGTGATGATTGCCTCGGGCGGCGCGTCGTGGCCCGCGGTGGGGTTCTGGTTTGTGCTGTGCGTGACCGACGGTGTCGACGGCTACATCGCGCGGCGCCAAGGCG
>JBEEFT010000154.1:0-4086 GCA_041166225.1 Actinomycetota bacterium | reverse complement strand
CCTTTGGATGTCGCGCCGCCGTTGTTACCCGCAAACGCGATGCACGGTGGCGAGTATTCGAAGCCGGGCACCTGGAGCTTGCGGTCCGCGCAACCGGTCACGGGGGTGGACGCGTTCGCGCGCGCCGAAGCGGCCGTGCCGCCCGACCCCACTGCCGCGACGCCGCCCGTCGTGGTCCCGCCATCGGCCTCTACGCCACCGACACCTCCGCCCGACTTTGTCGTCCGGATATGGGCAACGATCACCTCGTTGCCGGTCGTTGGTACGAGCGTGGTGAACGCGGCCAACACGATGAGTAACGCCGCAAGCGGTGCGTAACCCCGCAGCGCGCGACGTGGTGTGGGAGCGAGTCCTCTCATGGCGCCGTCGCCCCTTCGGCGCGCCGTCGTCGGCGCACTCCAATCTCGGCTGCGCCGACGGCGAGGATAGCGAGGCCGCTGACAATGATCGCGACGGCAAGCTTGCCGTCGCGACAGCCGCCGTGTCGGCGCGGGGCCGCTTCCAGTGCACATCGGAGCGACCGGGTACTCGCGACATTCGGACCTGTGATGACAGATTGTTTGAGCGGCGCCAGCGCTTGCGGCAAGCTCGCCAGGGGGAACGGCGCCGGGGTCGCGTTCGGCAGAACGACGGATTCAACCGCGGGTGCGGGCGTAGTCGGCGCCACGTAACCGAGCGCGCTCGTTGTTGCGGTTGCGCCGCCGATTGCGAGTTCAACGCCGCCGGACCCGTCTGCGACGCCGAGCACGATGTCGGCCACCAGCCCAACGAGCCCGAGCGATGAGTTGGCGTTGGTAAGGGCGTCGAAGGCTGGTGCCAGCAACGGGCGTGCGCTTGCGATGATGGGCCCGAGCACTTTGGCGCCGAGCGGTGAGTTCGCTAGCGCAACGCGAAGCGGCGCCATCGAGATGCCACCCGCACTCGAGTGGTTGATCTTCGGGGCTTCAATGCGGAGACCCACCGGCAGCAGTGCTGCGTTGATCGGGTCGAGGCCGGTGTTGGCGTCGGCCGCGTTGAGCGGGATGGGCAGACCCGCGATTGACGCGGAGCCAATGGTGAACGCCGCGGTCGCGACCGGTTCGAAGCCGGTCGTTTGCACCGCGTCCCAGTGGAGGTCGTTCAGCACGACAAGGCCGTCGGCGATCGACACACGCGCGACGTCGACGGCAGCGGACGCGCGCCGCTGACGACTCTGGCGCACTTCGGTCGTCGACACGGCGTGGGCGCCTTCAACTCGCACGAGCGCGGGGAGGTCGAGGTCGGTCATGTGCACTTCGGACGACGACGCCGGCACCCGCGTGGCGCGTAGATTCACCCGCGCTACGGCTTCGCCTGCGTCGAGGTTGCCGTGCGCTTCTTTGTCTCCACTGTTGGAGTCGATGGCGCTTGGCGCGAACTGCGGCGGCACGTCTCCGGCCAGACCCAAGTACGCGCCGAGGTCGAGAGCGATGCCGAGCGCGCGCGATTGTTGGTTGGTGTAGGACGCCGACGTCGTTCCAACTCCGAGGGGCAACGAGAGTCCGCCGTAGAACAACCGGGCGCGAGCAACACTGGCACTCGCCGCACCCGAGCCGAACGCAAACGTTGGTGTGGGTTCAGCGGCCTTTGCGGGCGCTTCGACAACCGTGGCGCGCGCGCCGATCAGCAGCGCGGCCGCAATGAATACGCGGCGCATCGACGCTGGCCTCGCTGACACCACTCAGGCTTTACGCGCGTTGGTCACGATTGCTTCGACGACCGCCGGGAACGCGCCGTCCGGCAAGTCATGGCCCATGCCCTCAATGACCACAAGCTCAGCGCCGGGGATGGCCTTCGCCGTGAGCTCTCCCCCGACCGGCGACACAAGTGGATCGACGCTGCCGTGGATCACAACGGTGGGCACCTTCACCTCACCGAGAGCGGCCGTCCTGTCAGCCGCTGTCGCAATTGCCATCGACTGGTTGATTCGGCCGTCAGGGTGGAAACCCCGGTCGAAGCTCAGCGCCGCTCGCTGCCGCACGACGTCATCGTCGATGTCGAAGGCGGTGGACCCGACCAGGTGCGCACCCTCGACGCTTTGCTCGATCACCGCGTCGCGGTCGGTCGCCGGCGGCCGCGTCATCGCGTTAATTACTTCCGCCGTTGGCGGCGGCAGGCCGGGCCCGCTCGTAGTCGACATAATCGAGCAGAGGCTGCGGACTCGCTCGGGGAAGTCGATCACCATCTGTTGCACGATGCCGCCGCCGAGCGAAGCGCCGACGATGTGGGCCGAGTCGATCTCCAGTGCATCGAGCAGTCCGATGCCGTCGGCGGCCATGTCGGCCAACGTGTAGGCGGCGCCCGCTGGGAACTTCGTCGACAGGCCGACGTCGCGGTTGTCGTACGCGATGACGAAGTAGCCCGACGCCGCGAGCGCTTCGAGGAACTCGGCCGGCCATGACACGAGCTGGGCACCGTGGCCCATCACCATCAGCATCGGCTCGTCATCAGACGACCCGATCGTTTCGTATTCGATTGTGATGCCGTTCGCCTGTACCGCGGTCATAGCCACCTCACTGAAAGTTCGTCGATTGATGTTTTGCCGAGACTGGTGACGGTGCGCGTGGCGCCCGCCTCGAGGTCGAAGTAGTTGTCGTCGAAACGGACCGCGGGATCGTCGGCGATGACATGCACGAACAGTGCGTACGCGTCCGTTTCAACGGTCACCGCTACGCGACCGTCGGTTTCGGCAAATGTTGCGTTCACCTTTGGCTCGCCACGCTGCAGATCTTTCGGGGGCACGAAGAAGAGCCGGTTGTTCGGGATACGTCCGCTCGCCGACGCCACGAGCAGCGCGCAATCGGCGCCGGCCTCGACGTCAACGGCGACCCACGACGCGACGCAGGTCGACGACGCGGGCGGCGCCGCGATCGCGACCTCTTCCGACCATGCGTCGGCGCCTGCAAGACGCGACAAGCGCACCGTCAGCACGTCGTCAACGGTTTCGGCAGTGTCGTTCACTACCCACAGCGACACGGCGCCCTGATTGTCACGTGCGAACGACGTAGCCACGGGCGCGTAGAACCGCTTGGCGTACGCCAGAGCGCCCTTACCTCGCCCCGCGTGGTCGATGAGGCTCCACGTGGGCGCGGGCCAGCAGTCGTCGAGTTGCCAAATCAACGCGCCCGCACAACTTGGCCAGCGCCGGCGGAAGTGCTCGCACCCGAGCTTCAACCCCTCGGCCTGGGTCAACTGGCTGAAGTCGATCAGGTCGTCGAGAGACGCCACGCGACCGGCCACCGTTGATGCCGCCAACTCGATCTTGTTCGTCGGACCGAGCCTGTCGCGGTTGCGGGCCGTGATCTGCGGGTCGCCGACCACGAGGTGCTCTTCGTCGATCCAGTGGGCCAGCGTCGGGCGCGCCGGCATCGACCGCAACCCAAACTCGCTAGGGAAGCGACTGGCGTCGGCGAGGTATTGATCCGCCGACATTGATCGCGCTTTGGCTTGGCCTTCAGGCGAGTCGACGTCGAGGTCGACACCGACCGCGAACATCTTGGCCATCGCGTCGAAGCTGATGTCGCGGTTCGCGGCTGCGGCGATGCCGTGCCACACGTCCCAGTTGTGTCGGTCTGCTTGGTCCGAGCCGTTGCCGAGCATGGGACTCGTCGGCACGTAGCCGAGGACACCGTCTTCGGCCGCTACGACCTCGGGCAGCACCTCGTTGAAGATCCGCGCGCCGGGCGACCGCGTGAGACCGGCACCGTTCATCATCGCAAGCGCTTCGATTTCGTTGTTGCCGCACCACAGCGCGAGACACGCGTGACTGCGCAGTCGGCGAACTTGGTCGGTCGCCTCGGCTCGAATGTCGTCGAGCCACTCAGCGTCGTCGTCATGTGGAGCGACGCACGCGAACATGAACTCCTGCCACACGAGTAACCCGAGTTCGTCGCACGACTCGTAGAACGCGTCGTGCTCGTACACCCCACCACCCCACACGCGCACCATGTTCATGTTCGCTTCGCGTGCCGCCTCCAGCAGCGCTGCGTACCGAGACGCGTTCACGGTACCGACCGCCACGTCGCACGGAACCCAGTTCGCACCCTTGGCGAAAATTGGTCGACCGTT
>JBEEFT010000153.1:0-5248 GCA_041166225.1 Actinomycetota bacterium | reverse complement strand
CGTGGACTTCGAGCCGAGGGGGAAGCGGCCGACTCATGAAACCATCGTTAACTCCGCTCCGCAAGAGCCAATCCGTGCGACGCTGGTGCCATGGAGGCCGCATTTTTCGACCTCGACAAGACCGTCATTGCCAAGGCATCGATGGTCGCCTTCGGGCGCGACTTCTACCGTGAAGGATTGATCTCGCGACGCACGATCGCGCGCGCCGTCTACGGGCACTTCGTCTATCAACACCTCGGTGCGAGCGAAGCCAAGCTCGACCAGGTGCGCGAGAAGGCCCTCGCGATGACCGCGGGTTGGGACCAGGAACGGGTCAAGCAGATCGTGCGAGAAACGCTGCGTACGGTCGTCGAACCGATCATCTACGCCGAGGCGGCCGACCTCATCGCCGAGCACAAGGCCGCCGGGCGCGTGGTCGCGATCGTGAGCGCTTCACCCGAAGAGATCGTGGTGCCCCTCGGTGAGTTCCTCGGTGTCGATCGGGTGCTTGCTACCCGCGCCCGGGTCGACGACGAGGGTCGCTACACGGGTCTCGTCGACTTCTATTGCGCCGGTCCGTACAAGCCCGTGGCCATGGCTGCGCTCGCGCAGGAGATGGACATCGACCTCAGCGCGTCCTACGCGTACAGCGACAGCGCGACCGACATCCCGATGATGGAAGCGGTCGGTCATCCGGTGGCGGTCAATCCCGACCGCGTTCTCGCCCGCATGGCCAAGGAGCGCGACTGGGAAGTTCGGCACTTCACCCACCCGGTACGCCTGCGCGACCGCATGCCGGTGCCGTCGGCGAAGTCGTCCGCCGCAACTGCTGGCGTTGCCGCCGCAGCAGTCGCCGCCTGGTTCGCTTGGCAAGCTCGCCGCAGCCGAAACGCCGCGTAATTCGCCTTTCGGCCTACGACGCCGGCGAGCCGGGTAGGACGCCTGCGGAAAGGAGAACGCATGAAGCGAATCATGATTCTGTCCGCCAGCGTCCTGGGTCTGTTCGGGGTCGGCGCCCTCGCTGCCGCACCCGCCAACGCAGCCGAACCGAGGTGCTCGGTCGTCCGCGTGAAGGTGTACTTCGGCAATCAGCCCCCGATAGTCAACCTCTGCCTGCTCAACGACGTCACCGGCTGACCTAGAGCGCAACAGAAAACGCCCGCCTCGTTCGAGGCGGGCGTTTTCGCGTTCGAGGCCTGCTCGGACTAACCGGTAAGCAGGTCGCGCGCACCAGTGTCTGACGACGGGTGGCGCAGCTTGCTCATCGCACGAGCTTCGATCTGACGGATGCGTTCACGGGTGAGGTTGAAGTGCTCGCCGACCTCTTCCAGCGTCCGGGGCTCGCCGCGATCAAGGCCGAAGCGCAGACGCAAAATCTCGCGCTCGCGTTCGTCGAGCGGGCCGAGCAGGCGCTGAATCTCCTCGGGCAGCAGCGAGGTGGCCGCCATCTCGAACGGCGACTCCGCGGTCTTGTCTTCCACGACGTCGCCGAGTTCGGCGTCGCCGTCTTCACGCAAGGGCTCGGACAACGACAAGGGCTCGGCCGCGAAGCGAAGCGCTTCGGTGACCTTCTCTTCGGGCATCTCGACTTCGACAGCGAGCTCAGCCAGCGTTGCCGGACGGCCGTACTTCAGCTCGAGGCGCGAACGTGCCTTCTGCAGCCGGGCGAGCGTGTCGCCCGCGTGTACTGGCAGACGGATCGTGCGGCCGGTGTTCGCGATGCCGCGGGTGATCGCCTGGCGAATCCACCACGTGGCGTACGTCGAGAACTTGAAGCCCTTGCGCCAGTCGAACTTCTCGACCGCGTGCATCAAGCCCAGGTTGCCTTCTTGGATCAGGTCGAGCAGGGGAAGCCCCGACGCCTGATACTTCTTGGCGATCGACACCACCAGGCGGAGGTTCGACTGCACGAACGTGCGCTGCGCTTCGTCGCCGGCCCGGACGGCCCGACGCAGCTCACGCTTGCGAGCCGCTGTGAGGTCCTTGGCCTTCGTCGTCTCTTGCTCAGTGCGCGCGGCGACGCCGGCCTCGATGGCTTGCGCCAAACGGACCTCGTCGTCCTTGGTGAGCAGTGGATACTGCCCAATATCTGTGAGGTAGAGGCGGACGAGGTCTTCCTCGTCCCGCTCGACTCGTTCCTTCGCCACGCGTAACCCTTCTTGATTCTCTGTAGATCGGTCCTGGTTGTAATACCCAGGCGTAAAAACAACGCCCCCGTAAGTTTCCGAATTCCCGGTGGTGCCCCATCGACGGATGATTCGGCGCTGTCCACCATACGGACGGTGTCAAGCGGTGGTGAAAAGCCCCATTTGCCGCCTCTGCCAGCGAACGACGGAATTATCCCCTGCCCTTAAGTAGTTCGGTCAATCGCCGGGGACTCCTGCCGGAAACCGCATAACGTCGGGCGGCGTGGCCGAAGACGTCGAACTCACCATCGTTACGCTGACCCTCGACGCGATCGACGAGGCCGCCGCCACGAAATTGGTGGGCGTTTTGGCCAAGTATCTAGTGGTTTCACGCGGCCACGACGGTTGCCGGAACATCGATCTGGCGGCGTCGGTCAACGCGCCGAACCGCTTCCTGCTCGTCCAGAAGTGGGACTCGCCCCGCGCGCAGCAGACGCACTTCGATTCGTCGGAGATGGTCGAGATGGCGCAGTCGTGCCAGGGACTCCTTTCTCG
Source organism: Actinomycetota bacterium (assembly GCA_041166225.1). Classification (GTDB taxonomy): domain Bacteria; phylum Actinomycetota; class Acidimicrobiia; order Acidimicrobiales; family JACCXE01; genus JACCXE01. Next base: position 2,588 of record JBEEFT010000153.1, on the reverse strand, counting down.
GCCCCCGGCCGTCGAACTGTGGGAAGGCGTGTCTGCGCACGACCTGGCGTAGCACCCGCATCGAGCGCGTTCCCACGTCGGGGGTTGACTGTTACTAGCCGTAACGTTACGGTTAGTAACCATGACGCCAGATGATGTACGCCGCCGGGAACACCGTGAGCGTCGCGAAGCCGAGCGCGCCGCGCGCCACGCAACCCGCGCCGGCCGTCACTCCGAACGCGATACCCAGCGGGCCGACCGCCGTGAGGTGCTGCTCGACGCCGCGATAAACGGGATCCGCAAGCACGGACAGTCTGCGTCGATGGACGTGCTCGCCGCTGAAGCGGGCATCACCAAGCCGATCCTGTACCGCCACTTTGGCGACCGCGCCGGTTTGGTCGACGCGATTGCCGAACGGTTTGCGGACGCGTTGCAGGCCGACCTCGTGGCCGCCCTCGGCCAGAAGGCGGTCCACAACCGCACGCTGCTCGTCAACACGATCGAGGCGTTCGTCGGCTACATCGAGAAAGACCCGGCGCTGTATCGGTTCCTGATCAGCGAGGGCGGCACCGAAACGTCTGCCGTGAGCCTCACCGGGATTCTCGAACAGATCAGCAACAACGTGGCGTTAGTGATCGGTCAGCAGATGCGCGACGCCGGGCGCGACTCGGGTGGGGCCGAAGTAATCGCGCGCGGAGTCGTCGCGTTTGTCTACGCCGCCGGGGACTGGTGGGTAGACCGACGCACGATGCCGCGCGACCAACTCGTCACGTACATGGCCGACTTCCTCTGGAGCGGCTTCGACGGCCAGGCCAACGAAGGGACCAACCAGTCATGAACTTGCTCGCGAAAGTCGACAGTGCGGGAAGCCCCCTCACCAGCTGGACGCCGCTGTACCTGCTGGTGGGAATTTTCACTGCGATCGTAATCGGCCTGATCATTTTCGGCCGCTCCGGCAACACGTCGTCAAAGACGGCTCAGTTCCTCTTGCGCATCCCCGACAGCCTCGAACGCCTCGTGCATATCCCGGGCTGGGCCGCAGCCACAGTCGGCATGTCGCTGTTCGCGGTGTTCCTCGCGGGCCAGGCGTTCTACAACGACGTGGCGTGGCACGTCGCGCTCGGTCGCGACAAGAACCTGTTCACGGCACCCCACACCGGCATCGTGATCGGGCTCGGCTTGATCTTGATGTCGGGGATCACCGGTGTGCTGTTTGCGTCACTGCAGGGCGTCGACACTGCGTTGCGTTGGAAAGCGGTGCGCATCCCGTGGTCCACGCTGCCTCTGCTCGCGCTGGGCGGCGCCGCCGTCACCGGCTTCCCGCTCGACGAGTTGTGGCACCGCGCGTTCGGCGTCGATGTCACGATGTGGAGTCCCACGCACATGCTGATGATCCTCGGCGCTGCGTTCGTCGGCATCGCCGCATGGCTCGTGCTTGCCGATGCGGGCGTAAAGCCGCACGACTCGCGCTGGTCGCTCGGAATCCACGCGGTAGCAGCGTGGCTAACGCTGCTTGGCTTGGTCGCGCCCCTCGGCGAGTTCAGCTTCGGCGTGCCGCAGTTCCAACAAATCTTCCACCCGATCATCCTCGCCCTCGCTTGCGCGTTCGCCTTCGTGGCGGTTCGTCTCGTCCTCGGGCGTTACTGGGCGATCGGCATCGCACTCGCCAACATGGTGACGTCGACGAACCTGCTCAACGGCGGCAACAAGTCACCCATCTCCACCAAGGTCGTGGGGCTCTACATCACGTCGGCGATCGCCGTGGAGATCGTGGGCTTCGTGTTCGGCACCGAGAATCGTCTGCGGTTCGCGATCGCATCGGGCTTCGGCGTCGCCACCCTCGGCCTGGCCGGCGAGTACTGGTGGAACCACGCGCACGCATACCAACCGTGGAACGCGAATCTCTTCCCCGACGCATTCTTCCTGTGTCTCGTGGCCGCGATCGGCGCTGCGATTCTGGCCACGACATTCGCCCGCGCCGCCGGTCGCCAAGAGACGGCGCGGGCGCTTCCCGGCCCGATCGTGGCCGTCGCCGGCCTGGCGCTGCTTTTCTGTCTGGTCGTGCCGATGCCGCGTCATACCGGCGACGTCACCGCGCGGATTCACGTCGGACGGACCATTGGCGGTTACGCCAATGTCGAAGCGCAACTGACGCCGCCCGACGCCGCGGCTCACGCGCGCTGGTTCCAGGCCAGTGCGTGGCAGGGCGGCGGGCTACAGCTGGCCGACATGAAGGAACTGAGCCCCGGGCGCTACATCACCGAACACCGCATCCCGGTATCAGGGCATTGGAAGGCCCTGCTGCGCTTGCACCGCGGCGGCGAGCTCATGACCGTCCCAATTTTCCTGCCCGGCGACCGCGCCATTCACAAGACCGAGATTCCCGCGGTCGACCGCACGATGAAGTTTCAGCCCGAGACGAAATACCTGCTGCGCGAGACGCACTCGGGCAACAACGTGTTCAAGAACTCCGTGTTCACGCTGCTGTTCGCAGTGATGGTGATGTGGGTCACCGCCTTCACCGTTGCGGTCCGGAAGATCTCGCCGAAGACCCCACGCACACCACCCACTGGTAGCGCAGTGCGTCAAGCAAACCCCGTCCCCGCATA
>JBEEFT010000152.1:0-9173 GCA_041166225.1 Actinomycetota bacterium | reverse complement strand
GAGACCGACGCGGCGTCGATCGATCGGTTGGCCAAGTTGGAAGAGGAGCTCGCCAACCTCGGCGAGCAGAGCTCGGCCATGAAGGCGCACTGGCAGGCCGAGAAAGATGCGATCCAGATCATCCGGTCGCGCAAAGAAGAGCTTGAGAACGCGCGCCTCGCCGTCGAGCGCGAGCAAGACCTCGAGAAAGCGGCTGAGATTCGTTACGGCGTGATCCCGTCGCTCGAACGCGAGGTCAACGAGGCCACTGCTGCGCTCGCCGAGTTGCAGGGCGACGCGCCGATGCTCAAAGAAGAGGTCGACGACGAAGACGTGGCGCAGGTCGTCGCGAAGGCCACGGGCGTTCCCGTGTCGCGGCTGCTCGAGGGTGAAGTGTCCAAGCTCATCCGCATGGAAGACGAACTGCACAAGCGCGTGGTTGGTCAGAGCGAGGCGGTGGTCGCAGTGTCGAACGCGATCCGTCGTTCCCGTGCCGGGCTATCCGACCCCAATCGGCCGATCGGGTCGTTCCTATTCCTCGGGCCGACGGGTGTCGGCAAGACCGAGCTGGCGCGTTCGCTCGCCGACTTCCTCTTCGACGACGAGAAGTCGATGGTGCGCATCGACATGTCTGAGTACCAAGAGCGCCACGCCGTGTCGCGCCTGATCGGCGCACCCCCCGGTTACGTCGGCTACGACGAGGGCGGTCAGTTGACCGAGGCCGTGCGACGCCGTCCGTACGCGGTGATCCTGCTCGACGAGATCGAAAAGGCCCACCCCGACGTGTTCGACGTGCTGCTGCAGATCCTCGATGACGGTCGTCTCACCGACGGCCAAGGGCGCACGGTCGACTTCACCAACGCGGTGTTGATCATGACGTCGAACATTCCGGGCGACCCGCGTGAGTACTTCAAGCCCGAGTTCATCAACCGCATCGACGAGATCATCCGATTCCGTTCGCTGCAGCGTGACGACATGGCCGGCATCGTCGACATCCAGCTGGGTCTGTTGGGTGCCCGTCTCGACCAACGGCGGTTGGCGCTTTCGGTCGACGACGCGGCGCGCGCCTGGTTGGCGTCGCACGGTTACGACGAAGTGTTCGGCGCCCGGCCGCTCAAGCGACTGATCCAGCGCGAGGTCGGCGACAAGCTGGCCATGGCGCTACTCGAAGGCAAGGTTGTCGACGGCGACACCGTGCACGTCCGTGTCGGCGTCGACGGCGAGGGCCTCACCGTCGACGCGTAACACCGCCTGCGTAACCTTCGCGTCGCACGTCTCCGTCCACGTCCCCCTGCACATTTGAAGCCACGAAATCGCGTGTCGAGCCCCGGTTTGGGCCCCTCGGGCGCGATTCGGTGGCAAGTAACCCGGGGAGGCGCGTATGCGGCGCCGCGTATTTACGACCGAAGAGTTCGTCGCCGAAGGCGGCACGTGGGGGCAACTGCGTAGCGACGTCGCTCAAGGACGGCGGGTACGGATCGAACACCGGGTCTATGCCGACGGGCCCGACGAACCCGACGACTTCGAGAAGGCATTGGCCCGCGTGCTCGCGAGCAAGAAGACCGCGTGGGGTGAGGTCGCTGCGGTCCTGCATGGCCTAGATGGCGTCAAGGTGACGACGGTCCCGGCCCGGCGTCGCACCGCGCCAATGGACAGCTCCGTCGTGACGGTTCAGGGCGTCGAGTGCACCAGTGTTCTGCAGACGTTGATCGACCTCGCCGAATGCGTCGACGATCTCGTGTGGGAGCAGGCGCTTGAGTGCGCGCTGCGGCGGCGCGCGGTCGACATCGACGACATCGCCGCGCTGCTTCCGGCGATGAGCAAGTCACGTCGCCACGGCGTTGGGCGCATTCGTCGCGTGCTTGCTCTTCGCCCGATCGGCGCTCCCCCTACGGAGTCGCTGCTCGAGACGCTGATGGTGCAGATCATTCGCACGATCCCGGGCTTGCCGCCGCCCGTCCGCCAATACCGCGTGGTGAATCGCCACGGATCGTTCGTCGCCCGGGTCGACCTCTGTTGGCCTGAGCTCGGTCTGTTCATCGAGCTCGACGGAATGCAACAAGCGGGTCAACCGGTATACGACGCCGCGCGGCAGACCGCCGTCACCGCTGCGTCCGGGTGGCTTTGCGGGCGGTACACGTGGCGCCAGGTCACGGCGACGCCGAAGAGCGTCGCCCGCGAACTCACGGATCTCGTTGAGCAGTGCCGCCGCCGTCTGCCGGCGACGGTTTGATGGCACGAAATCGCGCTACAAGGCGGGGGTTTGGGTCCGTCCCGCGCGATTCCGTGCCGAGTAACACAACGGCGTCCGGGTTATCGGTTCCAGTGGCGGTGCAGGCCGAGAGCGGCGAAGAAGTCGTCGGGGGACTGCGCGACGCCCGCCGCGTTGACCGGCAGATCCAAGGCGTCGATCATCGACGGGTCAGACACGCCGATCGTCTTGTGATGACGGAACGCCTCCTGCACGAATACGGCGGTGACCTCGTCGGGTGCGGTGGCGAGCACGACGCCGTCGTATTCGACGGGATCGCTGATGTGCGCCGACCGGTCGATGGGCAACCCGCTGGCGAGTTTGCCGAAGTGCGGTCCGATCACGATCACTTCGACGCCGAGCGGATCGGCCCCGGCGCGGTACGCGTTGACGACGCGCGCCGGCGTGTCTTCGTCGGCGAGGATCGCGACCATGCGTCCGGCGACGATCGGATCTTGCGGCCGCGTCTGTGACAGTGCCTCGGACACCATGGTCGGCTCCATCACCTTGCCGGCCGGTGCGCTGATGCCGAGGTGCGCCGCAACCTCTTCGGCCAGCGCGGCGTCGACGTTGGCGAGGTTCGTCACCATCCGGGCCTGGACCCCGGGGCTGATGCACTTGCCCAGTTCGAAGCTGAAGGCCTGCGCGACATGGAGCTGCTCGACGTCGGAAAGCGATCGGTAGAACAGCGTCGCTTGCGAGAAGTGATCGTCGAACGACGCTGGCCGCATCTTGACCTTGGCCGGCTTCGGCGCCATCGGGACCGGCGGGTGCGTGTACGCCGTGGCGTCGAGCTTGGCGAAGGGGCAGCCGCCGCCGGTCGAGTTCGGCGTGAACGGCGACGTGCCGACGTGCACCGCGCTCTGGTGGAACCCGTCGCGGTTGTTGTCGTTCACCGGCGCGAGCGGCCGGTTGATCGGGATCTGGTTGAAGTTGGGGCCACCGAGGCGCGTGATTTGCGTGTCGATGTAGGAGAACAGGCGCGCTTGGAGCAGCGGATCGTCGGTGATCGCGATGCCGGGCACGAGGTGGCCGGGGTGGAACGCGACCTGTTCAGTCTCGGCAAAGAAGTTGTCGGGGTTGCGGTTCAGCGTCATCGTGCCCACGGGCCGCACGGGAACGAGTTCCTCGGGCACGATCTTGGTCGGGTCGAGCAGGTCGATGCCTTCGAAGGTCTGGTCGGGTGTGTCGGGCATGACCTGTACGCCGAGCTCGTACTGCGGGAAGTTGCCGGTGGCCACGCGAGCGTGGAGGTCGCGGCGGTGGTAGTCGGGGTCGATGCCGCCGAGCTTCTGGCTCTCTTGCCACACGAGGCTGTGGATGCCGGCGACGGGCTTCCAGTGCCACTTCACCAGCGACGTCTCGCCCTTCGCGTTGCTCAGCCGGAACGTGTGGACGCCGAAGCCTTCCATGGTCGCGTAGCTGCGCGGGATGGCGCGGTCCGACATCACCCACATCAGCATGTGCGTCGACTCGGGCTGCAGGCTCACGAAGTCCCAGAACGTGTCGTGCGCGCTCTGCGCCTGCGGGATCTCGCGATCGGGCTCTGGCTTCACCGCATGCACGACGTCGGGGAACTTGAGTCCGTCCTGAATGAAGAACACCGGGATGTTGTTGCCGACGAGATCGAAGTTGCCCTCGGTTGTGTAGAACTTCGTAGCGAATCCGCGCACGTCACGCGCCGTGTCCATCGAGCCGCGCGAACCGGCGACGGTCGAAAACCGCGTGAACGTGGGCGTAACGGCGCCGCGCCGGAACATGGCCGCAGCGCAGATGTCTTCCAGACCGTCGGTCGCTTCGAACACGCCGTGGGCGGCGGCGCCACGTGCGTGCACCACGCGCTCGGGGATGCGCTCGTGGTCGAAGTGCGTGATGCGCTCGCGCAGATGGAAGTCGTCCATGAGCGTGGGGCCGCGCACCCCCGCCTTGAGTGAGTTGTCGGCGTCGTCGACGCGCAGGCCCGCGGCGGTGGTCAATCGTTCACCGGCCTGCGCCCACGTCGGCGTCGTGACCTCGTCGACGGGGTTGGGAGTCGTGTGGGGTGGGATCAACCCGGCGGCGCGTGCCTGCTCGGCGCGGGCTACGGCGTTGGCCTTGCCCGACTTCACGGGCTTGATCGGGACGGCGCGCTTCGACGCCGATGTGGGGGTCTCGCGGTTGGGCGAGCGCGCACCGTCGGGTGCGATCGTGACCTTGCGACGAGGCGGCTTGCCGGCGGGTTTGGGGTTGGCCATGACCCGCCCTACCCGAGCGCCGTCGTGCTGAACCGGGAGCGGACGCGCGCGAACGCTTTACGCTGGCGGCGGGGAAAGGGAGGTCCGGGGATGAAAGCAGTTGGAAAAGCGCTGTCACAGCTCGCGCTAGTGGCGCTCGGCGCGCTCGTGGTGGTTGGGGTCGTGGCTCTCGTTACCTACGTCGCCGCGCATCCGTGGACGAGTGCGAAGGTGTTGTTGGCCGTGGTGCTCGTCGCACTGGTGGTTGGCACGATCGTGCGCCGCCTCGTGCCCCGGGTCCCAAGAGGCACGATCATCGAACTCGACCTGGCGACGATGCCGGCCGAAACCGGATCACAAAGCCGCGTCGACGCGCTGATGCCGAACAAGCCCCTCGACCTCCACGATGTGATCGACACGCTCGATCGGGCGTCGCGGGACAAGCGCGTGGCCGGCCTCATCCTGAACCCACACTTCGCCGAAGCGCCCTCGACCGCGATCGACGAACTGCACGCCGCGGTCCGTCGCTTCGCCGACTCGGGCAAGTTCGCACTCGCGATCGCCGACACGTTCGGCGAAGGCGACGGATCGAACGCCGCCTATCTGCTCGCCACTGCGTGCGACGAGATCGTGGTGCAGGAAAGTGGTCGGGTCGGCCTGAGCCAACTGTCCTCAGAGGCGAACTTTTATCCCGACTTGCTTGCGCGCCTCGGCGTCGAGATGGAGGTGTTCGGTCGCGGGAAGTACAAGTCGGCGCCGAACCGCTTCACGCAGCGCAAGTACACCGGGCCCGACCGCGAGCAGCGCCAACGGCTGCTCGACAACGTGTGGGCCCATCACGAATCGGTCGTCGCGCAACGACGCAAGCTCGCGCCCGAGGTGGTGCGCAAGCTGGCCGACGCGGGCGGGCTGCTCGCTTCTGAAGCGCTCGACGAAGGCCTCATCGACCGCATCGCCTATCCCGACCAGGCAATCGAGCAAGCCAAACAACGTGTCGGGAAGAAGGCGAAGCTGCTGTACCTCCACCTGTACAAGAAGCGCGCGGGCAAGGGTCGTCGGCGGGGCAAGACCGTCGAAGTGGCCGTGATTCGAGCTGCGGGCACGATCTTGCGCGAGTCGCAGATGATTCCCATTCCAGGTCTCACGAGCGGTCCGCAATTGGTGCCCGACAAGCTCGTCCCCCAGATCCGCGCCGCGGTCAAAGACAAGAAGGTCAAGGCGGTGGTGTTGCGAATCGACAGCCCGGGCGGCTCGGCGCTGGCGTCGGACACGATCTGGCGCGAGCTCGAACGCGTACGCGAGGCGGGCAAGCCGCTCGTGGCGTCGATGGGCCCGGTGGCCGCGTCGGGTGGTTATTACATCGCCGCGCCGGCCGACCGCATCGTGGCGTCACCCACCACCATCACCGGCTCGATCGGTGTGTTCGGCATGCGGCCGATCATCGGCGGGGCCAAAGACAAGCTCGACATTCACACCGACGAAGTGCACACCGGCAAAGAGGCGCCGATAAGCGTAAATCGCGCCGCGTCGCGCAAGCACAAGCAACGCATCGACGTCCAACTCGACAGCACCTACGAGCTGTTCCGTCAACGCGTGAGCGACGGCCGGAAGATGGACGCCGACGCTGTGCTCGAAGTCGCGGGCGGACGCGTATGGACCGGCACCGACGCGCACGACGTCGGCTTGGTCGACGACCTCGGCGGGCTCGATCGCGCCCTCGAGGTTGCGGTGGAGCTGACCGGCGCGGACAGCGGTACACGCGCCAAGGTCAAGGCCTTCCCGAAGAAGTCGAAGGGCGTCGGGATGCTGCGCAAGAAGAAGGGCGACAGCAGCGACGAGGTCCCCGCGGCGAGCGCTTCACTCTCGACGCGCTCACTGATCGACGCGTGCAGCGTCGGCCTCGGCTCGATCGTCGCTCACCTCGGCTGCGACCCCCGGGAGTTTTGGATCCGCTGACGACGAGTCGGTCAGTCGCCGCCCACGACTATCGGTTGGTTGACGGCGTGCTGGTGGGCGCGAATGTCGACGATGCGGACGTCTGCGTCTTCGACGGCCTCGATCTGTAAGGCCAGCCACATCGCAGGAGTACGCGCAGTGGCGGCTGCTCGCAAGCGGCCACTGCGCGAAGCCTTTTCTTCACCGGTCATCGACAAGGCCCGGTGCAGCGCATCGGCTTGCTCGGTGACGTCGAAGGGATTGATGCCGATTGCGCCGGCCTGGCCGAGTTCGTCCCACGCGCCGCTCTCGCGCGACAGCACGAGCACCGAGTCGCGCGCGCCGGCAGACTGGGCCTCGTAGGCGACAAGGTTGAGGCCATCGCGGATCGGGTTGACGAGCACGACGTCGGCGCGCCGTAGCGCGGCGATCGAGCGAGGGAACCCGTCTTCGGTGACCAACAGGATCGGGGTCCAGTCGGGCGTGCCGTATCGCGCATTGATACGGGCCACGGCGGCTTCCACTTCTTCGCGGTAGACGCGGTACGCGTCGAGTGATTCCCGGCTGGGATAGCTGAGTGCGACGAAGGTCACCCGCTCGCACCATTCGGGGTGGGCGTCGAGGAGCGCGGCGTACGCAGCAAACCCGCGGACCAAGTTCTTCGACGGTTCCATCCGGTCGACGCGCACGATGCACAGCGAGTCGCCCACGCGCTCGTCGAGCCAGTCGGCTTCGGCCGCGAACTGCTCGCCGGCCATGACGTCGTGCACCGAGGTGTGGTCGGCCGCGGCTGGCGCGACGTACGTCGCGGGCACCGGCAACTCACGGGTGGACGGGTGAGCGCGCCAGCACGCTTCGAACGCATCAGCCCAGCGGAAGGAATGGAAGCCGATCTCGTCGGCACCGGCCATGCCGTGGAGGATCTCGCCGACGACACCCTGGGGCAATACGTGCAAGAACGCGGGGTCGGCCCACGGCGTGTGACTGAAGTGCGAGATACGCAAATCCGGTCGCCGTTCGCGCAACAACGCAGGCACCAACGCGAGGTGGTAGTCGTGCACGAGCACGGTGGCGCCGGGCGCGGCGGCTTCGGCGGCGGCGAGCGCCACCATTTGGTTCATCATGCGATAGCCCGTCCACGCCTCGCGAAACTCGGCGTCGGGCGCCGGCTCACGAACAAGGTCGAACATGTGGTGGTGCCAGAACCACAGCGTGCGGTTGGCCACCTCGTTGTAGGCCGCGTTGAACGTGTCGGGGTCGACGTCGACGAGCCGCAGCCGGTAGCCCTCGACGTCGATCTCACCGTTGGGGGCGGCGAGCGCTGACGACGCGGCGCGTTCCGCGTCGGTCATCGCGACCGCAACCCACACGGCGTCGCGGCCCCGTACGCCGCCGCCCAGCGTGGACGCGAGACCGCCGCCGGCGCGGGTCGCTACGGGTAACGAAGAAACGTCGTCTTGCGTGAAGGACACGGGTCCGCGGTTGGACACGACTACCAACGTCGCGGTGCCCGCCCCGATCCTGCTGCTTAGCGCTCGTTTTTGCATTCGAGTTCCTGCTCGACCAGTGTCACCGTGATGCCTGCTTTTCAGGCCCGGTGGCGAACGCTGTGACCTATACCCTGCGGCGCGTGGTTACACACCCAGGGCAGGGGTACAGCAGCGGCGCCATGAAGGTATCCCCCGGTCGGCCCTATCCCCTCGGCGCGGCCTACGACGGGGCGGGCACCAATTTCTCAGTGTTTTCGCGCGTCGCCGAGCGCGTCGAACTGTGCTTATTCGACGACAACAACCGCGAGTCGCGCTTCGACCTCAACGAGGTCGACGCTTACTGCTGGCACGGCTACCTCTACGGCGTCGGCCCAGGACAGCGCTACGGGTTTCGGGTGCACGGCCCCGGCGATCAGGCCGCGGGTAACCGGTGCAACCCCCAGAAGCTGCTGCTCGATCCGTACGCCCGCGCTGTGGAAGGCGAGGTGACATACAACCGGGCGATCTTCGGCTTCGACGCCGCAGGGCGGCGCCCGAATCGCGCCGACAGCGCGCGCTATGTCCCCCGGTCGGTGGTGGTCAACCCGTTCTTCAACTGGGACAACGACCGCGCGCCGCGCACGCCCCTGCACGAAACCGTGATCTACGAGGCGCACGTGAAGGGCCTTACGGCGATGCATCCCGACGTGCCCAAGGAATTGCAGGGGACGTACGCCGGCCTGGCGACTCCGGGCGTCATCAAGTACTTGAAAGATCTCGGCGTGACTGCAGTTGAGCTTCTACCCGTCCACCAGTTCGTGCACGAGAGCGGAACGCTCGAGCGGGGCCTGAGCAACTACTGGGGGTACAACTCGATCGGTTACTTCGCGCCGCACAACGCGTACTCCGCCAGTGGCCAGCGCGGCCAGCAGGTCCAGGAGTTCAAGCTGATGGTCAAAACGCTGCACGCCGCGGGCATCGAGGTGATCCTCGACGTCGTTTACAACCACACGGCTGAAGGCAACCACCTCGGCCCGGTGCTGTCGTTCAAGGGGTTCGACAACGAGTCCTACTACCGCCTCACGGCCGATGATCCCCGCTACTACATGGACTACACGGGCTGCGGCAACAGCTTGAACATGCGCAACCCGAACGTGCTGCAGCTCATCATGGACAGCCTTCGCTACTGGGTGGAGGAGATGCACGTCGACGGGTTCCGTTTCGATCTCGCGTCGACGTTGGCCCGTGAGCTGCACGACGTCGACCGGCTCTCGGCGTTCTTCGACCTCATCCAGCAAGACCCCGTGGTCAGTCGCGTCAAGTTGA
>JBEEFT010000151.1:0-19081 GCA_041166225.1 Actinomycetota bacterium | reverse complement strand
ATGTCGTGCTCGATGATCAGCATGGCGCAACTGGTTTCTTGCTGAATTCGCTTGAGCAAGGGCCCGAGTGCCTCGGTCTCGCGCTGCGCGATGCCCGACGACGGCTCGTCGAGTAACAACACGGTTGGGTCGTGCGCGATCGCCATCGCGAGGTCGACGATGCGGCGTGAACCGGTGGAAAGTTCGGCCACGAACTTGTCGCGATAGGCCTGCAGGTTCATCAACTCGACGAGGTCGTCGACTGTGTAGGCGACGTCGTCTTCGACTTCTTGCACTGCGGGCAGATTCAGCAGCGACGCGAAGTGGTCGCGCACCTCGAGGTGGCGTTCGAGCCCGATCGCGATGTTCTCGGCCACCGTGAGCGACGGGAAGATACGCGCGTCCTGGAAAGACCGGCCCATACCCGCCATCGACCGGCGGTCGGGGGCCCAGTTCGTGACGTCGGTGCCGTTGAGAAAAATGCGCCCGCCGTCAAGAGGCAACAGCCCGGAGATGAGATCGAAAATGGTGGTCTTGCCCGCACCGTTGGGCCCGATCAGCCCGAGGATCTGGTTGGGCATGAGCGAGAAGCTGACGTTGTCGACCGCGGTGATGCCGCCGAAACGACGCACGAGGTCGGTTACTTCGAGCACCGGCTGTTGCTGCTCAGCGGCGGCCGAGGCTCGGCTCCGTCGCTTCGCCGGCGCCTTTTTCGACGCGGTGCCGTTGGGCTTGGCGGTGCCCTCGAGGAACACCGAACGAAGAATGTCGCCGCGTTCGAGTAGTTCCGCGGTCGGTCCGGAAAAACGCACCTCGCCCTTTTCCATGAAGAAGGCGCGCTCGGCCAGCGTCAACGCCACATTGATCGACTGCTCGACGAGGATGATCGTGCAGCCCTGCTCGTGAATGGCGCGCACAAGCCGGAGGAGTTGCTCGACGATTGTCGGAGCGAGGCCCAGCGACAGCTCGTCGATGATTAGCAACCGCGGCTTTGCCACGAAGGCCATACCGACTGCGAGCTGTTGCTGCTCGCCGCCGGACAAGTTGCCCGCCAGCTGATCCCAGCGTTCGCGTAGCCGCGGGAACTCGTTGAGCACGTCGTCGATGCGCACCGCGACTTCGTCGCGATCTTCCTTCGCGTACAGCCACGTCCCCGCCTTGAAGTGTTCGGCGACGGTGAGCGTCGGAAAGACCGCCTTGCCTCCCGGGACCTGGACGATGCCACGCTTCGCGGCGTCGACCGGGTCGATGTTCGTGATGTCTTCACCGTCAAAAATCACGCGTCCGGCCGCGGTCTCGACGAGGCCCGATATGGCCTTCAGCAACGTCGACTTGCCGGCCCCGTTTGTACCGAGCAGCGCCACGATCTCGCCCTCTTCCACGTCGAGGTCGACGCCGAACAACACCTTCACCTTGTCGTAGGCGACGTGGACGCCTTGGCAACTCAGCAGAGGCGTCAAGGCCGGCTGACCGTTTCGTGGACGTCGAACGTGTCTACCGATTCGACGTGCTGTTCCGCGCGCAGAATGACGTCGTCTTGCGCGTCGTCGTCGTCGTCGTCTTCGACGCGGCGATCGGCGACCAGCGAGGGCACGAGGATGTCGTGCTTGTTTGCGACCCACCGCAAGAACCGGTCGCGGTAGCCGAAGAAGCTCTCCGCTGATCCTCCGGGGTAGAAGTAGAGGTTCACGACCAGCAACGGGCCAGTGAGCAACAACGGCAAGATCGCAGTGATGCTCGGCCCGAGCAGCGGGTTGAGTCGGGGCCCGAACAGCACGAACGCTTCGGTGGTGATCGCGCCGATCACTGCGGCCGGTATCGACGTGAGACCACCGATCACCACGGCGAGGAAGATCAAGACGCTGCCGTAGACGTCGTAGGTGCCCGGGATCACGTTGTGTTGCGCGTACGCCAGCAGCACACCGGCCATACCGGCGATGCCGCCCGACACTGCGAACGCGGCCAGACGGGTGCGCACGATATTGATGCCGTATGCGGGCGCGCCGCGTTGGTTGTCACGCGCCGCGATCACCACGCGTCCACTGCGATTACGACGAAACGCGTTCGCGGCGAGCACCGAGAACACGAGAAACAGAAGGCACACGAAGTAGAAGGTGCGGTCGTTGTCCAGACTGAACCGGTCGTACAGCACCGGGCGCTCGAGGTGGGCCGACAACCCGTTGGGCAGAAGGTGCGCGCCCAGCCAGTAGTGGCGGTTGAGGACATACTTTTGAACGGCGAAGCCGAAGGCGAGTGTCGTCACAGCCAGGTAGAGGCCCTGGATTCGTACGGCTGGCAGCCCGATGATGATCGCGGCGACAACTCCGGTGGCTGTGCCGATCGCCATCGCCGCGAAGAAGTCGATGTTGTGATTAGCGATCAAGCCGCCCGCCGCGGCAGCGCCCACGCCGACGAGGCCGAATTGGCCGAGGCTTATCTGGCCCGCCCACCCAGTAAGCACCACAAGCGACACCGCAACAATGCCGAAGATCGGCAACACGATGAGCTGCGGAAGGTCGGGGCCCCGCAGGACGAACGGCGCACCGAGCGCAATCGCAGCGGTGAGCGCGTAAAGCACGGTGCGCGCGATCACGACCTCGCGCACGTTGCGCAGCTCACTCGGGATTGGACGGAAGTGCTTCACCGCCTGCCACGTCGATACGCCGGTGTCGTATGCCCGTGACATCGCGCCGCGTTGGAATACCAAGGCAAGCAAGATCAACACGAGCATCAAGGCCGACGCCAGGTTGTTGTCGCCCTCTTTGGTGATCGACCCGAACACGATGATGCCCACGCCCATGCCCGCGAGCAGGGCGACGCCTATCCGTTCCATCCGGGCGACCATCGCTGCGGCGAGGCCGTAGAGCAACGAGTCGAATCCGAGCGTGGCGTTGTTCGGTACTCCGATCAACGGCGCCTGCACGAAGATCGCCAGCCCGCCGAAGAGCCCGGCAATCATCCACGACACCATGGCGACGCGCTTGACCGGGATCCCGAGCAACGACGCTCGGTCGGCATTTTCGGCCGAGGCTCGCAGAGCGATGCCTATGCGGGTGTAGCGAAGGAATGCCGCGAGGCCCGCGGCTAACACGACGACGGTAAGCACCGCCGCGACCTCGTTGCCGGTAAGCAACGGCTTGCCGTTCGCGTCGGTGATCTTGACGTTCTGCCACGGCGTGGGCACGTACGGGATCTGTCCCGCCTTCTCGCCAAGCCACACCGGGATGAAGAAGCCGATTGCCGCGAGCCCTTGCGCCACGCCGAGCGTGACGACCGTGACGATGAGGCGAGGCGACTTTGCGAAGCGGCGCATGACGAACCTGTCGACGAGCGCCCCGCACAGCGGCGCACCGATCACCACGATGAGGAAGCAGACGAGGAACGGGAGCTTGCCCTGCACGTCGAGCAACAACGCGAAGATCGCCGGCACCGCGCCGATGGCCGCTGCGGCGAAGTTGATGATGCGGTTGGTGCGATAGATGAGGATCAAGGCCACGCCGAGGATCCCGTAGAGCGAACCCAGAACGATGCCTTGGATCAGATAGATCAGCGCCAGGTGGAAGTACAGCTGGGTGACGAAGAGAAAGATCACGACCGCCGCTACCTGGCGGCCGACGCGGGCGACCGTGGTCGGCGCGTTGACGATGTCGGTAAGCGACGCGAAGCGAGCGCGCATGGTGTCCACGGCCGCTACTTGCGTTGATCGGCGGGCGGCGCCGCCGGACCGTCGGGCAGAGACGGAAAGTGGCCCGCCGTGTAACGGGTGTTGTCGACGTTCACGAACGAACCGGCCGCGTTGTTGTATGGCGATGGCTTGTGCGGATTCCAGTAGACGATGCGTGCGTCCTGGGTCCAGTTCCAGTTGTGGTTCGAGAAGCCGAGCAGGGGCTGACCGGTAGCGCCTCCGCCGACCGAACCCATCGCCGGTGCCTGCGCCATCATGTTCGCGGGCGTGAGATTCGGGCCTGCGTTCTCGATGAGGTTGGCGATCATCACCCAGATCTTCGCCAAGTTCGTCGTGTTGTAGGCAGTCGTGGGCGGCTCACCCTGGCCGCCTCCCAGCTTGTAGATCTTCGGCCCCGCCAACTGCGCCGGCGGCTTGTCGGGCTCACTGTCCACTAGGCCGATCGCCGAGTCGAAGCTGCACCCGCTGCCGTTGCGTGGACACGCGAGCGATCCGTCGTAGGTCTGCGCCGCGTTGTCGTTGCCCATCCCCTGCACGTCGCCCAGCGCATTCTCGGGCCAGTAGTTGTTGTTCTCCTCGCCCTGGTACAAGAACTGGGGCGCGACCGAGTCGCACAGGCACAGCACTGAGGTGGCCGGATTCGACGGTGTGTCCATGGCGGCAATGCCGGCCTGGGTTTGTGTGGCCGCCGTGTTGATGTCTTGGTCGTAGAAGTACTCGTGCGAGTGGTCGGTGTCGCCGCACTTGTCGAGTTCTTTGTAGAGCACGCGCTTGACGGTGTTTTCGTTGTCCGGGTCGTTCGTACTGATCACGCCCAGCACGCGGGGCTTGCCCGTGAAGTCTTGGGCGGGGTTGTTGTGCGCAGCGAACTTCACCTTGCGCGAGGGGTTCGCCTTGCTCGACATCTGCTTGCACCAGAACTCGGCGAACGCTCTCTGTATCTTCGTCGAGCTCTCTCCGGCGCTGTAGTAGTACGGCTCGTTGGCGGTGGCGAACTCGTCGCTGAACCCGATGCCGCCGACCGCGACGGTCTTGTTGTGGGCGAGTTCCGCGTAGCACTCGGAGCACAGCGTGGTGTTCCACATCACGATGAACGGGTGGTAGCTCGCCACGATGTTGTCCATCTCGGGGATGAGACACTTCTTGTCGGGTGGCACGCTTTGGCACTTGCCCTGGTACGGAATGATCTTCACCTTGCGGCCGTACAGCACGTACTTGGCGTTGATGAAATTCTCGAATGCCTTGTCGAGAACGACGCCCTGCTCGTAGGTCTCGAGCGTTCCTTGCGCCTGAAGGATCGCGTTGACTTCGGCGCCGTAGTTGGTGAGGTAGTCGACGATCGTGACGGTGTCTTTCGTCACGCCGCGATACGTGGCGCCGCCATTGTTGACATTCGTCGCGCCGACGGTGCCGGCAGTGCACGGCGGCGCCCAGTACGCGACCGCGGGGTCGAACTCGCGGCCACCCACGCAATGGCTCGTGTCGCCGCCCGCGGTTGCGCCGCCCGGTCCGCCGCGCGTGCCGTTGCTGCCGCCCGATCCCGCGGTTTGGGCCCCGGCTCCGCCACCGCCGGGTGTGTTGGCACCCGGCACGCCGGCGTCGCCGCTGGTGCCGCCGCCGCTCGCGTCGGTGGCACCTCCCGACAGGCTGTTGCCACCATTGTTGGCTACGGCAAGGTCGGTCGAGTTGTGTGCCGTCGACGGAACCGTGGCGATGATCAGAATCTGCGCTGCTACGACCGCGATCAGCGGCCCGTAGCGCCTTACCAGCGATGCACGACTATTCACGATGGTCCCCCAGCGCCAGAAAGCCAGCGCGGCTTGTCACGCCTCCCACAGGTGTGACGGGAGTCACGCTATCGCCTCGTCGTTAGCATCGGCGAGGTGTTGAGCGACCGCATCCTGATGGGCCCGGGGCCCTGTAATCCTTACCCGGAGGTGGTGGCGGCGATGGGGCGACCCATGCTCGGCCACCTCGACCCCGACTTCCTCGTGGTGCTCGACGAAACGTGCGACCGGCTCCGTTCCGTCTTCCAGACGACGAACGCGTTGACGGTTCCGATCAGTGGCACGGGGTCGGCGGGGATGGAGGCCGCGTTCGTCAACGTGGTCAAGGCCGGTGACGAGGTCGTTATCGGCGTGAACGGTTTGTTCGGAGAGCGGATGGTCGACGTGGCCCAGCGGTGCGGCGCGGTGGTGACGCGCGTCGACGCGGAATGGGGCACGCCTCTCGACCCCGCTGCGGTGCTGGCCGCCCACCCCAACCCGGCGATCATCGCGGTGGTCCACGCCGAGACCTCCACCGGCGTGCGTAACGACATCGCGCCAATCGGCGCAGCCAAGCCCGAGGGCGCGCTGCTGTTGGTCGACTGCGTCACGTCGATCGCCGGGATCGAGCTCGACGTCGACGGGTGGAATGTCGACATCGCATACGCCGGCACGCAAAAGTGTCTCGGGGTGCCGCCCGGTCTCGCGCCGCTCACGTACTCAGACGCGGCGCGGGCGCGCATCGTGGAGAAGCCCCAGAGCTGGTACCTCGACCTGTCCCAGATAGCTGCGTATACCGAAGGCGGCGGGGGCGCGCGGCGCTACCACCACACGGCGCCGATCTCGATGATCTTCGCTCTGCACGCCGGTCTCGGCGTAATCCTCGAGGAAGGCTTGCGCAACGCGTGGGAGCGCCACGCCGAGGCAGGCAAGGCGCTGCAAGACGGCCTCGAAAAGCGCGGCTTCGAACTCGTTGCGCCGGTCGCCAATCGCCTGCCCGAACTGACCACGGTGTGGGTGCCGGGCGGCGTCGACGAAGCGTTTGTGCGCCGGGCGCTACTCGAGCGCTTCGGCATCGAGATCGGCGGCGGTGTCGGCCCGATGGCGGGTAAGGCGTGGCGCATCGGTTGTATGGGTCACACGGCGCGGCTGCGCAACGTCGCAGCTCTGCTCGCCGCGCTCGACGAGGTAATCACCTGGTGAGCGCGTCGTGAGCGAAGCAATGTGGTTCCCCGGCGACGTCGCGCAGACGAACGTCGGGCGGTTCATGGCTAAGCACGGCGTCGCCGACTTCGACGCGTTGCGCGCGAAATCGGTCGCCGAGCCCGGATGGTTCTGGGACGCGATCGTCGAACACCTCGGTGTGAGGTTTCGCCAGCCCTACACCGAGGTGCTCAACGCCGACAACGGGATCGCGTGGGCGACCTGGTTCACCGGCGGGCGCCTCAACGCGGTCGACACCTTGCTCGACCATCCCGCCGATCGAACGGCGATCGTGTGGGAGGGCGAAGGCGGTGACGTCTGCCGCTGGACCTATGGCGAACTGAGGCGTCAGGTCAGTGGTGTTGCGGCTGCGTTGCGCAGCGCCGGCGTGGGTGAGGGCCACGCGGTCGGTGTGTTCATGCCGATGCTGCCCGAGACGGTGGCGGGCTTGCTCGGCGTGATGGCGGTGGGCGCGGTGTTTCTTCCGTTGTTCTCTGGATACGGCGCGGCCGCCGTGGCGACGCGTTTGCAAGACGCGGAAGCCAAGGCTCTACTCACCGCGCGCGTCGCGCATCGCCGGGGCAAAGAGATCGACATGCTCGCGGTAGCCGACGAAGCCGTCGCGCAGTGTCCGAGTGTGACCGCCGTGCTCTGCGTGGGACGCGACTGGCCCGACGCGTCGGATTCCCCGATCGACGCAGCGGCGCTCGACAGCGAGCATCCGCTGTTCATCGCGTACACGTCGGGCACGACCGGTCGCCCGAAGGGCACCATCGCCACGCACGCCGGGTTCCTCGCGAAAGTCGCGGAGGAAGTCGCGTTCCAGTTCGACGTGCGCGAGGACGACACATTGTTCTGGTTCACCGACATGGGCTGGATCATGGGTCCGTGGGAAGTGGTGGGCACGCTCGCCAACGGCGCCACGCTCGCGCTGTTCGAAGGCGCCCCCGACTGGCCCGAGGTGGACCGCTTGTGGGCGTTCCTGGAAGCGCATCGCGTCACGGTTCTCGGCATCAGCCCCACGTTGATTCGCGCCCAGATGCCCAACGGTGACGAGCCCGTGTTGCAGCACGACCTGTCGTCTCTGCGCGTGCTCGGCTCGACCGGAGAGCCGTGGAACGAACTGCCGTGGCTCTGGTACTTCAACGTCGTCGGCGGCGGCCGCTGCCCGGTGATCAACATCAGCGGCGGCACCGAAGTGGGTGCGTGTTTCCTCTCGCCGCACCCGGTGCACCCGATCAAGCCGATGAGCCTGGGCGGACCGTGCCTGGGGCTGGCCGTCGACGTGTTCGATGACGACGGCAAACCGCTTCGTGGCGCGGTCGGCGAATTGGTGTGCACCGCGCCATGGCCGGGCATGACCCGCGGCATCTACAAGGATCCGCAGCGATACATCGACACGTACTGGAGCCGGTGGCCCGACGTTTGGGTGCACGGCGACTGGGCCTCGGTCGACGCCGAGGGCGACTGGTTCCTGCACGGCCGCAGCGACGACACGATCAAGGTCGCCGGCAAGCGCCTTGGTCCCGCGGAAGTCGAGACCGTTCTCGTGCAGCATCCATCCGTCATCGAGGGCGCCGCCGTAGGCATTCCCGATGAGGTCAAGGGTGAGGCGCTGTGGTGTTTCGTCGTACTGAAACCGGGGGTCGAGCCGACGGATCAGCTGCGCCACGAAATCAAGAGTTTGGTGGCCGACGCGCTGGGCAAAAGTTTCGCGCCATCGGTCGTGCGCTTCACCGATGCGCTGCCGAAGACGCGCAACGCGAAGGTCTTGCGACGTGCCGTTCGCAGCATCGTGACCGGCGACGAGCTCGGCGACTTGTCGTCGCTCGAAGATCCGGCCACGATTGAGGCCGTTCGAGCAGCGGTCTAGGGGGCGGCGGGGAATGGCGTTGTTGCGCACCACGGTGCCGATAGAGCTGGTCGGACGGCGGCTCGTGCTGCGCCCTCTCGACGCTGGTGACTTCGACCGGTGGACCGAGGTGCGAACGCGGGCCGCCGGTTGGCTGCGGAAGTGGGAGCCGAGCATCCCCGCCGGCCACGCCGACCCGTCGACCGACCGGCGAGCGTTCGCGTCGCGTTGCGCGGCGCGTGACCGCGAGCGCCAACTCGGTACCGGCTACGGCTTCGGCATGTTCTGTGAGCGCGCGCTCGTCGGCGAGATCAACCTGTCGTCGATCCAACGCGGCCCCTTCCAGAGTTGCTACGTCGGATACTGGGTCGACGAGAAACACGCGGGGAAAGGGTTCACGCCCGAGGCGGTCGTGATGGTGATGCGCTTCGCCTTTGAGGAACTCGGCTTGCACCGGGTGCAAGTCGCGATTATCCCGCGCAACGCTCCAAGCCGGCGGGTGATGGCCAAGCTCGGCATCCGCGAAGAAGGCGTCGCCACCCGTTACCTCGAGATCAACGGCACCTGGGAAGACCACGTGCGTCACGCGATCACCGCCGAGGAGTGGGCCGAGCGCGGTAGCGCACTGCTCGACGAGTGGATCCGCTAGCTCCTCAACCGGCGGCTTCGTCGATGCGGCGTTGTAAAAACCGACGCTCGGTGTCGGTCGGCGCGAGCGCGTACGCGCGTTCGAAGGCGATGACGGCGTCGTCGTTGTGGTGCAGCCGCCGCAAGAAGTCCCCACGCGTGGCGTGCAATAAATGGAAGTTCGACAGCTCAGGTTCGAGTTCGTCGAGCAAGGCGAGGGCGGCCGCGGGTCCCGACGCCATGCCAACTGCGACGGCGCGGTTCAGCCGCACCACGGCGACGGGCACCATGCCGACCAGTTGGTCGTAGAGCGCCGCGATGCGCGGCCAGTCCGTCGCGGCGGCCACCGGCGCAATCGCGTGACAGGCGGCGATAGCGGCCTGCACTTGGTACGGCCCGCGGCGGCCCATGCGTTCGGCGGACTCGAGGCGCGCAATCGCCTGGCGAATTGCATCGAGATCCCACGCGGTGCGGTCTTGTTCTTCCAGCGGTACCAGTTCTCCCTCGGTGTCGGTGCGGCTCGCCCGCCGCGCGTTGTGCAACTCCATCAGGGTCAACAACCCGACCGCTTCGGGTTCGCCCGGAATGAGTTCGACGAGCGCCCCGGCGAGAAACATCGCCTCGTCGCACAGGTTCTGCCGCACCAGGTCGTCGCCCGAGGTCGCGCTGTATCCCTCGTTGAACAACAGGTAGAGCACACCGAGCACGGCGGTTGTGCGCTCGCCGAGCAACTCGGGCGGCGGCACCCGATAGGGGATGCCCGCGTTCTGGATTTTTGCCTTCGCCCGCACCAGCCGCTTGGCCATCGTGGCTTCGGGCACGAAAAACGCGCGAGCGATTTCGGCGGTGGTGAGCCCGGCGAGCGTGCGCAATGTCAACGCGACGCGAGCCTCGAGCGGCAGCGCCGGGTGGCAGCACGTGAAGATCAAGCGCAGCCGGTCGTCATCCATCGGGCGCGATTGCGCGTCGTCCTCGTCTTGCGTCGTCGTCGCCACCTCCTCACGTTTGGCGTCGGCCATCTGCGCGTGGCGCATTCGATCGCGGGCGCGGTTCCGCGCGACCGTCGTGAGCCACGCGCCGGGCGAGCGCGGGACGCCGTCGACTGGCCACCGCTCAAGGGCGCGCGCGAACGCCTCCTGCGCGCACTCCTCGGCGAGGTCCCAGTCGCCCGTGGTCCGGATGAGCGTGGCCACCACGCGGCCCCACTCGGTCCGGAACGCACGGGCGACGTCTTGCGTTACATCTCCCAAATTGGGCGAACCTCGACGCAGCCGTCCTCAGCGCCGGGCAGCATCGAAGCCGCTTTGATGGCGTCATCGATATTCGGCACGTCGATCACGAAATAGCCGCCGATCTGTTCCTTCGTCTCGGCGAACGGGCCGTCGGTGGCCAGGAGCTCGCCGTTGCGCACGCGAACGGTCGTCGCATCGGAGGTCGCGTGCAGCCGCTCGCCGCCGACGAGCACGCCGCGGGTGCCGCACTCTTCGGCCCACTTCATGTATTCAGCGGTGCGATCCGGGGTGGCCTTGGTTGCCTCTTGGGCTTCGTCGGTGGCGATCAACAGGAGGTACTTCATCGGTGGTGCTCCTTTTTCAGTTGGTTAGCCCTACGACGTTTCAGCGGAGCTCAGATGGACAGCTTCGTCTTATTTCTTTCGGAACGCCGCGAGACGCTCGTGAAAGTCGGGCTGCTGCAGTGACCAGGCCTGCACTTCGAGTTCAGTAGTCACTGCGTCGTCGATGTTGTCGACATCCCACATCTGCTTGAACGTGGCTTTGGTGCGGCGGCTGAGTTCACGCGGCATCGACGCCGCCCGGGCGGCGAGTTCGAACGAGCGGGTGAGGAGCTGATCAGGCTCCACGCAGTCATAGGCGAGCCCAACGCGCACGGCTTCTGCGCCATAGAACGACTGGCCGAACAACACCGCGGCGGCTGCGGCCTGCGGACCGATCAACCGCTGCAGCATCCAGGTGTGGCCTCCGCCGGGATGCAGGCCCAAGTCCAGGAACCGAGCGTCGAATCGCGCCTCGGTCGACGCAACGCGCAGGTCACACGCCAGCGCCAGGTTCATACCGGCGCCCACCGCCGCACCGTTCACGGCAGCGATCGTTGGTTTCGCACACGTCGCGAAAGCCAGGAACCCCGCGTAGATGTTCCGCAGGCCGGCCTTCGCGTCGGCGCCAGGATCGGCGAGGTGGTCCAGGGCCGCGCCGGCACAGAACCCCTTTCCCTCTCCGGTCACCACAACTGCGCCAACCACATCGTCGGCTTCGAGTTGCTCCATCACCGCGACGATCTCGCCGACCATCGCCAAGTCCATCGCGTTGCGACGTTCCGGTGCGTTCAGCGTTACCAAGGCCACTCCGTCGCCGCGCACCGCGAGTTGGATTGTCGCCATAAAGCTGGGTTAGCTGTCGCGGACGACGGCGGGGGAGTGACGGAAGAAGTTTTCGACGTCGCGTTCGTAGTGGTAGTCGGGCCGCGAGTTGCCGACGGTCTTGCGCAGCCGGCTCGCCTTCACGAAGGACTCGACGGCGCCCGCGGTCGTGAACTGATACTGGAAACCGGCCCGTTTCAAGCGACGGTTGTCGACGCCGCGGCCGTAACGCAAAAGGTCGAGCACTTCGGGGGGTAGGTCGACGGCGCGCACGAGGTCGAGCAGCGATGCAACCGTGCCGGTGCCGAAGGGCGTGATCGGCAGCCGACGCTTGCCGCAGATCGCCGCGACCTCGCTCCACGGGATCTTGCCGTCGCCCGCGACGTTGTAGATGCCCGGAATCCGGTTGCGCAGCACGAACTCAATCGAGCGGATGACGTCGTCTTCCTCGGTGAACTGCACGAGCGGGTCGAAGCCCAGCACGGAGGGGACCAGCGGAAGTTCGAGGGCGCGCGACAGCGCAGTGGTGATGTCGGTGCCGAGCACGTTCGAAAATCGCAATAGCGACACCACGACGTGGGGATTGTCGTCGGCGAAGTCGCGCAGATACCCCTCGACTTCGAGAATGGATCGTTCAACGCGGGTGCGCGCCGGTTTCGTGCGCGTCATCTCCTCGCGGAACCACGCCGGATCGGCCTGGTTGGCGCCGTAGACGAGCGTCGAAGACTTCACCACGATGTGACGCACGGAGCTGCCCGGCGCGCCCGCGGCCGCGAGCAGGTTCATGGTGCCGATCACGTTGATCTCGTGCAGTTGCCGGCCGCTGATCCGCGTGCTGTCCATTTCGAGAAAGGTGTGCACGATCGTGTCGACCTGCGTGGCCTCCACGATGCGGGCCAGGATCGAATAGCTCTGGTCGGCGCGCACGTATTCGGTGCGCTCGAGTTCGAGCTTGGGTTCGACGGTGTCGAGGCCCACGATCATCTCGACGTCGGGGTCGCCCTCGAGTGCCTTGGCTGCACGACCGCCCCAAAAGCTGCCTAGCCCTGTGACCAGTACGCGCTTACCCATTTATCCGAACCACACTGACTTGCGGGTGCGCAACATGTCGTAGAGCGCATCCTGGATCTGCACGCGGATGCGGTCGGCCTCGTCCATCACCTGGCTCTTGGAATAGCGCTCTTGGTCGGCGGGCACGTCGAAGTAGACGGGGTCGAGCACGCGCAGCTTGAACTTCGCCGGGAAGTAGAGCAGCCCTCCGAGCGGGCCGAACGCCAGCATGTTCGCCGTGATCGGCGCGTAAGGCAGACCGAGCATCTTGGCCAGCGTGCCGTTCTTGGCCAGGATCGGCATCGACTCCTCGGCGCCCACGACCGCGATCGGCACGATGGGGACACCGGAACGCATCGCAATCTCGACGAAGCCCCCGCGGCCGAACCGGCGCAACTGGTAACGCTCGCCGTACGTCTTGCCCGGGCCTTTGCTGCCTTCGGGGAACACCAGCGCCAACTGCTTCTGCTCCCGCAACAGCCGGTAGGCGTTCTCCGGATCAGCGGCAACGCCGCCGGCGCGTGACCACACTGTGCCCACAAGCGGGATGCTGCGGAACCAGTGGTCGGCCATGCCGTACACGGGGCGGCCCAACTCGGTCTCGATGCCGTGCATGATCGCCGGCGCGTCGGACGGTATGGCCGCGGCGTGATTGGCCACGAGGAGCGCGCCGCCGTTGTTCGGGATCTTCTCGAGGCCTTCCCATTCGGCGCGGAACCAGTACCGGTACATCGGGTCGTACAGGCGCCGGGCCAACGCCCGCACGCTCTCAGAACGGCCCCACTCGTCGACGTCGCTGAGGCGAGGGTCGTCGAGTTCAGCTGGCTCCTCGGTGGTGCGGGGAAGAGGGACGAGCGAGGCACCAACGGTGCGGTCGGCCACGCGCTTGGTAGGCATCGGGGGCATCGTAATTGGGGTCGGAACCAATCTTTAGCCGGGCTTAGAACGCCGTGTCGTCGTCGTCCCCGTAAGAGAGGTCGTCTTCGTCGGCTGTCTGTTGTGCCCAGGTTGCTGCCGCCTCACACGTCGTCTCCAGGCCGCACCACTTGCACATCACGCCTGCGGTCAGTCCGGGTGGACGGTTCGACACGTTCATCTCGGTCATGCGCAGTACCGCGTCGCTCACACGCCGCGCCGCGGCGTCGAGCACGTCGGCGTCGACGTCTTCGGCGCTCCAGGTGCCGTCGGGAGCGTAGAAACTGGCGACGCGCCAAGGCGCCGCCCCCCACCGCAGCGCGAATACCAACGCGTAGAAACGCAAGTCGTCTGCGTGCGATTGATGCGGGCGACCTGTCTTGAGATCTACAAGCAAGCTGCGGGCGTCGGCACCAGCCGGACGACCGAGCGCGAGGTCGGGCCGGGCCGTCAATTCGATTGTGCGCTGTCCGAACACCGCGTTGAAGCTCTGCTCGGTGCGGGCGAAGACCCGCTTTGGTAACGGCGGGAAGCCGTCGATCAACGACGTCACGTGCGCTACCGCGCCAGCGCGGATCGCGGCGCGTTCAGCGGCGGACGCGGCGTCGACGAACTCGGCGAAGCCAGAGTTGTCGTCGCTGATCAACACGGTCGCGCCATCTACGGCGTCGGCCGCCGGACCGGGATGTCGTCCGACGAGCACGAGTTCGGCGGCGCGGTGGGCGATCGTGCCGATCGCGTTCGGCACACTCCACGAAAAAATGTTCCCGTCGCGCCAACGTGTCTCGCACGACAACACCGTGGTGATCGCGTTCTTGTTCAGCCGCAGCGTTTGACCCGCTTGGTCGAGCGCGTCGACTGCGAACTGAAGACGGCGGTTCAAATCCCGCTTTATCGCCTCGACGCCGGCGGGATCAATACGCGGGGTCACGCCGCGCAGATCGAGTAGCCCGTCGGCTACGCGCTGTTGGGCGGGGTTGAGGTCAGACAACGTCCGGGGTTCGTGGCCGACGGCCGAACACCGCCCCGACGGCGACGAGTAGTGCGGTGACCGCGGTGCCGAAGTTGCGGATCACGAACACCACGAGGACCCGCCGGGTCAGCGCGTCGACCTTCTGAGTCGCGGCCAGTTCGCCAACGCGGAATCGGGCGAGCACGGCCAGAACCGTCCCGACCCCCAGCAGCACCGACGCCACGATGACGGCCCACAACGCGAGCGTGCTGAGTTGCAGCGTGCGCCCGTCGGGGCGTGTCCGCAACATCGCCACCGCCGCCGCGAGCGACGCGAGCACGAGCATCAGGCCCACGGGAGACTTCTCGAGTTGCGTCAGGAACGCGTAGCCCTGTCTCGACGCGAAATTGAGGCGTGACGTCTTCACCGCCAACCCGACTGTCATGGTGCCGAGCAATTCGAGCAGGGCAAGCGCCGCAAGCGCGAGGCCAACCCCGGAGAGCAGACGGCCGGTGGCGTCGACCGGCTCCTGGGCAACCACGATCGTGGTCTCGGGCTCAATGGGTTCCTGGGGCGCAGCGTCCATGCCTGAGCATTACACCCCTTCGGCATGATGGGAACGTGCATCCGCTGAGCCCGCCCGAGTTCGCCGATATGGTCAAGCGGCTCAACCGCGCCGCCACGGCGGCCGGCATGGCCGCGCCGTCGTTCACGAGCCCGCCCCGCGCTCCGTCGGCGAACCGCACGATCCGCTGGTTGGCGCCGGGCCGGGCGCTCGTGGCCGTGCGCCGCGGCGACCGAGCGGCCGACGCTGTCGTCACAGACATGATCGACGGAGTGATCGCGGCGAACCGGTTGTCGGGTTCCGAAGCGCAAGACGCGGCCCGTAAGCTCGCGGAGTGCCTGAAGCCTTAGTCCCAGCAACTGGTTGGGGTGTGTTGCATTTGTTCTGCAGGGCCACCGCCGCGTTCGAGGGTGAGGCTGCGGTCGCGGCCATTAAGGCGGCCGAAGCCGATGGATACCAGGTGGTCGCGTTCAACGTGCTCGGGCACAAGGCCGACCTCGGCTTCATGGCGCTCGGCCCCGACCTGTGGCGCCTTCAGCAGTTGCAGGCCGAACTCCAGCGCGCCGGGCTCGAGATCTGTGATTCCTACGTGTCGTTGACCGAGGTGTCGGAGTACGCGGCGGGAATGCCCGAAGCGATGCTCAACGCGCGTCTCTATCCGAACCTGCCTCCCGACGGCATGCGGGCGTTCTGCTTCTATCCGATGTCGAAGCGCCGCGGCGAGGTCGACAACTGGTTCACGCTGCCCTTCGACGACCGGCGCGAGTTGATGGGTGGTCACGGCAAGACGGGGCGAACATTCGCAGGGCGGGTGCTGCAAGTAATCACCGGTTCGGCTGGCCTCGACGACTGGGAGTGGGGCGTAAGCCTGTTCGCGGTGAACCCCGACGACCTCAAAGAGGTCGTGTACAAGATGCGCTTCGACGAGGCCTCGGCCAAGTACGCCGAGTTCGGTCCATTCGTCACCGGCCTCATCGCCGACGCGAGCGAAGTCGTCGCCCGCGTCGCTCGCTAGACCTTCAACGCGGCGAGCACGTTCGCGGCGGCGGCTCGTCCGCTCGCCACGCACGCGGGCAGTCCGAGTCCTTCGTAGGCCGACCCCGCCAGCGCGAGCGGGAACGGCGCCCGCCCGGCGGCCGAGTGGGCACGCGCCGCGACGTTGCTGAGATGGCCGACTTTGAACTGCGGCAAGGCGCTCGGCCATCGGTTCACGCGAACTTCCTTCGGCGCCGACGCTCTGAGGCCGACCGCCTGCGCAATCTCGTCGTGGAGGCGCTCGGCGAGCGCGGCGTCGTCGAGGTCTTCGTGACGGCGGTCGTCGATGCGACCCGTCGACGCCCGGATGAGTTCGACGCCGTTGCCGTGATGGTGCGCCCACTTCGCCGACGACCACGAGATCGCGCTCAACAGCTTCTTCTCGGGCCGGGGTACGAGGAAGCCGCTCAACGTGAACGGCTCGGCCACGTCGGCGCTGTCGTAGGCGAACAGCGTCAAGACCACTGACGCATACGTCACCGTCGACAGCGCGCTGGCCGCGTCGGGCACGAGCCGTACCAGCAAGCGTGCTGTCGGCGATGCCGGTGTTGCGACCACGACGGCGTCGAACGCGGCGCCATCACCGTGCACCGGCACCACGTCGCACCCCGTTCCGCCGAAACGCAGTTCACCGATGGCGGTGTTCGTCTTGATAGCGACGCCGGCCCCCTCCAGCACGGCCCGGGCCGCAGTGACGACGTCGCCGAGGCCGGTGGGCACCGTGAGGAAGACCGGGTCGTTCGACGGAGGCGGCGTGGGCAACGACTCCATCAGGCTGCGACCGGCGCGCGCCGCCTTGAGCAGTTGGGGTGCGCCGACCGCGGCGCTCAACAACTCGCTGCGCCCGGCGTGGATGCCCCCGAGCAACGGGTCCACGAGTCGCTCTTGCACCTCGCGTCCGAAGCGGCGCCGTACGAGGTCGCCCACACCGATGTCGTCGGCGACCGGCGTGCGGGGCAGCACGCGGTCGAGCGCGGCGCGGGCCACGCCGGCGCGGCTGACGATGCCCGACTCGGCAAGACCTCTCGTCGAGCGGGGGACGCCGAGCACGAGGCCCTTGGGCAGCGTGCGCACGGCCCCCCGCGACCACACCGCGGCTTCAGTCGCCGCGGGCGCAACGAGCGTGTCGCCTAGACCGAGCCGCGTCGTGAGGTCGATCATCTCGGGCCGGCGGGCCAGAAACGAGTCGGGGCCGGTGTCGATGCGCGTCGCCGCGAAGTCGGTTGTCTGCATCGGCCCGCCCAAGCGGTCCTTCGCCTCGAAGATCGTGACGTCGGCGTGCTCGCACAAGTCCAACGCGGCGGCGAGCCCGGCGATCCCGCCGCCGATCACCGCGACGTGCGGACGCGCGGTCACGGAACGAGCGGCGGTGATGCTTCGCCGATCGCGACGCGTGTCACGAGGTCGGCCAGCAGCGCGCAGAATCGCGGGTCGTCGTCGAGCGACCGCGTGCGGGCGAACGCCACGCCGACCTCGTCGGCTACCGCGCGCGCCTCGATGTCGAGGTCGTAGGCGATCTCGAGGTGTTCGCTGACGAAACCAGCCGCGCACACCACAACGGCGGGGGCGCCCTCGGCCGCTTCCTCACGGATCACGTCGAGCAGCGACGGGTCGAGCCACGCGCCGCCGCTCATGCCTGCGCTCTGCCAGGCCATGCGGTAATTCGTGATGCCAAGTTCACGGGCGACGAGCCGCGCCGTTTGCTCGAGCGCGTCGCCGTAGGTCGTGTCGTCGCCCAGCGCGGCGAGCGGCAGGCTGTGGGCGCTCACCACCAGCACGGCGTCGTCGCGCCAGACGTCACGCACCCGCTCGGTAAGCAGGGCGATGAGCGCAGGCTCTACGTGCCACGACGCGATGACGTCGATCGATACGCGGTCGGCCACCGCGTCGCGCGCCCGCTTCGCGTAGTCGCCGACGCTCGGTGGCGCGTAGTGCGGCGCCAGCACGATGCCGACGATCCGTTCGACGCCCGATGCGATGAGTTCGTCGACTGCGTCAGGGATGAACGGCGCTGCGAACTTCTGCCCGAGCCGGACTTCGAATTGCTCGGCGTCGAGTGCAGCGCGCAGGCCGTCGACCTGTGCCTGCGTGCGCGCCGCGAACGGCGACAACCCCCCGATGGCCTCGTAGCGACGGGTGAGCTCGGCGAGGTCCTCGGGCGACGGCGGGTTTCCCCGACGGATGCGCGTGTAAAACGGCTCGATCTCGTCGGCCGTGGCCGGTGTGCCATGGGCGAGCACGAGCACGCCGATGCGGCTCACAGCGCGTCCGCCGGCGGCGGCTGGCGGTGGACCCAGTCGACCAACTGCGTGAGTACGTCGGGATCGGTCGCGGGCAACACGCCCCAGCCGAGGTTGAACACGTGACCGGGCGTGGAGCCTGCTGCGTTGATGACGCGCTGGGCTGCTGACTCGACCGCGGGCCACCCGGCGAGACAGATTGCGGGATCGAGGTTGCCCTGCACCGCCACGTTCGGCCCCAGCCGAGCGCGGGCGTGGTCGAGCGGCACCCGCCAGTCGACGCCGACCACGTCGGCACCCGCTTCGGCGAACAGTGTGAGTAGCTCACCAGTCGACACTCCGAACACGATGCGCGGCACGCCACGAGTGGCCACCGCTTGCAGCACGGCGGCGGTCGCCGGTAGGGCGTGGCGACGATAGGTGTCGGGGTCGAGCGCGCCCACCCAGCTGTCGAAGATCTGCACCGCCGACGCGCCTGCGTCGATTTGGGCCAACAGGCTCGTCGACGCGATGTCGGCGAGCACTTCCATCAGCGCGTCCCACACGTCGGGCGAACCGTGCATGAGGGCCTTGGTTTTGGCGTAGTCCCGCGACGGGCCGCCTTCGACGAGATAACTCGCCAGCGTGAAGGGTCCGCCGCAGAAGCCGATCACGGGTACGTCGTCGGCCTCGGCCACCTGAGCGATGCCGCCCAACAGACCGGCCATCGAGGACGACGGGTCGGCGAGGCGGGGGAGCGCGGCCACGTCGGCGGCCGTGCGGACGGGGTTGGCGAACACGGGCCCGACCTCGGCCACCAACTTGACGTCGACACCCGCGGCTTGAAGCGGCGCGA
>JBEEFT010000150.1:0-10858 GCA_041166225.1 Actinomycetota bacterium | reverse complement strand
CCGCGTTGTGCATGTGGATTGCCGGTACGTCGCTGCGCGCCGAAGCCTGGGGCGCCGGCGCCGAGGACGCGCTTCTCGGCGTGCCTGCGCTTAGCGGTCTGTCGGACGACGCGTCGGCGTTCGAGCCGTGGCGCCACCCCGTAGTTCACGAGGCGTCGCGGCGCCGACCCGGCTTGGCCCTCGTCCGCACGAACGCGGTGTTCGATGCTGCCGTACGAGCGGTACTCGCGCAAAAAGTCACCGGGCTGCAGGCGAAGCGGTCGTTTCAGGCCCTGGCCCGCCGCTGCGGCGAACGGGCACCGCTGCCGGTGGTCGAGCGCCGGCCATTGCTATTGCCGCCGACGCCGGAGCAGACGTTGCGCGCGCTCGCCGGCCACGGCGCCACGACGTTGGGCGTGGACGCGACACGCACAGCCGTACTGCGGGAGGTTGCGAACGTCGCGCCGCATCTCGAGCGTTTGACCGCCGGTTCGGTCGACGACGCTCGCGCCGCGTTACAGCGAATTCCGGGTGTCGGTGTGTGGACCGCGAACGAGGTCACCGTGGTGGCCATGGCCGACGCCGACGCGGTGTCGGTCGGTGATTTCCACCTCAAGAATTTCGTGAGCTTTGCGCTGGCCGGCGAGCCGCGCGGAACCGACGAGCGCATGGTCGAGTTGCTCGAACCGTTCCGTCCGCATCGCGCGCGGGCGGTACGGCTGATCGAACTCAGCGGTCGGCGCGCACCGCGCTATGGCGCGCGCATGGACATCCCGTCGCACGTTCCGGTTGCGCGCCCCTAAAGGCGGCGCACCATGACGTGGTGGGGTAGCCCCGTGGCCTGGGTGACGAACCCATCGCCGACGACGACAAAGCCGAGCTTGGCGTAGAAGCCTTGTGCGCTGTCCCGGGCGTTGCACCACAACACGGTGTCGCCGGTCGCGCTGATGCGCTCGACCGCGGCGTCGATCAGCAGGGCCCCGAGGCCTTGACCCTGATGGCCGTCGCCGACCGCCATCCCGCGTAATTGCCACCCTTCAATAGCCACGTCCTGCGCCCGACCGTTCGGGCTGAACGACGCCACACCGACGAGCGCATCGTCGACGAACACTCCGAGGTGGAAGGCACCCGGGGCGTCGTCTTCGGGGAAGTGCACGTCGAGGTTGTCGAAGCCCTTGCGCAACACTTGGCGGCGCAGCGGGTGCGCGTCCGCGGCGGCGATCTCGCGTGTCTGCGTCATTGGGTCCGGGACGCTACCGTCGCCCGCATGTACCCCGGAGCCATCGCGCAGACCACGCCGGACAAGCCCGCCTTCATCATGGCCAGCACCGGTCGAGTCGTTACCTACAAGGAACTCGACGAGGCATCGAACCGTCTCGCTCATGTGCTCGCCGATGCGGGGCTCGTCGAGGGCGACTCGATCGCGTTGATGCTCGAGAACAACCCGCGGTTCTTCGAAGTGGTGTGGGCCGCGCAGCGCGCCGGGCTTTACTACACCGCGATTTCATCGCGCCTCACGCCCGAAGAGGCCGAGTACATCGTGAACGACTGCGGCGCGCAGGCCTTCGTTACGAGCCAGTACCTCGCCGAGACCGCAGCGGGTCTTGTCGGCAAGATGCCGAACGTCAAGGTCGCGCTGATGATCGACGGCGTGGTCGACGGTTACGAACCGTACGAAGACGTCACTGCAACGAAGCCGTCGACGCCGATCGCGAACGAGCGCGAAGGCGCCGACATGCTTTACAGCTCGGGTACGACCGGACGTCCGAAAGGCGTGAAGGTGCCCCTGCCTAACGCGGCGGCTGGCCAGCCGAGCGCCGTCCAGATGCTGGGCCAGATGCTCTACGGCTTCAACCCCGACATGGTGTACCTGTCGCCCGCGCCGCTCTACCACGCGGCCCCGCTGCGCTTCACGATGGCCGTGCAGCGCGTCGGCGGGACGGTGATCGTGATGGAGCACTTTGACCCGGCCGAGTTCCTCAAGCTCGTCGAGAAGTACAAAGTCACGCACACGCAGGTCGTGCCGACGATGTTCGTGCGCATGTTGAAACTCGACGCGGCCGATCGCGCCGTCGACGTGTCTTCTCTTCAGGTGTGCATCCACGCGGCCGCGCCGTGTCCGGTGGAGACGAAGCGGTCCATGATCGAGTGGTGGGGTCCGATCATCTACGAGTACTACGCCGGCACCGAGGGCAACGGGTTCGTCGCGTGCAACTCCGAAGAGTGGCTCGCTCACCCCGGCACGGTCGGTAAACCGATGACGGCGACCGCGCACATCGTGGATGACGAGAGCGGCCAGGAGGTACCTGTCGGCGAGACGGGCACCGTGTACTTCGAGGGTGGCGCCCAGTTCGAGTACCACAACGATCCGGAGAAGACGAAGGGCTCGCGGCTCAACAACGGCTGGAGCACGCTCGGCGACATCGGGCGGATGGATGACGACGGCTACCTTTACCTCACCGACCGCAAGGCGTACATGATCATCAGCGGCGGTGTGAACATCTACCCCCAAGAAGCCGAGAACCTGCTCGTGACCCATCCGAAGGTGATGGACGTCGCCGTCTTCGGCGTGCCCAACCCTGACTTCGGTGAAGAGGTCAAGGCCGTGGTGCAGCCGGCGCACTGGGACGAAGCGGGACCGGAGCTTGAGCGCGAACTGATCGCGTTCTGCAAGGAACACCTCGCTGGCATCAAGTGCCCGCGGTCGATCGACTTCGAGGCCGAGTTGCCGCGTCACCCCACGGGCAAGTTGTACAAACGGTTGCTGCGCGATCGCTACTGGGCCGCCGCCGCGCAATAGGCCGATGATCCCCGTCCAGGAACGCACGGCGCCGAACGGGATGGTGGCCGCGGTCGACCACGTGGCCGCCGAGGCGGGCTTAGTGATGCTGCGCGCGGGCGGTACTGCAGCCGACGCGGCTGTCGCGACGTCGGCGGTGCTCGCGGTCACGTCGCAGCACTTGTGCGGAATGGGTGGCGACCTGTTCGCGATCGTGCACGACCCCGGCGGCGACGGTACCCCGCAGTGTCTCAATGCATCCGGGCGCGCCGGCAGTGGCGCCGCCGCGGTTGCCGATGCGTTGCGTGACGCCGGGCATACGGCGGTTCCGTTCAAAGATCACATCGCCGCGGTCACCGTTCCTGGTTGCGTCGACGGCTGGGTCGCGCTGCACGCGCGCTACGGCGCGTTGCCGTTGGCCGACGTGCTGGCTCCCGCGATTGACTACGCGGCGAACGGGTTTGCGCCCGGGTACACGGCGCGCCTTACGCGTGCACCGATGGCGGCGCTGCCCGGGGGCGACGATTACGGGGGCGACGGCGCGCTCGTGCGGCGGCCCGCTGTCGCCGGCGCGTTGCGCGCCATCGCTTCCGACGGACGCGATGCGTTCTATGCCGGCGCGTTCGGCGATGGGCTGATGACGATGGGCGACGGGATGTACTCTGCCGACGACTTGGCCACGCCGCAAGTGGAATGGACCGCGGCGCTCGGCGTCGACGCGCTCGGCCACCGGCTGTGGACCGCGCCGCCGAACTCGCAGGGCTATCTCGCGCTGGCCGCGGCGTGGATTCTCGACGGGCTGGCCTTACCCGACGATCCCGACGACCCGCTGTGGGCCCACCTGCTGGTCGAGGCGTCACGCCAAGCCGCGTTCGACCGCAACACCGTGCTCTACGACGGCGCCGACGGCACTGCGCTCCTGTCGCCCGAGCGGTTGACGCCGCGACGCGACGCGATCGACGTCAACGCGGCCGTGAGCGTCGGCGACAACTACCGGAGCGGCGGCACGATGTGCATGTCGACGATCGACAAGAACCGCATGGGCGTGACATTGATCCAGTCGAACGCAAGCGCGTGGGGGTCGAACCTCGTCGAGGCGAACACGCGGATCTTTCTGCACAACCGCGGCATGGGGTTCTCCCTCGACCCGGCGCACCCGGCTGCGCTTCAGCCCGGGAAGCGACCACCGCACACGTTGTCGCCGATGATGGTGACGCATCACGACGGCAGCCTCGCTGTCGCGCTCGGCACGATGGGTGGCGACAGTCAGCCCCAAGTGCTGTTGCAGTTGCTGGTGCGCATGCTCGTGCACGACGCCGATCCGTCGCGTGCCGTCGCCGAAGGTCGCTTCGCGCTGGCGTCACCCGACATCCGCGGCTCCGGTTTCGACACGTGGTCCCACGAAGGCCGTGTGCGCGTGCGCATCGAAGCGAACGCGCCGGCCGGGTGGGCCGAGGGACTGGCCGATCGTGGCCACATCGTGGAAGCGACGCCGCCGTTCGACCACGGGTTCGGTCACGCGCATGCGGTTGTCGTCGACGGCGACATCCTCTGCGGCGGGGCCGACCCGCGCTCGCGCTCCGGCGCCGCCTGCGGCTACTAGGACGCGTGCGAGGCGGTCCAGGCGAGGAGTTCGTCGAGCGGCTTGGTGTTGACGACGAGGTCGGGGTCGATGCCTTCTTCGACGGCGCGGTCGCATCCGAAAGGCTGCCAGTGAAGTTGGCCGGGCGCGTGGGCGTCGCTGTCGATCGACGTCTTCACATCCTCGTCGACCATCATCCGCAGGATCCGCCGGGGTGGGTCGAGTCGTTCGGGACGCGAGTTGATCTCGATCGCC
Organism: Actinomycetota bacterium; assembly: GCA_041166225.1. Lineage (GTDB taxonomy): Bacteria > Actinomycetota > Acidimicrobiia > Acidimicrobiales > JACCXE01 > JACCXE01. The sequence continues at coordinate 6,263 of JBEEFT010000150.1, read as the reverse complement.
TTGTCGAAGCGCTTCGCGGCCTGCACGATCATGTCCTCGTCGAAGGTGCTCTCCGGCCGACCCTTGCCGACCACGAGCCGGCCAGTGCAGTGACCCAGGATGTCCATGTTCGGGTTCGCCAGCGCGACGACCATCCGCTTGGTCATCTCGGCTGCTTCCATGCGCAACTTCGAATGACAGCTCGCGACCACGACATCCAACTGCGCGAGCAGCTGGGGGTCTTGGTCGAGCGTGCCGTCTTCCAGGATGTCGACCTCGATGCCGGTAAGTATTCGGAACGGCGCCATCTTCTCGTTGAGGTCGTTCACGATTTTCAACTGGTCGCGCAGGCGCTCGGGACTGAGCCCGTTGGCGATCGTCAGTCGAGGTGAGTGATCGGTCAACGCCATGTATTCGTGCCCGAGGGCGCGCGCGCTCTCCGCCATCACCTCGATAGGGCTGCCGCCGTCGGACCAGTCTGAGTGCAGGTGCAGGTCGCCCTTGAGCGCCGCGCGCAGTGACGCGCCGGGCCCGGTCAACGGCTCGGGCTGCTTCTCGCGGAGCCGCACCAAATAGTCGGGCTCACGTCCTTCGAGCGCCTGCTGTATCACCACCGCCGTCTTGTCGCCTACCCCGGGAAGGTCGGTCAGCTTGCCCTGCGCGGCCAATGCATTGACCTCGTCGAGGCCGGTGTCGCGGACCGTTTTCGCCGCCGTACGGAACGCGCGCACGCGATAGGTCGGCTCACGGTTCGTCTCGAGAATTTCGGCGATGGCGTCGAGCGCGGCGGCCGGGTCCATGGATCGATCGTAAGTCGACTTTGGGCGCACCAGCGACGGACGGGGGTCAGCTATGCGCCCAAAGTCGGTGGTGTAGGCCTACGGTTCCGCCGTGACCGGGGCCGCGTACGTGTGGTTCGTGGCGGCCGCGGTCGCGGCGGTCGCGAACTGGATCGCGGTCGAGCGCGGCGACAAGGCGGTCGAGTACGTGGCCAAGCCGGCGACGTCGCTGCTCTTGCTGGTGGCCACGGCCGCGCTCGTCCCTGCGCACTCCAGCGAACGCTCGTGGTTCCTCGCCGCGCTCGCTCTGTGTTTGGCCGGCGACGTGTTCCTGATGTTGCTCCGCGACCTCTTCGTCCCGGGCCTCGCCTCGTTCCTTGTGGGCCACATCCTGTTCGTGGTGGGACTGGTGACGACGCGCTTCGACGTCGGTGCCGCGTTCATCACGATGTTCGTGGTGATGGCGGTGGTGATGCCGATGCTCACGCGACCGGTACTGCGCGGTGCACGAGGACAAGACGATGCGCTCACCGTTCCGGTGCTGGCGTACATCGGAGTGCTCAACGTGTTGTTGCTGGCCAGTGCCGCCAACGGCCGGCCGCTCGCGATTGCAGGCGCGGTTGTCTTCGTCACGAGCGACTACGTGTTGGCCCGCAACCGGTTCGTCGCGCCGCTACCGCACGGGCACCTGGCCACGATGGTGACGTACCACGCCGCGCTAGCGCTGCTGGTGTTGTCGCTGATCTAACGCTTGAGTTCGCGCCGCTTGTCGCCGCCGGTGATCGCGGTGACCACACGCCAGCCGATACCGAGCGCCGCGATCACGATTACGACCTTGATCGCAAAAAGAATCGTGCCGATGATCGCCGAGATAAACCCGAGCACGACGATGGCCACCACCGCGACAACGCCGACAAGCAACAGGTTGTCGGCGATGTCCAGCTTCGAGCTCATGACCGAAGGGTAACCCTGCCGCCGTCGATTACAACGCCCTGCCCGGTCGACGTCTGGAAGATCGCGCCGCCCTCGTCCTTCCAGATCGACACCGTGAGCTCTTCGCCCGGCAACACCGGCTTCTTGAACCGTCCCTCGATCCCGCCGAATCGGGCCGGGTCGCCGTCGCACAGCGCGTTCAAGAGCAGCCGCCCGGTGAAGCCATACGTGCACAGCCCGTGCAGGATCGGACGGTCGAAGCCACCCGCCGCCGCGAACGTGGGGTCGGAGTGCAACGGGTTGCGGTCGCCCGACAGGCGATACGTGAGCGCCTGGTCGGCACGGGTGGGCGCCGACACCACAAGGTCCGGTTCGCGGTCCGGCGCGACGTTCGAATCGCCGCTCGGCCCGCGGTCGCCACCCCAACCGCCTTCACCGCGAATGAACGCGGCCGACCGCGTGTCGAACAGCGGCTCGCCCGTGGCGGCGTCGACGGACTGCGTGGTGGTCTCGACCACTGCGCCCTTGCCCTTGTCCCAAATACCGGTGAGCGTCGACGTCGAGCGCACCGTGCCTTCTACGGGGATCGGCCGGTGCAGGGTGATCGCCTGCTCGCCGTGGAGCAGCATCGCCCAGTTGAACTCGCCGATGTCGCGCATCACAGGTGCGCCGCCGCCGATGATCACCGCGAACGTGGGCAGCACCTGCTGCTCGATGTCGCGGCTGTTCTCGGTAGTGAACTCCAACTCCTGCAACGGGTCGGCCGCGCCGGCGCCGACGCCGACCGCGTAAAGCAGCGCATCCTTCGACGTCCACGAACGTTCGGCGGTGCCGGTGGCGCCAACGGCGTCGGGGTTGATGGGCATCGTGTTCTCCTAGGCGTTTGCGCGGTACTGCTCGCGCAGCCGCCGTTTGTAGATCTTGCCGTTGTCTTCGCGCGGCAACCGGCCGACGAAGTCGACGGTGCGCGGACACTTGAACTTCGCGATGCGCTCGCGCGCGAACGCAATGATCTCCGCCGCGAGATCGTCCGACGGTTCGACGCCGGCGCGCAACTCGACAACGGCCTTGACCGACTCTCCCATGTCGTCGTCGGGCACGCCGATCACTGCGACGTCGCCGACCGCCGGGTGCTGGATCAGCACCGCATCGACCTCGGCCGGGTAGATGTTCACTCCCCCACTGATGATCAGATTCGCAGTGCGATCGGTGAGGTAAAGAAATCCCTCGTCGTCGAGGTAGCCGACGTCACCCAAGGAAAAGTGCGTGTCGACCACGGTCTCGGCCGTCTTCTTGGTGTCGTTGTAGTACTCGAATTCGCCGCCGGGAATCGTTTTGATCCACACAGTGCCGGGCGTTCCCCGCGGACACTCGTTGCCGTCGTCGTCGCGAATGATCACACCGTCGTCGGCCGCAGGCTTGCCGACCGTGCCCGGGTGCGTGAGCCACGTGTGCGGGTCGACCAACGTGGCGCTGCCTTCGGTGGCCGCGTAGTACTCCCAGATGATCGGGCCCCACCAGTCGAGCATGGCCTGTTTCACCGGTACGGGGCACGGAGCGGCACCGTGCAACACGATGCGCAACGACGACGTATCCGCGGTTGCCTTCACGTCGTCGGGCAACTGGTTGAGCCGGTTGAACATCGTCGGCACCATGTGCGAGTGCGTGATCGCGTGCTCTTCGATCAGCCGCAACGTGTCCTCGGGCGACCAGCCGTCCATCATCACCACGGAGGCGCCCCAAGTAAGCGGCGGGTAGAGCGACAGCAGCAACGGTGCCGCGTGGTACAGCGGGCCGGTGACGAGGTGCTTGCTCGTCTCGTCGTACCCGGTGATGTTCGGGCCCGGCGGCGCGACGCGCTCGCGGTAGACCCCCTTCGGACGACCGGTGGTGCCCGACGTGTAAAGCATCGTCGACCCGCGTCGCGGGTCGACGATGTCGGAGCCGTCGACACCTGCGAGCAGGTCGTCGTACTGGGTGCAACGCGGAAGCTTTCCGGCGATGCTCACGAGTAGCGGCGCAGACGCGATCGCGGCAACGCCGTCGGCGCCGGGGATCGACGCGTCGATGAACAGCGCCTTGGACTCGCTGTCTTCGACGACGTAGTTCACCTCGTCGGGCGTGAGGTGCCAGTTGACCGCGGTCAGCCAGAAGCCGCCGCGCGCCGTGGCCGACGCGACCTCGGCGAACTCAGCGCGGTTGCGACATAACAGCGCAACGCGGTCGCCGTAGGCGACTCCGGCGGCGCGCAACGCGCGCACGATGCGGTTCGTGTTGGCGTTCAACTCGCCGTAGCTGCGGTCGCCGTACTCGGAGTACACCGCGATGCGGTCGGGGTCGCGAGCGGCGGCGAAGGCGATGCTCATGCCGTCGTGTGCCGCGGCGGCGTAATCGGCGTATCCGGCGTGTCCCCCCGTACTCATCGGCGACGAAACCTACTCACTAAGTTCAAGGCGTGGCTGGAGATCCGATCCGTAGCTTTCCCGGTGCGCGCCGTCCCGATCGGGCGCGCCGGGTCGACAGCAGCGGCCTGAGCATCGCCGTGTACGAGTGGGGCGACTCGAATGCGCGGCCACTGTTGTTGGTGCACGGTGGGTTCGACTTCGCGGGCACGTACGACGCGTTCGCACCTCGGCTCGCAGACGCGGGGTGGCGGGTTGTGGCGTACGACCAGCGGGGCCACGGCGACTCCGAACACGCGACCTGTTACAGCTGGGACGCTGACATCCGCGACGCGCTCGCGGTGATCGACACCATCACGCCCGCAGCGCTTCCGATCCTCGGCCACTCCAAAGGCGGGGGGCTCATGCTCCAGCTGGCCGACGCGTGCCCGCATCGCGTGTCCAAGCTCGTGAACATCGACGGGCTGCCATCGAAACGAAACCTCCCCGATGTGAGCGACCGCGAGCGAACGCGGATGATGTCGAGCGAGCTCACCAACTGGCTTGAACACCGGCGCAAGACTGCGACGCTGCAACGCAAGGCCGGCACCATCGAGGACCTGGCCAAACGCCGAGCGCGAATGAACCCGCGTTTGTCGCAGGAATGGCTCGAGTACATCGTGACCATCGGCGCTCGCGAAGACGACGACGGCTGGCGCTGGAAGATCGATCCGGTGATGCGCTTCGGCGGGTTCGGGCCGTGGCGTCCCGAGTGGTCGATGTTCCGCCTCGCCAGTGTCGGCGTACCGCTGCTCGCGATCATCGGCACCATTCCGGAAACGATGGGCTTCGGCACCCAACTCCACGACGTCGAACCGTTCCTCCCACCCGGCGCCCAACTCGAAGTGTTCGAAGACACCGGTCACTTCGTGCACATCGAACAGCCCGACCGCGTGGCCGCCCTCGTAACGGAGTTCCTGGCGTGAGCGACGACGTCGTAAGCGTCGTCCACGGTCTGGGCCGGCTGGCTCTGCACCGCGTGCGCGACGGTGACGGCGCGCCTGCGCTCGTGCTGCACGGCCTCGGAGAAAACGCTCAGTCGTTGCTGACGCGGCTCGTAGTCAACGGGTGGCCGGGCGGCGACGTGTGGGCACTCGACTTCCTGGGCCACGGTGCGTCCGATCGTCCCAAGGGTGGCGGCTACACGTGTGAGCACTTCATGGCCGACGTCGATGCCGCCCTCGCCCACATCGGCGCTGCGACGGTGTTCGGCCGCGGCCTCGGCGCCTACATCGCGCTGCTCATCGCCGGCGCCCGTCCCGAGTTGGTGCGCGGCGCCGTGCTCAGCGACGGGCCGGGCCTCAACGGCGGCGGTCCGTCGCCCTCGACGCCCGTAGTCGTGGCCTTTGCCGCGGAGCCCACGCGTCCGGCCGACGCGCCCGACCCGTTTGCGCTCGTGGAGTTGGCCCGCGACGTCCGGCCACCCGACTACGCGGCGAACTTCTGCCGCCAGGCCACATGGCTAGGCGACATCGACATTCCGATCACTGTCACTGCCGTGGCGCGCCCGGACTGGCTCGTAGCGGTGCTCGACACTCCGGGCGTGCAGGTGGGGTCGCTGGCCGACGCGATGAAGCTCTACGGCACCACGAACGAGTAGCCCGCGGCGCGCAACCGGTCGATCAACCCGGTGAGCTGCGCGACGGTTTCGCTGCGGTCGCCGCCGCCGTCGTGCATCAAAATCACGCCGCCGCCACGCACCTTGTCGACGGCGCGATTCTGGATCGCGGCGGCCCCGGGCCGTCGGTAGTCGACCGTGTCGACAGACCAGCCGAGCACGCGCAAGCCGAGGCGGTGCGCTTCGCCGATAATGAACGGGGAAAGGTCGCCGCCGGGGCCACGGTAAAAACGCGGTGGCTCGCCGGTGATCGACTTGATGGTGTCGAACGGCGCGTCAATCTCGCCTGCGGTGTACGCGTCGGGCTTCGTCGACATGTGCATGTCGTGATGCACGGTGTGGTCGCAACGCACGTGGCCTTCGTCGTGCTCTTGCTTGACCAGCTCGGGGTGACGCGCCATCGGCGCGCCGACCACGCAGAACACGGCCTTCACGTTCTCGGCGCGCAAGATCGCCAGCACTTGCGGCGTCCAGCGCGGATCGGGTCCGTCGTCAAAGCTGAGCAAGACCTCG
>JBEEFT010000149.1:0-11711 GCA_041166225.1 Actinomycetota bacterium | reverse complement strand
GCCGCGATCACGTCGTGAAACTGCCATCGTCGCTACAGCCCCTCGCCCATCGCGACTTCGCGCTGGTGTGGGGCGGCGGGATGGTGAGCAACGCCGGCAGTTGGATGCAGACCGTCGCCGTCGGTGCCTTTGTCACGGCGCGCACCGGACGCGCGGGGTGGGCCGGCGTGATCGCGGCGGCGGCGTTCTTGCCGATCGGACTGCTCGCGCCGATTGGAGGTGCGTTGGCCGACCGCTTGAACCGCCGCGTGTTCGTGTTGTGCACCAACATCGGCGAGGCGCTGATGGCCACACTGTTGACGTGGCTCGCAATCACCGGTCGAGCGACGCCCGCCGTCGTGGCCGGCGTTGTCTTCGTGGCCGGCTGCCTCACCGCGATCGCGTTGCCGTTCCTGCAGGCGATGACGCTGGACTTCGTGCCCCGCGAGCACCTGCTGGCCGCGGCCAGCCTCGGCTCGGCGCAATACAACATGGGCCGCGTTTTCGGTCCGTCGCTTGCCGGCTTGGTAATCGCTGTGTGGGGTTACCAGTGGGCATTTGCGATCAACGCGCTGAGTTTTTTCGCCGTGGTGGCGGCGATGCTGCTGGTGCGGGTTCCTTACACGCGCCCGACCGACACCACTCCCTTGCTCGAACGCATCCGGATAGGCGCCCGCGCCACACGAGCCAACCCCGGTGCGCGCGCTGCGATCACGACGATCGCGTTGGTCGCGTTGACGCTGTCGCCGTTCATCGCACTCATCCCGGCCCGGGCGTACCTGCTCGCTGGCGGCGACGCGGCGCGCGCCGTGCACCCGGTGGCGTTCCGCAAGTCGGTCGGCTCGATCACGGGCTACCTCACTACGGCGCAGGGCGTCGGCGCGGTGATCGGAGCCCTTCTGATCACACCGCTTGCACTGCGGTTTGGCCGTCGCCGCATGTTGCTCGTAAACCTCACCGCAGTGCCGTTCGCCCTGGCGTTCTACGCGTCCGTTCACGCAAAGACGGTGGCGATCGCGGCACTGGCCCTCGTGGGGCTGCTGTATATCGGCATCTTGTCGGGCTGCAACAACGTCGTGCAGCTCTGGGCGCCTCGGGAGTTCCGAGGCCGGATCTTGAGCTTGTACCTCGTCGCGTTGGGTTCGATCTATCCACTGGGTGGCTTGTTCCAGGGCTGGTTAGCCGACCGCATCGGCTTCGCGAAAACCGTCGCCGGCGCCGGTGCAGTGATGCTGTGCGTGCTCGTTGCGTGGCGTTTGACGTCGCCGTCGAGCCTGGCTGCGCTCACCGATCCGGCCGACATCGGCGTCAATCCCGAGGCGCTCGTGTCGTCCACAGGAGCCGCGTAGGAGCAGTTCAGCGCCCTGACGCCTGTGGATGACCCTGTGTCTGACAGACTGTCCGGTGATTATGAGGGCCCACAACAAACTTCCCCAACTCGTGCTTGCCGCGCTCGCAGTGGTCGTTTTGACCGCTGCGTGTAACGACAACACCGCCAAGCTGACAACGAAGACGTCGCGCAAGACGACCACGACGTCCACTTCGACCACGCTCGATCCGGCCACGACCTCCACCGCAGCGAAGGTCACGGTGCCCGACGGGCTCGGCCAAGGCGCCAGCGGTCCAGCGGTGCTGCAGCTCGAACAGCAACTGGCGGCACAGAAGTACGACCCCGGCAAGGTCGACGGCCACTTCGACTCCTCGACCTATCACGCGGTCCTCGCGTTCCAGAAGGTGCACGGGCTCAAGCGCACCGGTCGGGCCACATCCGACGTGACGAACCTCATCGGCACGGTCGGTGCGCCAGGGCCGCTGCTTGCCTCGGGCGGCGCGAACCGCGTCGAAGTCGACCTTCCCCGCCAGATCCTGCAGCTTTGGAAGAACGGTTCGCTCTACAAGGTCGTCGATGTGTCGACAGGCAGCGGCAAGCGATACTGCGTCGACGGCGAATGCGATACGGCAGTCACGCCGGGCGGTTCGTTCAAGGTGTTCTTCCGCCGCAGCGGCGTCCGTGTCAGCAAGCTGGGCAAGTTGTGGAACCCGCTGTATTTCAACGGCGGTATCGCGATTCACGGCGAGCCTTCGGTGCCGGCTTATCCGGCGTCTCACGGCTGCGTCCGTATTCCGATGTACGTGTCCGAGTGGTTCCCCGGTCAGGTCCCCAACGGCACGCCGGTTTACGTGATCGGCGGCGCGAAAGCGGCCGTGCCGTTCAACGAGGCCGCGCCCGACGGCACCACCGGCACCGGCGGACCGGCCACCACGACCGCCACCACGAAGGTCCCGGCCACCACGAGCACTACCAAGGGCGGCATCATCACCCCGCCGTCGACGACGACAACGACGGCGCACCCGACAACTACGTCGACGCCGACAACCACTCCCTGACAAACCAATGCTAGGTGGGCGCCACCGCTCGCAGTAAGGTCCCCGCTCGATAGTTCGGGGAGCTGGGGCGCCTCTGTTGGTCGGTCGCTTGTCGATCGCGCCGGCAGACGCGGCGTGGCCGGCAGTCGTACCCCGTGAGACCAACTGGGGAGAACGAAGTGTCGTTACCGAAGAATGTCCGCATCGGCCTGTCGGCCGTAGGCGCCGCCGCGATCGGATGGGGCCTCGTGTTCGCACTGCCCGCGTCCGCCGACACCGGCGTCGACCAGCAGGCCGAGACAACCACGTCGACCACGACGTCGAGCACGTCTACCTCCACGACGTCCACGTCCACGACGTCCACGTCGACGACTGTCGCGCCGACTACCACCACGACGGCGCCCACCACGCCGGGCGATCCTGACGGTGACGGCGCGGCCAACGAGCCCGCCGTCGATCTCTTCGGCACCGGCACCACTGCCGACCACGACCCGACCGTCGCGCTGCTCGACACCGCCGCAGACAACGGCATCGCGATCGTGCTCGACATCGCCGAGAACGACCCCGAACAGCTTCGCGATGTGCGCTGGAGCAACGCCGCTTCGGTCGGCGATGTCCAAACCCCGAACGGCGTCGCCGCGTTCCGCGTCGTGAACGTGTCGGGTGCGGTCGACGTGATCACCGTGTGGAAGGACGTGCCCGCGGCGCGGTCGCTCTACAAGGGCAGCGCTACTGCGCTTGCGCCTTTCCCCACCACCCACACCGACTTCAGCGACGGCGCGGCGGAGTTCGATTACACGCTGCGTGACGGCGGCGCCGGCGACCAAGACCACGCCACGAACGGCGTGATCGTCGACCCGGTGGCGATGGGCTATGTGCGCGCCGGCGCTCCGGCCACAACGTCGACCACCGTTAAGCACGCCAAAGTGCTGGCCCGCACCGGTGGCAACGTCGGCGTACCGACCGCTGCGGGAGCGTTGGCCGTGGTCGCCGGTGCCGCACTTTTGGCCGTCGCGTGGAAGCCGGCTGGCAACCACTTCAACTTCGACAAGAAGTAGGGCTCAGGCGAAAGGGTCGGCGAACGGGTCGTCGGCCCCACCGCGAATCGCGGCGGGCTCGGCGTCGACATACCCGGCGTAGCCCGTCTCCTCGAGCTCCTGCGCGAGCTCCGGCCCTCCGGTCGCCACGATGCGGCCGCGGGCCAGAACGTGCACGACGTCGGGGCGAAGCTCGGTGAGCAGACGGCTGTAGTGCGTGATTGCGAGCACGCCGAGGCCGTCCTCATTCGTGGCCGCTTCGATGCGGCGAGCGACGTCGCGCAGGGCGTCGACATCGAGGCCCGAGTCGAGCTCGTCGAGCACTGCGATCTTGGGCCGCAGCACGCCGAGTTGCATCGTCTCGTTGCGTTTACGTTCGCCGCCCGAGAGGTCGACGTTCAACGGTCGACTGATGAACCGCTGGTCGAAACCGATGCGCTTGGCTTCGGCCGCGAGCAGCGCGGGTACCTCCGAGACGTCGCGGCCCGCGGCGCGGAACGCTTCGCTAATCGCGTCGGTGACGCTGACGCCGGGGACTTCGATCGGATACTGCAACGCGAGAAACAAGCCGAGTTGGGCGCGACGCCACGCCGGCAATGTCAGCAGGTCGACGCCGTCGAGGGTGACCGAGCCGCCGGTGACCTCGTAGCCGGGTCGGCCCGCGAGCACGTGACTCAGCGTCGACTTGCCCGATCCGTTGGGGCCCATAACCGCGTGGACTTCGCCGCCGCCGACTTCGAGGTCGATCCCTTGCAGGATCTCGCGTCCCGCGACACGAGCCCGCAGGCCCTCGATCTTCAGCACGGTCATGGCAACTCCACGAACACGTCGTCGCCTTCGACGGCGGTCGGATACACGGGCACGGGCGCGGTTGCAGGAAGGCACTGCGGCTCGCCCGTTTTCAAGCTGAACGTGGAGCCGTGCTTCGGGCACTCGAGCTCGAGTTCGTCGGCGTAGAGGTCGCCTTCGCTCAACGAATAGTCGGCGTGCGAGCAGCGGTCGCCGATCGCAAACACGGTGTCGCCCACGCGTGCCACCGCGAGACGGGCGCCTTCGATCTCGAAGCGGACCGCCGCTTTATCGGGCAAATCGGCGAGCGAGCACAAGCGCAGGCGCGTCATCGGCCGATCCCGCTCGCCGCGAGCTTGGCGCCGACCGCGGCGCGTAACGGCGCCCGCAGTTCGGCGACCGGTGTTCGTTCGAGTACGTCGTCGAAGAAACCCAGCACGATCAAGCGCTCGGCCACGTCGCTCGGAACACCGCGCGCCTCGAGGTAGTACTGCTGGTCGGCGTCGACGGGGCCCACGGCCGACGCGTGCGAGCACTTGACGTCGTTCTCTTCGATCTCCAGGTTCGGCACCGAGTCTGCGTGTGCACCTTCGCCAAGCACGAGGTTGCGGTTCGTCTGGAAGGCGGCCGAGCCCGCGGCGCCGGGACGGATCCGGATAAGCCCCGAGTACACCGAGCGCGAAATGTCGGTGAGCACGCCCTTGAACAACAACTCACTCGTGGTCTTGGGGGCGTGGTGGTCTTGCAGCGTGCGGAAATCGTGGATCTGCGTGCCCGAGCCGAAGTAGGCGGCGACGAGTTCGGTCTCGGCACCGGGGCCGAGCACTTTCGAGTCGAGCCGGGTGCGCGCGAACGCACCTCCGAGCGCGACGGCTGCGCTGGTGAGGTGCGCGTCACGACCCACGCGCGCCCCGGTAGTACCGATCTGCCACACGCGCGGACCGAGCGCCTGGATCGACTGGTAACGCAACGTGGCGTTCGGCGCCGCATGAAGCTCGACGACCGGCAGCACGAGCGCGTCGACGTCGGCCGACGTTGCTACGTCGAGCACCGTGACGTCGCTCGATTCGGCTGCGTCGACGAGCACCCGGGGCAGGCTCAACGTGGCGTCGAGCGTGACGTCGTGCACCACGACGACGGGGCCGCTGATCACTGCGTTGCGCGGGACCGCGATGTACACCCCGCCGGTGCCGAAGGCGTCGTTGCGCAGCGTGAGGGCGTCGGGTTCGCTCACCGCAGTGCCCAGGTTCGCAGGCTGGTCGGTGAGCTCTTCGAAGGGCGTGATCGTGAGCCCGGCCGCCGCGGCATCGTCTCCGATCTCGATGCGCACGATCGTGTCGTCGCGCACAACCACCAACGCGGCGCGCTGATCCGGCAGAAAGGCTCCGTTGACGCTGCGGTCTGCGCTTGGTGCGGCCGCCACGGTTGCGTACCGGCTCAGATCGAGCTCGTCGATAGGGCTGTAGCGCCACACTTCGAGGTCGGCGGTAGGCAGCGCGACGTCGTTCAACGAAGCCGCCGCTGTGGCGCGCCGAGTGTCCAACCAGTTACTCACGGGGTGACGAGCCTAGGCGACACCCCGGCGGGGGCTTTACTCCGATATCTCAGGCTCAACGCACAGCACCGACGCAACCCGGGCCAGCGTTTCGAACGACGTATGCGCAATCCGTTCCTCCGCGCACCACCGCGCCAGGGCACCCTTGGCGAACACGATGTCGGCCACCCGCGCCGCATGGCGATCGCTTGTGCCATCGCCGACGAACACGGTGCTGCGGCCGCGTTGCGCCGCGGCTCGCACGATTGCGGGCTTGCACGTCCCGCAGACGCCGCACCCCTCACAGCTGGGGTCGCGGTAGGGCGACACGAGTGTGTTCGTCGGGAAGTCGATCGTGTTCGTGAACGCCGGAATGTCGAGCGGCGCGATCGCGTCGGCGATATAGAAACCCCACCCGTCCGACACCACTGCCACCTCGGCGCCACCGCGTTGAAGCCGTTCGACCAACGGGTGAAACGCGGGGTCGACCGCCACTTGCGCCGCCGCGGCGCGGCGTTCGGCTTCGTTCACGGAGTCGGGGATGCACTGCCACTGAAGTTCGATGCACTCGCGGCTGCCGAGTGCCCCGGCCTTGTACTGCTCGTCGAGCTCAACCCACCCGTCCGCAGCGAATTCCTCGAGCAGGTAGACGCCGACGTCGTCGAGCGTGATCGTGCCGTCGAAGTCGAAGAACACCGACGTGTTCGACAGGTCTAACGCCGGCTGCACCTGCCTACTCTTGCCGACATGGCTAGCTCTGAAGTGTTCACCGTCGAACGCGAAGGTCACGTCGCCACGCTGTGGCTCGACCGTCCCGAAGCCCGCAACGCGATGGGTCCCGATTTCTGGAATGACCTGCCCGTAGTGATGGAGGAGTTGTCCGACGACGACGATGTGCGCTGCGTCGTGATCGCGGCCAAGGGCAAGAGCTTCTCGGTCGGTCTTGATCTCAAGTCGATGGGTGGAACCGTCGGCGGCGGAGGCGGCGGCGCGGATGCGAAGCGATCGCCGGCGTCGCAAGCCCGTCGCTTCTACAAACACCTTCGGGGCCTGCAGGCGTCGATCACTTCGGTAGCCGACTGCCCGAAGCCCGTCATCGCCGCGATCCACGCGCACTGTATCGGCGGCGCCGTCGACTTAATCACAGCCTGCGACATTCGGCTCGCGTCGGCCGACGCGATCTTCTCGGTGCGCGAGACCAAGATCGCGATCGTCGCCGACGTCGGCACACTGCAACGCCTGCCTCGCGTCATCGCGCCGGGCCACGTCGCCGAACTCGCCTACACCGGCAAGGACGTCGACGCCGCGTTCGCAATGCGCATCGGCCTCGTGAACGACGTATTGCCCGACGTCGAGTCGCTGCACAAGGCGGCGTGGGCCATGGCCGCGGAGATCGCGGCCAACTCACCGCTCGCCGTGCAGGGAACCAAGCAGGTGCTGCGGGCGTCGGAGGGCCGCACCGTAGAGGAGGGCCTCGACTACGTTGCCGCGTGGAACGCAGGCCACATCACGTCGAACGACCTCGCCGAAGCGATGGCCGCTTTCATAGAGAAGCGCCCCGCTTCGTTTTCGGGCGACTGACGTCGCCCGAGCAATTTCGTCGCCGCCTGCGGCGGCGCGGTCGTCGCCTCCGGACCGAACAAGTCGGATCCTGCGGCCGCCCGTGGCCGATACATCGCGGGCTCGCGGTCTAGCGCTTGCCGCGCTTTTTCTTGAACTTGGCGACGAAGCCTTTGTCTTTCTTGGCTTGGGCGGCGCGGTGTTCGGCGAGCACGTCGGCGCCGATGCTGTTGATGACGTCTTCGGCCATGTCGAGCAGGGCGGCCGCCTCCTGCGGGTCGACGGGTGGCTCCGAAGGTTCGGGCTGGGTGTCGGCGAGCGCGCCCAGTGTCCACCCGGCGTCCCACGTGCGGCGGCTGAAGGCGTGACAGTTCTCGGGGCATTTCCAGGGTGCCTCGGGCGCGAGGTCGAGCCGGCACATGCGCACCATCTCGCCGGTGCCGTACGTGCGCGTGGCGTAGTTCTTGCAGTCCTCGCGCATCGTCATGGGTCAATTTTCACACGCGGCGCACCCTCGCCGGTGTCGGGTTGGTCGAGGCCGAGTTCGTAGAGCCGGCGAATGGCGGACTCTATGTCGGGTTCTTCGATCGTGAGCTCGACGATCTCAGCCGCGGACGCGACCGCCGCGATCACGGCTGCGGCCGACGTCTCGGATTGCTTGAACGCCAGCCGTTGGCGCACACCGTCGACGTGCACGACGCGCGCTCCGGGCACCGTCAGCGGCGCAGCTGGTGCCGCGAGGTCGACCACCAGGGTTCGCTCCTGTCCGAGTCGTTCGACGACGTCGGCCAGTCCTCCGTCGAACAGCAGCGAGCCGTGGTCGATGATCATCACGCGCTGGCACAGGCGTTCGATGTCGTCGAGGTCGTGCGTCGTCAGCAACACCGTGGTCCCCCGCGTCGCGTTGCGGCTCGCTAGGAATTCGCGCACGCGCGCTTTGCTCACCACGTCGAGGCCGATGGTCGGTTCGTCGAGGTAGACGATCGGCGGATCGTGGAGCAGCGCGGCCGCGATGTCGCCCCGCATCCGCTGGCCAAGCGACAACTGGCGGACGGGCACCTCGAGTAGTTCGTTCAACTCGAGCAACTCGACGAGTTCGCCCAGGGTGCTGCGGAACGTGGGCTCCTCGACGCGGTAGACGCGGCGCAGCAGTTCGAAGCTGTCGACCAGCGGGAGGTCCCACCACAGCTGGCTGCGCTGACCGAACACGACGCCGACCTGGCGCGCGACTTCGATGCGTTTGCGTGAGGGGTCGAGCCCGTTGACACGCACGGTGCCGTGGGAGGGCACGAGGATGCCGGTGAGCATTTTGATCGTCGTCGACTTGCCGGCGCCGTTGGGACCGATGTAGCCGACCATCTCGCCGGGCTCGATCGCGAACGACAGGCCGCTCACGGCGACGACTTCTTCGACGCGTCGCCGGAGGCGCCCGGCCCGACGCCGCACCCGAAACGTCTTTCCGAGGTCTTCGGTCTCGATCACAGGCACGGTCAGCTGCCCGTGCTTCGGTAGTGACGGACGGCGACGCGCCACACGGTCGCAGCGGCGGCAACGCTGATTGCGGCGACTGCGGGCGATGCGAACGACGCCCACATGGGCAAGCCCAGGCGATCGTGACGGCCGAGGATGTACACGGCCGGGAAGTAGTTCACGAACGCCACCGGCACGGTGTACGCGAGCAGGCGGCGCAACCACACGCCGTAGATACCTATCGGGTATTGCGCCACGAAGCTGCCGCCGTACGTGAGCGCGTTCTGCGCCTCCCGCGCTTCGACCCACCAGAAGCACACGCACGCGGTGAGGACCCATATGGCGGAGAAGATGGTCGCGCCCGTCAGGATGGACAGGGCGGCGAGCGCGATACGCCCGACGGTCCAGTGGATCCCGGCGACGCCGCAGCCAATCGCGAACACCAGCGCGCCTTCGGCGACCTTGCCGAGGCGGCGGAGCGAGAAGCGGTCAGCGAGCACTTGCACCAACGGCGAGGCTGGGCGCAACAGCAGACGGTCGAACGTGCCGAGCCGGATGTCGACTTGGACGTACTCGATGGACCCGATGAACAGATCGGCGAGCCCGAACGCGAAGTTGCCCATGCCGTACAGGAACGTCACCTGGCCAAGCGTCCAACCGTTGAGCGCGTGCACGTTCGAGAACACGATCAGCACGGCAAGGAAGTCGAGCGCGGTGATCGTGAACTGGCTGATCGTGAACAACACGAAGCTGGCCCGATACTGAAGGTCGGAGCGCACGCGCGCCCCGCCGATGATGCGGTAGACGCGTATGGCGTCGAGCACGTCAGCCACCTTGGATCACCACTCGGCGGGTGGCGCTGGTCATGACGTATCGACCGCCCGCCAATAGCGCGAGCGCCCAGGCGAACTGGAACGCGACGCGGGCGACGGCGTCCCACCCCGTGACGGTGCCGAGGAATACGTCGGTGGGCGTCTGCACGAGGCCCGCGAACGGCAACAGCCGCCCGAGGTGCTCGAGACCGGCTGGAAACAACGACAGCGGCACGAGCAGGCCCGAGAAGAACATCGTGAGCGTGTCGGTCAGTTGGCGCGTGCCGCGGGTGTCGAACAACCAGAACGCCGACAAGGCCACCAGGAATCGCAACCCGAATCCCGTAAGGAGCGCAGCGACCAGCGACACCGCGAACAGCGCGCACGCGGCTATCGACGCGGGCGCTTGCAGTCCGTACACGAGTGCGCCAACCGCGACGATCGGGAGCCCCCGCCCGAGCAGCTGAAACACTCCCCTCCCGACGTCGGCCGCCAGCCACCACAGCTGGAAGTCGGCGGGTCGGTACAGGTCGGTGACGACGTCGCCGGTGCGCACCCGCTCGCTGATCTCGTCACCATCGCCGAAGATGCCGACGTACGAGGTCAGCGCCTGGCTCAACACGCTGAATGTGACGAAACCTTTGACGGACAAACCACCGGCGCCGGGACGGGCGTGGGCGACCGCGACGAGGATCGAGGCGCGGATGAACCCGAACACCGAGTTCTTAAAGATCCCAGAAATCGTGGCGGCGCGGTAGGTCGACCAGCGACGAAAGCTCCGCTTCGCGACCTCCGCGTACAACCGCACGACCTGTCCCCCACGCGACGGAGCGCCCCGACTGCGCTCGACGTCGTCGCTACCGTAGCGACCATGCCCCGCCGCACGTCCGTACTTTTTGCCGTCCTCGCCATTGGTGCCGTCGGCGCCGCGGTCGCCACTTGCGGCGATAACAGCAAGCCATCCGACAAGGTGGCGGCGACCACGACCACCGTGGTGGCGGGCGGCGGGCCGAGCAGCACGTCGACGGCAGCGGGGAACCAGAGCACCACCGGGCCCGGTGCGTACGGCACGCCGTCGGGAGCGCCCTCCGGTCCGCCGTCATCGCCGCAGGGCGCGGCCGACGGGCTGTTCAACGCTTGGAAGAAGAACGACCAGGCCGACGCGTCGAACTACGCGAAACCCCAAGCAATCTCCAAGATGTTTTCGCACCCGTACACCACCGACTCGGTGACCTACTCGAAGCAGGCGTGCCAGCCGCAGGGTGGGCAGTTCAACTGCGTGTGGAGTTACGAGGGCGGTGCGGTGAAGATGACCGTCGAGGCGTGGCCCGGCGGCGGCTTCGTGGTCGATTCGGTGACCTACGTCGCCGACTGAGCGGGCGACGCTCTAGCCGATCGAGCCTTCCATCTGGAGTTCGATCAGGCGGCTCCACTCGACCGCGTATTCCATAGGCAGCGTGCGGGTGATCGGCTCGATGAAGCCGTTCACGATCATGCCCATCGCCTGTTCTTCGGACAGGCCGCGGCTCATCAGATAGAAGAGCTGCTCGCTGCCGATCTTCGACACCGTGGCTTCGTGGCCGATCTGCGCGTCGCGCTCGCCCACTTCCATGTACGGGTACGTGTCGCTCTGGCTGTCTTCGTCGAGGATCAGCGCGTCGCAGCGCACGAAACTCTTGCTCTTCGTGGCGCCTTCGTCGACGTGGACCATGCCCCGGTACGTGGTGCGGCCGCCGCCCTGTGAGATCGACTTCGACACGATCGTCGACGTGGTCTCGGGCGCACAGTGGTACATCTTGGCTCCGGCGTCTTGCCATTGATCAGGCCCCGCGTAGGCCACCGAAAGCACTTCGCCCGACGCCTTCGGGCCCATCAGGTACACGCTCGGGTACTTCATCGTGAGCTTCGAACCGATGTTGCCGTCGATCCACTCGATGCGCGCTTCGGCGTCGGCGCGCCCCCGCTTGGTGACGAGGTTGTAGACGTTGTTCGACCAGTTCTGGATGGTCGTGTACGTGATGCGCGCGCTCTTCTTCGCGATGAGTTCGACCACCGCGGAGTGCAGCGAGTCGGTGTCTTTCGCGTAGACGGGAGCCGAGCAGCCTTCGATGTAGTGAACCTGCGCGCCTTCGTCGGCGATGATCAGCGTGCGCTCGAAC
Source organism: Actinomycetota bacterium (assembly GCA_041166225.1). GTDB lineage: Bacteria > Actinomycetota > Acidimicrobiia > Acidimicrobiales > JACCXE01 > JACCXE01. The sequence continues at coordinate 4 of JBEEFT010000149.1, read as the reverse complement.
TGGC
>JBEEFT010000148.1:0-19166 GCA_041166225.1 Actinomycetota bacterium | reverse complement strand
ATCGGGCCCAACGGCGCCGGCAAGACCACGCTGTTTAATGCAATCTCCGGTCGGCACCGGCCCGACAGCGGGCGCGTGGAACTGCTGGGCGCGGACGTGTCGACGCGCAGCGCGGCGCAACGCGCGTCGGCCGGCCTCGGGCGCACCTTCCAGAACATCGGGCTCGTGCGCGACCTGTCGGTTACCGAGAACTTCTTGCTCGCCCAGCACGTCGTGGCCGGATACGACGCCGCGTCGGCGCTCGGGTACCTGCCCAACGTCGCGCGGGGCGAGCGCGAGTTGCGCGAGCGCACCGCAGCGGCGATCGCGGCGCTGGGGTTCGAGCGTTACACCGACACGCCCGTGGCGAACCTGTCGATCGGTCAGCAGCGCATCGTCGAACTCGGTGCCGTGCTGCTCACTGCACCCGAAGTGGTGCTGCTCGACGAGCCGGCGGCCGGCATGGCTCCGGCCGCGGCCGAGAACCTGGCCGAGCGCCTGGTCGACCTGCGCGACGAACTCGGCCGCACGGTCCTGCTGATCGAGCACAACATCCCGCTCGTGTTGGCCACCTGCGACGAGCTCTACGTGATGGCGGCTGGTCAGGTGATCGCGCACGGCACGCCCGACGAGGTCATCCACGACGACCTGGTGCTCGAGGCCTACCTCGGCGGTGCGGTGCTGTGAGCGAACCCGTACTCGAAGTCGAGCACGTCGACGCCGGCTTTGGCGTGAGCCAGATCCTGTTCGACGTAAACCTGTCGGTCGCCGAAGGTGAGATCGCCGGGCTACTGGGCCTCAACGGTGCAGGCAAGTCGGTGACGATGAAGGTGATCGCCGGGCTCGTGCCGGCGCGGACGGGCGCGGTGCGGCTCAACGGGCGCGACATCACAACCTTGTCGCCCGAGCAGCGGGTGGGGCTCGGGCTCGGCCATGTACCGCAAGGCCGTCAGGTGTTCCCGGAGCTAACCGTGGAGGAGAACCTTCGCCTCGGCGCGTACACGCTGCGGCGCCGCGACAAGTCGCGCTACGCGCCGTCTCTCGCCGGCACGTGGGAGCGATTCCCGAAGCTGCATGAACGCCGCCGGCAAGCCGCGGGCACGATGTCAGGCGGCGAGCAGGCCGCGTTGGCCGTGGCCCGCGCGCTGATCAACGAGCCGAGCGTGGTGTTGGTCGACGAGCCCAGTGCGGGTCTCGCGCCGCTAGTCGTGCGGGACGTGTTCAACACGCTGAAAGAGGTCGCGACCACGGGCGTCACGATGCTGCTCGTTGAGCAGAACGTGGCCGCCGCGCTGCACCTCGTCGACACGGTGACGCTGCTGCAAACCGGCGCCGTTGCGTGGCACGGCCCGGTGGGCGAACTCGACCGCTCGATGCTCGCCACCCGGTTAGGCATCGGCCGCATGCTCGGCCCGACCGTCGCTCCCAAGAAGAAACGCGCCGCGGCCAAGAAGACTGCGGCGAAGAAAACCCCTGCGAAGAAGGCCGCGCCGAAAAAGGCGCCTGCGAAGAAGACGGCCGCTCCAAAGAAAACCTCTGCAACTGGGCGCACCCCAAACCGGAAACCCGCACCAGGTGCGCCCAGTTCAGTGAAGAAGGTAGGAAAGAAGACATGAGTTTCGAAACGATTTCGGTGCCCGTCACCGGTGGGCACCTCAACGTGGGCACGCAGATGGGGCGCGAGGGCGCTCCCGTGGTCGTGCTGATTCACGGGATCACGGCGAACCACCTCACGTGGGCGATGGTCGCCGACGAGTTGGGTGACGACGCCACGCTGCTCGCGCCCGACCTGCGCGGCCGCGCCGGCAGCGCCGGGCTGCCGGGTCCGTATGGGATGGCCGCCCACGCCGACGACATTCGGTCGGTGCTCGATCACGTCGGCACCGACACCGCGACGATCGTGGGCCACAGCATGGGGGCGTTCGTAGGTGCCGCGTTCGCGGTGAACCACGCCGACCGCATGGACGCGCTGGTGCTCGTCGACGGCGGCGTCAGCTTCGGCACGCTGCCCGAAGGCGCGGACATCGACGAAGTGCTCACGCAGATCCTGGGTCCCACGATGCAGCGTCTGTCGATGACCTTCGAAAGCGTCGACGCGTGGCTCGAGTTCTGGAAGCAACACCCGGCGCTCGAGGAGTGGAACGACGCTATCGAGGCTTACGTGATGGCCGACCTCATCGGCGAGGCGCCGAGCCTGCGCTCGGGTTGCAACGTCGACGCCATCCGCGCCGACGGTGCGGACACGTTGGGCGACGGCGGACAGTTTTTCCGTCGGCTCACGAAACCCACGCCGTGGCTGCGGGCGCCGCGCGGTTTACTGAACCAGGTGCCGCCTCTGTTCCCCGACGACGTGGCTGCCGCCATGTGCAGCGAGGTACCGGCGTTGCAAGATCATCTTGTCGACGACGTCAACCACTTCACGATCACCCTCAGCGCGCGCGGCGCGGCAGACACGGCCGCAGTGATCCGGTCGCAACTGCCGTGACCGCGAAGCGCCGGCTGCTGGCGGTCACAGTTGCCGGGGCCGTCGGGGTGCTGTCCGTCACGGCACCCGCCCGCGGGGAACCAACTCACCAGAAGCCACAGAAGGCGGCGCGCGTCGCGTTCGGGCCCGGCTTCCCGGCGCTGGTCGACCACGAGTGGGGCTTTGCGCTCGGCGGCTTCGGCGGCGTTACGCCCGGCGCGCCCCGAACCCACGCGCCGGTGATCTTTGTGCACGGCAACACCGTCGACGCGGCGGACTGGTACGTGGTGCGCGACGACTTCCGAAAGGCGGGCTGGAGCGACCAAGAGTTGTGGGCGGTGTCGTACAACGGCCTCGGCGGGAACAGCGGCACCGCTACGCAGCGGTTGCAGCCCGAGATGATCGCCGAGCACGCGGCGATGGGTTGGGACGGAGAGCCGCGGGTCACGAACAACTCGGTCAATGTCGCCGACGTCTACGACTTCGTACGCGCCGTGCAGACCTACACGGGCTCGCGTCGCGTGTCGTTCGTCGCGCATTCCCTTGGCGTCACCGTCGTGCGGAAGATGCTCAAAGAACATCCCGAGATGCGGAACGACGTAGTGGCGTTTGTCGGGATCGCCGGTGGCAATCACGGCACGTCGCTGTGCCCGCCTGGTTCCGAGGGCAATGTCGTGAGTTGCGACGAGATCGCCGCGAACACTCCATGGCTCGCGGCGCTCAACGGCGCGAATGGCAGCGACGAGACGTACGGCGTCACGAAGTGGCTCACGATCTCCGACGGTTCGGGTGCGGCCGACCCCGGATTCGCCGGACCGACGTACGCAACGTCGCCCCAACTGCGCGGCGCCGACAACCGCACATTCCCGGGCACGTACCACAACGACCTCAGAGTGCTGCCGGCGATCGTGAGCGCGTACCGCCAGTTCGTCGAGGCCGCCGACGCGGCGGCCCCAACCACTCTTGCCGCGCCGTCGACGACGCGTGCACCCGCGTCGGCGCTGCGGTCTGCGGCGTCGCCCGTGCCGGTCACGCCGAGTACCGGGGGCCAGTCCGAAGCGGGTATCGCCGCCGTGCTTTTGACCGTGGTGCTGACAGCCCGGCGCGCCCGACGACGCGCAGGCAATACCGTGCACGTGTGAGTTCCTACGACGACTGGGTCAAACGCGACGCGGCGGTGGTGTGGCACGGCTTCACGCAGATGGCGACGTACGCCGACAACCAGCCGATCATCGTGGACCGGGCCGAAGGCCGCGAACTGATCGACACCGACGGCAACCGCTACCTCGACGCGATCTCGTCGCTGTGGGTGAACACGCTCGGGCACTGTGTGCGCGAACTCGACGAAGCGTTGCGCGATCAGATCGGGCGCGTCGCGCACAGCACGTTGCTCGGCAACGGCAACGTGGCGGCGGTGGCGTTAGCCGAAGACCTGTCCGCGGTGTTGCCTGTCGACCGACCGCACTTGCTGTTCGCCAGCGACGGCGCCGCCGCGGTGGAGCAGGCCTTGAAGATTGCCTTCCAGTACTGGGTGAACCGGGGCGTGGACGGGAGGAACACGTATCTCGCGTTCGGCGGCGCCTATCACGGCGACACGATCGGGTCGCTGTCCGTGGGCGCCGGCGGCTTCGGCACCGACCTCTACGACCCGCTGCGGTTCCCGGTCTTGCGGGCGCCCGATGTCGACGCGCCCGGAGCGTTCGACACCGCGATCGCGATGGTGCGCGAACACGCCGCGGAGCTCGCCGCGGTGGTGATCGAGCCGCTCGTGCAGGGCGCGGCCGGGATGCGATTGTCGCCCGCGGCCGACGTCGCCCGCCTCGGCGCCGCGTGCCGCGAGGCGGACGTGCTGCTGATCGCCGACGAAGTGGCGACGGGGTTCGGGCGCACCGGCACGCTGTTCGCCAGTGAGCAGTGCGACCTCACGCCCGACGTGATGTGCATCGGCAAAGGCTTGACCGGCGGGTACCTGCCGATGGCTGCGACCGTTGCGAGCGGCGCGGTGTTCGACGCGTTCCTCGGCCCCGACCTCAGCGAGTTCACGCTGTACCACGGACACTCGTTTTCCGGGAACGCCTTGTGCGCGGCCGTCGCCCGTCGTCATCTGCAGCTGTTCACGGAATGGGACGTGCTCGGCAACGTGCGGGCGCGCGCCGCGCAACTGCAAGCGCGGCTCGATCGCGACATCGCGCCGCGCGCCGAGGTGCGCGAGGTCCGTCAGCAAGGTTTGATGGTCGGCGTCGAGTTGGCGCCGCCCGCCGACGGGTTGCGCTGGGGCCGACGGGTTTGTGCCGAAGCCGTCCGGCGCGGCGTGCTGCTGCGTCCCCTGGGTGACGTGGTGGTGCTCATGCCGATCCTCACGTCGACCGAAGCCGAAATCGACCGCATCGTCGACGCGCTGCTCGAATCCCTCGAACTCGTCACGAAGTCCGACGCCGGATGACCGCATCTCGTGACGGGTTCCGTTGGACATCGTGGGTCGACCGCGAGTTGGACACAATTCGGGCTGCGGACCGGTGGCGGGCGCCGATCGCGACCGACGGTACCGATCCGCGCGCGAGCCTCATCAGCTTCGCGTCGAACGACTACCTCGGTCTCACGCAACACCCCGCCGTGGTTGCCGCCGCGCACGCGGCGCTCGACGCCAGCGGCGCCGGTGCCGGCTCGGCCCGCCTCGTGGTGGGCTCGCGCGAAACCCATCACGCGCTCGAAGCCGAACTGGCGGATTGGAAGGGCACCGAACGCGCCGTGTTGTTCGCCACTGGTTACCAAACGAACCTCGCCGTGCTGAGCACGTTCGGCACGCGCGGCACGCGCATCGTGAGCGACGAGTTGAACCACGCGTCGATCATCGACGGGTGCCGTCTGTCGAAAGCCGACGTCGCGATCTACGACCACGGCGACGTCGAACACGCCGCGTCGCTGCTGCAAGGCGCACAACGAGCGATGCTCGTTACCGATTCGGTGTTTTCGATGGACGGCGACGTCGCGCCGCTCGACGAACTCGCCGACCTCGCCCGCGCGACCGGCGCGTTGCTGGTGGTCGACGAGGCCCACGCCGTGCTGGGTCCCGACCCGAAGTGGAGCGCCGACGACGACCTGTCGTTCGTGCGCGTCGGCACTCTCAGCAAGACGCTCGGATCCCTCGGCGGTTTTGTGGCTGCGAGCGCGGCGGTCTGCGACCTGCTCGTGAACCGCGCCCGTCCCTACATCTTCACCACCGCGTCGACGCCGGCCGACACCGCCGCGGCGCGCGCCGCGCTGGCGGTGCTGCGCTCCAGTGAAGGCGAAGCGCTCGTGGCACGACTCGCCGCTCACGTGAAGCGCGTGTGCCCCGGCCACCCATCGCCGATCGTGCCCATCGTGTTGGGCGACGAACAGGCCGCGCTCGACGCATCGGCGTTCCTGGCCGCACGAGGACTGCTCGTGCCCGCGATCCGTCCGCCGACCGTGCCCGACGGCACGTCGCGACTGCGCGTTGCACTCAGCGCGGCCCATAGCGACGACGACGTCGCGCTGCTCGTGCACGCACTGAAGGAGTTGGATGCGGCCTAAGCGCGTTGTGGTGATCGCCGGCACCGGCACCGAAGTGGGCAAGACGTTCGTCGGCGCGGCCGTCGCCAAGGAGCTCGTGAACCAGCGCCGCGTGGTGATCGCCCGCAAACCGGCGCAGAGCTTCGACGCCGACGACGTGTCGACCGACGCCGCGATGCTTGGCGCGGCCACGAGCGAAGACCCCGAGGCCGTGTGCCCGCCGCATCGGTGGTACCCGGTGCCGATGGCGCCGCCAATGGCGGCAGCGGTGCTCGGCCGCGATCCGTTCACGACTGGGGATCTCGCGCGCGAGGTGTTCGCGTCGTGGGCCGACAACGACACGCAAGCCGAGTTCGGTTTCGTCGAGACCGCGGGCGGGGCGTGGTCACCCCAAGCCAGTGACGGCAAACACGTGGGTGACTTCTCCGACGAACTTGACGCCGACGCCGTGTTGCTAGTCGCCGACGCCGGGCTCGGCGTGATCAACGCGGTGCGAGGCGCGACCGCGGCGTTCGGCACGGCGCGGCCGCTGGTCGTGATGCTGAACCGGTTCGCCGAGGACGACGCGTTGCACGTCGCAAATCGGGACTGGCTGGTGCAAAACGACCAGTTCACTGTGGCCGTCGACGCCATCGAAGCAGTGGCCGCGCTTTTGACCATCTAGGTTTTTGGCCATGGCAACGCCGCGCGAAGTGCTCGCCCACGCCGCCCAGGCACTCGTCGACGACCGACGTCAGCTCACGATGGACGAACTGGCCGAGCTGGCGGCGCTGCCCGAAGAGCACACCGCGGCGCTCGCTGCCGTTGCCCACGAAGTGCGCCTCGCGTGGTGCGGACCGATGGTCGAGGTCGAAGGCATCCTGTCGGTCAAGACGGGCGGCTGCTCGGAAGACTGTTCGTTCTGCAGCCAGTCGGCCCAGTTCGACTCGCCGGTGAAGGCCACGCCCTTGTTGTCGATCGACGAGGTGGTGAAGGCGGCCGAGGAGACGAAGGCGACCGGCGCGACCGAGTTCTGTCTGGTGCTCGCAGTGCGGGGCCCCGACGAAAAGATCATGAAGTGGTTGCTCGAAGTGACGCCGGTGATCATCGAGCGCACCGGTATGCAGGTGGCCGTGAGCGCCGGCGTGCTCGACCCCGAACAGGCGGCTCGCCTCAAGGCGGTCGGCGTGCATCGCTACAACCACAACCTCGAAACGGCGAAGAGCTTCTTCGGCCGCATCGTCACCACCCACTCGTGGGAGGAGCGCTTCGAGACGTGCCAGATGGTGCGGGCCGAAGGCATGGAGTTGTGTTGTGGCGTGCTGTTCGGCATGGGCGAATCGCCCGAGCAGCGCCTCGAGCTCATCGGCCAACTGCGCGAGGTCGAGCCCGCCGAGATCCCGGTGAACTTCTTAAATCCGCGTCCGGGTACGCCGTTGAGCGAACGACCGCTGGTCGGCGCGCTGGAAGCGATCAAGTGGATCGCGCTGTTGCGGCTCGCGTTGCCCACCGTGATCCTGCGCCTCGCCGGCGGGCGCGAAGTAACGCTGCGCGACCTGCAGTCGATGGGCATGACGTCGGGCATCAACGCGCTGATCGTCGGCAATTACCTCACCACGCTGGGCCGTTCGGCCGACGAAGACCTGCGCATGCTCGAAGACCTGCGCATGCCGGTAGGAGCGCTCTCCGCCGCGCTGTGATGTCGGAGCGCACGTATTGCACGAGCTGTGGTCGCAAGCGCGAGTTGTGCGACAACCAATGTGGCCGCGCCCTCGACCCGCCCCGCTTCTGCCCGACCTGTGGGCGACGCATGGCCGTGCGCGTCACACCCGCCTCCTACGACGCCCGCTGCCGAGACCATGGCCGCTTTGACCCGTCGCCCTCTTCCTAACCGTGTCGCCCATGGGTTGCGCCTGTTGATCTGCGGCGTGAACCCGTCGCCGGCGTCGGCCGCGGCTGGCGTTGGCTACGCCCGGCCCGGCAACCGGTTCTGGCCAGCCGCGCTTGCGGCGGGCGTCGTAACCGCTGACCGCGACGGCAACCACGCGCTGAAGGTCGACCGCGTGGGCTTCACCGACTTCGTAGGACGGGTCGAGGCCGATGCGTCGAAGATGTCGTCGAACGAGCTGCGACAGGGCCGCCTCGAAGTCGAAGCGTTAGTGCGCGAGTACAAGCCCGCGGCCGTTCTTTTCACGTCGATCACGGCGTATCGCGTTGCGGTGTCGCGCAAGGCTGGCGTTGGCGTGCAACCCGAACCATTCGGTGGCCGCCCCGCGTACGTGATGCCGTCGACGAGTGGCCGCAACGCGGCCACGTCACTGACGACCCTCACCGACCACTTCCGCGCCGCCGCGACTCTGGCCGACACGGCCGACGCGGCGCGCGCGAACGCGCGGTGGTGCGCATCGCACGGCGGAATCCGAGGCGGCTGGACCGACACGTACTGGTACGCACCGCGTCGCACCGCGGAGTTCTATCCCGACGCAGTGACGCTGCATCCCGCGGTCGACGCCGACGAGATGCTGGCGCGGGTCGACCTGTCGACCGGAGCGTCGGTGAAAGACAGCTTTGGCGCCCTTGACCTCGCACCCCATGGCTTCGACGTGTTGTTCGACGCAGTGTGGGTGCGCACCGCGGCGCGCAACGACAAGGGCGAGTTCGACTGGTTCACGGGTGACGAACTCGAAGCCGCGTTGGCCGCCGGCGGCCAAGCGATCGCGCCATTGCGCATTTGGAGCAAGACGTGATCCGCCGCATCGCGCGCATCACGATCGCAGCAATCGCGTTTGCGCCCGCGTCGCTGTTCATCGCTCACCAGTACGACGACGGTGACAAGCCGTCGTCCTCGTCCGACGTGTCGACGAGCGCCCAGCGGGCGACCACGACCACCGTCGACACCACGCCGACGACGCTGATCACGGCGAAGCCCGCGACCAAAGACATCACTCGCGACAACTACGCGGCGTTCGGCATCAGCTTTCAGCGCCCGAAGCACTGGCGGGCCCAGACGTTCCCCGAGCACACCTCGGGCAGCACGTCGCCCATCGTGTACTTGAGCGCCGACGAAGTGAGCAATCCGTGCGATACCAGCACCACCGGCGCCACCGAATGCGGCTGGCCGGTCGACATGCTCACGCCGAACAACCCGCTGGTGGTGTGGACCGTCAGCCTCGACGCTCCCCCGCCGCCACCTAACACGGTGATCGACGGCCAGATCGCGCGCGTCGACGCGGCCAAGCCCGGCGCGTGCAAAGAGATACAGGGTGACGAAACGATCGTCGCTGCGATCGCGCGGCCAAGCGGCGGCGTGTTCTACATGCGCGCGTGCCTCAGCGGCGACCAACTCGCAGCGGCAGAACAGAACGTCTACGCGATGCTGGCGTCGGTCACGGTCGCGTAAGTCGGCCGTGTCGGGGTCGTAGCGTTGACACGATGATCCTCCGAGTAAGCGCAGCCGCCGCTGCGGGCGTGCTGTTCGTGACCGGCATGGTCCTGCACGATTTTGAAAGCGTCGCGATCGCCGCGCTGCTCGTCGCCGGCGGTCTGCTGTTGCGGCTGCGGGGCGGCCTGCTCGGACGCGTGCTGCTCCTGGTTTTGTTCATTGACGTCCTCGGTTGGATGGCGCCCGCCGCGTGGAGCAACGCCGTGCACGGTGGGGCCCTGTCGACGCTGGCGGTGCCGATGGCGCTGTCGGCGCTTTGCGTGGCCGGCGTCGCGTCGGCGGTGAAAGTGCCCGAGCGCGTCGTCGCGTTCGGAACGATCACGTTGGCGGCGGTCGCACTGATTGCCGCGAGCGTGGGCCAGTCGACAAACGACACGAACGTTCCCGCGGCGTCGGGACGCGTGATCTCGATCAGGTCGTCGGGGGCCAAGTTCTCGACGTCGAAGTTGACGGCGACCGGCTCACGGGTGACGGTCGTGTTCCACAACAAGGACCTGTTCTGGCACACATTCACGATCGACAAATTGAACTTGTCGGTGAAGGCGCCGCTCGGTGGCACACGGGTCGAACGCTTCACCGCTCCGCCCGGCACGTATCAGTTCTATTGCGCCATCCCCGGCCACAAATCCGCCGGCATGAAGGGCACGCTCGTCGTAACGGCGAGCTGAACAAGGAGACTCTTCGTGGCCCAAGCACCAACGCTGGCCGAACTGCACGACCTGACCGGCAGAGTCGCCATCGTGACCGGCGGGTCGCGCGGCATCGGCCGAGCGATCGCGCAGCGCCTTGCGGAAGCCGGCGCCGAGGTGGTGATCGCGTCGCGGAAGCTCGACGCGTGCGAGGCCGCCGCGGCCGAGATCAAAACGTCCACGGGGCGGCGCACGTTCGCGATCGCTTGCCACGTCGGCCGCTGGGACGATTGCGACAATCTCATCGCCGCGACGCTGCACGAGTTCGGACGCCTCGACGTGCTCGTGAACAACGCGGGCATGTCGCCGCTCTACGAGAACCTCGCCGCCGTAACCGAAGAGCTCTACGACAAGACGCAGGCGGTGAACCTCAAGGGACCGTTCCGCCTCGGCGTGTTGGCCGGCACCCACATGGCGGCAGCCGACGGCGGATCGATCGTAAACATCGGCACCGCGGGATCGCTGGTCGCCAGCGTGAACGAACTCCCCTACGCCTGCGCGAAGGCCGGGCTCAACGCGCTCACCGTCGGGTTGGCCGAAGCGTTTGCACCGCGCGTGCGCGTGAACGCGATCCTGCCCGGCCCGTTTCGCACCGACGCCAGCAAGGCGTGGGCCGACACCCTCGACCCGTCGTTTGTGCCGCTGGGCCGCCTCGGCGAACCCGACGAGGTGGCGCCTCTCGCGGTGCACCTTGCGTCGGCCGCAGCGAGCTTCACCACCGGCGCCGTGATCCGCGTCGACGGAGGCATCACCCGGAAGGTGTGACGCGCTAGTTGACGAGTTTTTCGCGGCCCTCCCAGAACGGCTGGCGCAGCTTGAACTTCTGGAGCTTGCCGGTAGCGGTGCGGGCGAGTTCGGTGCGTACTTCGACCGAGGTGGGGCACTTGAAGTGGCTCATGCGATCGCGGCAGTGGGCGATTAGCGCGGCCTCGTCGGTGGTGGCGCCTTCGCGCAACACCACGAGCGCCTTGATCGTCTCGCCCCACTTCTCGTGAGGAACGCCGATCACGGCGACTTCCGCGACGTCGGGGTGCTGGAACAGGCAGTCTTCGACCTCGATCGACGAAACGTTCTCGCCGCCGGTGATGATCACGTCTTTCTTGCGGTCTGCGATCACGACGTAGCCGTGCTCGTCGATCGAACCGCCGTCGCCGGTATGGAACCACCCGCCCGCAAGTGCTTTCGCGGTCTCCTCGGGCTGCTCCCAGTAGCCGGCAAACACCTGGTTAGTGCGGGCCAGCAACTCACCTGACTCGTCGACGCTCATCGTGACGCCGATCGTGGGCATCCCCGCCCGGCCGAGCAACGACGCTCGCTCGGTGGGCGGCAGGTCGTCCCACTCAGCGGGAGCGCGGTTCATCACCAACAGCGGCGACGTTTCGGTGAGGCCGTAGATCTGGATGAACTCCCACCCGAGTTCGGTGTCGATCCGTTCGATCGTCTTGGTGGGCGGCGGAGCGCCAGCCACGACCATGCGTACGCCCCGACCCGCGCCCGGCACCGGCGTTCCCGCGTCGCGGCGCTTCGTGCCTGCATCCAAGATCGCGGCCACAACCGCGGGCGCGCCGCACAGCAACGACACGCCGTGCTCTTCGATGCGCGACAAGATGTCTTCGCCGTCGACCTTGCGCAGCACGACCTGTTTCACCCCCATCGACGTCAACGCGTAGGGCATGCCCCAGCCGTTGCAGTGGAACATCGGCAGCGTGTGGATGTACGTGTCGCGATCGGACACTCCCGCGTGCCAACCGAACGTGACTGCGTTCAGCCAGATGTTGCGGTGGGTCAGTTGCACGCCCTTAGGCCGCGCGGTGGTGCCCGACGTGTAGTTGATCGACGCGGTGGCGTTCTCGTCGGCCTCCCACGCCGCCGGCTGGGTGCCGTCGGGCGCCGGCGCGAACAACTCGGCGTCGGCCACACCGTCCAACACGATGCGGTGCTTGCACTGCACGCCGGCCAGGTTGGGTTCGACCTCGGGATCAATCAGCAGGACGGTCGCACCCGAGTGCTCGACGATGTAACCGACTTCTTCGGCGTTCAGGCGGAAGTTCACGGGTACACAGACGCGACCGAAGCCACTGACGCCGAACAGCGTCACCATGAACTTGGCCGAGTTGGGAGACACGATCGCGACCCGCTCGCCTTGGCCCACGCCCATTTTCTCGAGGGCCAGCGCCATCCCACGGGCGCGGGCGTCGAGTTCGCGATACGTGAGCGACCCCAACGCGCCAGCAACGCCGGGCTCGTCGATGACGGCGACGCGATCAGGGAAGGCGAGCGCACCACGCGCCAAGAAGTCACCAACGGTCAAAGGAACAAGCATGAAACCCCCTCTTTCGACACCCATTCTGACGCCGCAAATCCCCAGCGTGTGAGCCAAATCGCGGGGAAATACCGCGTTCTGTCACACCCTCGCGCTAAAATGCTAACTACCGTTTAAAAAACGATTGCTGTGGTTAGCGCTTAGTGCTTCCACGGAGCTGGTGGGCTGGGTCTGCCGTTAGTAGTTGTCGACCTCCGGGTTTGCGACACGCGTGCCCTACTTCCCCCCACCGTGTCCTATTGCCTACGAAGGGCTTTTCTTTTCCATGGTTAGACGTCTTGCGGCCGGTGTGATCCTCATACTCGGCGTTACGGGTTACATCAGTCTTGGGTGTCGTGCCTTGCCGACGGCGGCAGGTCCGACACCAGCTCCTCATTCCGTCGCTCTCGCTGCAGCAGTCGAGCCTCAGATCGTGCAGCCCACAACTACAACCACTGCTCCACCACCACCCCCGCCTCCCGCTCCCGTTCGAGCGAGCAGGAGCGCAGCCGCCCCCCGTCCCCGGCTCACCGGCCCGGTTACCAACGATGTGTGGGCCGCACTTTCCCGATGCGAAGCCGGCGGCCGCTCCGACGCGGTAAGTCGCAGCGGCAACTATTTCGGGGCCTTCCAGTTCTCCCTCGGGACGTGGCACGGGCTCGGCATGGCCGGGAACCCGATCGACTACTCCTACGACGTGCAGCTCGGCGTCGCCCAGCGCCTCCAAGCCCGTTCGGGCTGGGGCCAGTGGCCCGTCTGCGCCCGAAAGCTCGGCTTGCGCTAAAGCCTGGCGACTTTTGGCGTGTCGTGGTCGGACGTCCGACCGCCACACGCCAAAAGTCAGCTGCTGGGCTAGAAAACAGCGATGAACGACGCCGCTTCGAAGCAATTCGAGGCGGCGTCGTTTGCGTTCGACGCGGCGAACGCAGCCGATCCGCGTGTGTTGCGGGTGCGGGGAGAAGCCAGGCCGTTCGCACTGGGCGAAGCCGAGCTCGCGACCTGGTGGCTGCACGAACTCGAGCCCGACGCGAGCGAAGCACTACGCCTCGCCGTGCGAGCCCATCACCTGCGTCGATGGGAAACGCCGCGCTCGTCGTATCCCGACGGTCGCGCCGGATACCTCGCGTGGCGCAAGCATCTCTACGACGTCGCCTTCGACAACGCGGCGGCCACGCTGCGGGCCAACGGTTATCCCGACGACACCGTCGAACGCGTCGGCGACCTCATGCACAAGCGCAACTTGAAGACCGACGCTGAGGCGCAAACCTACGAAGACGTGTTGTGCCTGGTCTTCCTCGAGTCGCAGTTCACCGACTTCGCGCAGCGCACCGACCCCGACAAGCTCGACGGCATCGTCACCAAGACGTTGGCGAAAATGAGCGATCGCGCCAAGACGGCGTGGGAGGCGTTCGCAGGATGATCGTGGCGCGCGTTTTCGTCGCAGTGATTGCGTTCGTGGTGCTCACCCGCACGTTGATGTCTGCGATCCGCACCTTCGTGGTGCCCCGAGACGAGCCGACCGCGCTCGCCCGCATCGTGTTCCTCACGTGGCGCAAACCATTCCTCGCCGCGGCCAAACGCCGCAGCCCCGAAGACGGGCACCGGCTCATGCGCTTGTTCGCCCCGTTGTCGTTGCTGTCGCTGCCCGTCGTGTGGCTGCTCGTGGTGTGGGTGACGTTCGCCGGCTTCTTCTGGTCTTTCGACCGCATGCGCCCGTTGCTCGCGTTCGAGTTGAGCGGCGCGTCCGTCACCACGCTCGGGACGTACCGCGCCGAGCACGTCGGCTCGACGTTTCTCGGCTTCGTCGAAGCGTCGCTCGGCCTCGGCCTCGTCGCGCTGCTGATCACGTACCTGCCCACGATCTACTCGTCGTACCAACGGCGCGAACGCGAAGTGTCGCTGCTCTCGGTGCGAGCCGGCAGCCCGCCGTCGGCGGTCGGAATGCTGCGGCGCTTCCAGGAGGTCAACTTCCTCGACCGCACCACGGAACTGTGGCGGGACTGGGAGTTGTGGTTTGTCGACATCGAGGAGAGCCACACGTCGATGGGCTCGCTCGCGCAGTTCCGCTCGGGGCCCGCCGACCACTCGTGGATTACCGCCGCGGGCGCGGTGCTCGACGCCGCGTCGTTGATGCTGTCGGCCGTGGACGTCGAGTACGAGCCGCGGGCCGCGCTCACGATTCGCAGTGGCTTTCTCGCCCTGCGCCACGTGTCGGACTTCTACGACATCCCCTATGACCCCGACCCGGCGCCCGACGACCCGATATCGATCACGCGGGCCGAGTTCGACGATGCGCTCGCGCAACTCGCCCAGGTCGGCACGCCGATCAAGGCGGACCGCGATCAGGCGTGGCGTGATTTCAACGGCTGGAGGGTGAACTACGACGCGGTGCTGCTGGCGTTGTGCGCGCTCGTATGGGCCCCTTACGCGCCGTGGAGTAGCGACCGGGCCACCACGTTCGTGCGCCCGCCGATCACCCGGCGAGGTGGGCGCGGCTCGGGCTCGCGAACCCCGAGCAGCCCGGCCCAACAGAAGTAGCTACGCCGGCGGCGGCCACGGCTTGCCGCGCGCGTGCGCGTTCTGACAGTCGTGGAACCCGCTGGGATTAGTCCGCGGGTCGGGGCACGACGGATCGGTTGGCGGAGGCGACGTCGTGTGCGGCGCGGTGGTGGTGGTTCGGTGCGTCGTAGTCGTATGCGGTGGTTCGGTCGGCCCGGGCCCGGGAGCGGCGGTGGTCTTCGGCGACGTCTTCGCCGTAGTGGTGGTGCCCCGCGCCGTCGAGTGCCGCATCGTCGTCGTGGTGCGACCGTGGCGGGTCGTGGTCGCGGTCCGTGATCCCCCACCAGACGAGTCTGCGGCCACGGTTGTGGTGACGCCTGCGGTATCGGGCCCGACCGGGCCGGTGGTGCCTTCGTCGATCGTGGTCGACGAAGTGGGCGTACCGCAGCGCCCGGTGCTCTCGGTGCCTTCGGGAAGCGGTGCGTCCGGCGACTCCGACTGCACGCCGGCCGGCAATGCCGCGGTCGGGTTCACATAGACCGTCAGCGTCCCGTTGCTGTACGCGCCCTGAGGATCGAGGGCCTGATATTTCACAGTCGCGCCGTCGACGGGCGGGTCCGACGGTGTGAACGCCAGCCTGTCGTCACCGGCATCGGTGGGGGTCCCGCCGTCGGCGACCGTGGCCGTGCCGCCCGTGGTGTTCAAGATCTGGAACACGAGCGGATCACCGTCGGGGTCCACGTCGTTCGCCAGCACGTCGACCGACACGGCTTGGCCGGGTTTCGTGGCCACGGCATCGTTGCGCGCCAGGGGCGGACAGTTTGCCGCGGCGTTCTTATTGGTGTGCAGCGGCTTGCTATCGGAGCCGCGCGACTTCACGGCGACCACGCCGATGATCGCAACGACCAGAACCAGGACCGCGGGAATCAATACCCGGGGATTACGCAGCGTCATCACAGGCGAGAAAGGTTACGAGATGCATGCCCCGCGAACTGTGATCGCGAACGCGTTATCCGGCGGCTTCCTGGCTGGATTCCGCCGCAGAGGCGAGTTTGCGTACGAGGTCACGCAGTTGGCGCTGCTCGCTGACGGTGAGCGCATGCATCGACTCGGGCGCGCGGTGCAACACCTTCTCGGCCTTGGCCTTTGCCCGCATGCCGGCGCGGGTGACGACCACGGTCTTCACCCGCCGGTCGGTCGGCAGGATCCGCCGTTCGACATAGCCCAGCGACTCAAGGTCGTCGACCAACGACGTCACCCATGACGCGTCGCAGCGCAGCTTGTCGGCAAAGGCGCGCATCGGGGTGCCGACGCCAGGCTCCATGCCCAAGAGCATTTTCAATGCCGGTGGGCTGACCTGGACGGCCTCACACGCGGCGTGGAAACGGGAGTGGTTCGCGTCGCTCATGAAGATCGACGCAATCGCGGCCCACGCCTCGTCGGCTGGTTCGGACGGCAAAGAACTCACCACAAGCGCCAATATACCGCGTCGGTCAAGTCATTCATCTGACACGACTATTGCAGTCGCTAAACGTTTGACTTTACTCAACTATCTCCGTTACCGTTCCTGGCATGAACGCACCTGCAATAGCCACCGAAGAGGTCGTAAAGACCTTCGGCGAGGTTGAAGCGGTACGGGGGGTCAGCCTGGAAGTGCCACCCGGCACCGTGTTCGGCCTCTTGGGCCCCAACGGCGCCGGTAAGACAACGATCGTGCGCATGCTCACCACGATCCTCAAGCCCACGTCGGGCCGCGCCACCGTGCTCGGCGTCGACTGCGCGAAAGATCCCGAGCGCGTGCGCCACATCATCGGCCTCGCCGGCCAGTACGCCGCCGTCGACGAGAACCTCACCGGGTACGAAAACCTGCGGATGGTCGGGCGTCTCACGCACCTGCCGAAGGCCACCATCAAGCCGCGCGCCGACGAGTTGCTCGAGCGGTTCAACCTCGCGCACGCGGCGAGTCGACCCGTGCGCACCTATTCGGGCGGTATGCGTCGTCGCCTCGATCTAGCCGCGGCTCTGGTGCATCGCCCCACCGTGTTGTTCCTCGACGAGCCGACCACCGGCCTCGACCCGCGCAGCCGCAACAACCTGTGGACCGTCATCGAAGACCTCGTGAAAGACGGCACCACCGTGCTGCTCACCACGCAGTACCTCGAAGAGGCCGACCGGCTCGCCGAGATGCTCGCCGTGATCGACAACGGCGAGGTGATCGCACGCGGCACGCCGACCGATCTCAAGACGAGCTTCGGCGCCACGGTGGTCGAGATCGGCCTGTCCAGCAATCGGATCGCGCTGCGGGCTCGCAAGGTCGTCGAGAAGTTCGGCACCTCTGAGGTCCTCAACGATGGAACCACCGTCGAGGTCAAACTCGAAGAGGGCCCCAAGGGCGTTACGGCCCTCGTGCGCGCCCTCGACGCCGGCAAGCTCGTACCGACGCGTCTGATCGTGCGCGAGCCCACGCTCGACGACGTGTTCCTCAGCCTCACCGGCCACGCCGCAGAAGTGAAAGCCACCGACGACGACGTCGAAACCGAAGAAGTCGAACGGGGTGCGGCATGACGCTCGAACTCACGGTTCCGTCCTACGACTCGACGGGCATGACGAAGTTCCGTTGGGCCGTCGCCGACGCCATGACAATCACGTGGCGCAACATCATCGCGATGCGGCGCGTGCCACAGGTGTTGGTGTTCTCCACCATCCAGCCGATCATTTTCGTGTTGATGTTCCGCTACGTGTTCGGCGGCGCGATCTCAACGGGCATTCGGGGAATCCCGTATGTCGACTTCCTGATGCCGGGAATCTTCGTGCAGACGATCACGTTCGGCTCGATCCAAACCGGTGTCGGGTTGGCCGACGACTTGACCAAAGGTCTGATCGAGCGCTTCCGTTCGTTGCCGATGGCCCGTTCTGCGGTGCTCGCCGGCCGCACGATCGCCGACCTCGCTCGCAACGTGTTCGTGTTCACCCTCATGACCGGCGTCGGTTTTGCCGTCGGCTTCCGCATTCACACCAACGCGTTCGCGTTCGGCGGCGCGCTGCTCATCCTCCTGCTGTTCACGTTTGCCCTGTCGTGGATCTTCGCCTACGTCGGGTTGCGGATGCGCAACGCCGAAGCGGCGCAGGCGGCTGCGTTCCCGTTGGTGGCGCCGCTCGTGTTCGCGTCGTCAGCCTTCGTGCCGCTCAGCAGTCAGCCCGGATGGCTTCAGGTGTTCAGCGCCCACCAGCCCCTCACGTTGACCGTCAACGCCATCCGTGCGTTGTGCATCGGAGGGCCGACGCTGACTCCCGCGCTGCAGAGCATCGCGTGGTCCATCGGCATCATCGCGGTGTTCGCACCGATCGCCGTCCGCCGCTACCGCGAGACCGCCTAACGCGCCACCCGTCCATCCGGTGGGGGCAAGCGTGGGTCGTGTCACACCGGTTCGGTAGGTTGCGGGCATGAGTGCGCGTGATCCGTGGGACGTGTTGGAAACCGAGAAGTCCGAGGGTGTCGACGCGGCGAAGCGAGCGTGGCGTGAACTCGTTGCGCTGTTTCATCCTGATCACCACGCGGACATGCCCCCGGGCGTGCAGGCCCGCGCCGCAGCGGGCTTACGGCGGGTGAACGAAGCGTGGGCGGCGATCCGCGACGAGGCCGGCGTTGGCAAGGAAGTCGACGACAAGGCCACCGCGCCCGCGGGTGACGGCTTCATCGAGGGCAACGGTTTGCGCGTGCCGGCGTCAGACAGCGGCGACTGGGTGTTCTACGTCGAAGGCGCCCCGTTCGACGCCAAGCGGATCGTGAAGAACGCAGCGAAGTCCGCGAATCTCACCACCAAAACCGCAGCCGACAACACCATCGTCGTGTCGCGCGGCTCGTTCTCGTCGAAAGACGGCGTGGTGATCGATCTCGAAGATCACGACGGCGAAACCACGGCCACCATCACCGACGGTTCCCCCAACCTCGTGCGCGTGGTGCTCGACGCATTGCGCGCCGCAGCCGCGTAGGTAGTCGCGTCTCGCCGATCAGGTCGGCGAGAACACGGCGGCCAACTTTGGCGCGAGCGAGCGCGCATACGTCGCGGTCAAGTGGATGCCGTCCCAGTACACGGGCGTGGAGCCCACGACGGCGGGGCACCGCTCCTCGAAACAGAACCATGGCAACGGGTCGACGTATGTCGCGCCCGCAGCCGTCGCCGCCGCTTGCTCCGCAGTGTGCACAGCGGTCCACGTGCCCGGGACCTTGCGTACGCAATCGCGCGGCCCGCTCTGCACGGTGACGCAGTCCTGAAG
>JBEEFT010000147.1:0-42597 GCA_041166225.1 Actinomycetota bacterium | reverse complement strand
GTTAGCTTGGCACCCATGTCTGCAGAAATTGGTCAAGAAGCGCCCGACTTCGATCTCAAGGCGAGCACCGGCGACAACGTGAAGCTGTCGTCGTTCCGCGGCAACAAGGCCGTCGCGCTCGTCTTCTATCCCTTCACGTTCACCGGCGTCTGTCACGGCGAGCTATGCGAGTTGCGCGACGACATCTCGACGTACGAAAGCGCCGACGTGCAGGTGCTGGCGATCTCGTGTGACACGGTGCACGCGCAGAAGGCGTGGGCGGCATCGGAGGGATACACGTTCCCGGTGCTCGCCGACTTCTGGCCCCACGGCGAAGTGGCCAAGGCCTATGGCGTGTTCAACGACGCGCTTGGTTGTGCCAATCGCGGCACGTTCCTCATCGACAAGAACGGCGTGATCGTCGATGCGTTCTTCACCGAGAACCTCGGCACCGCGCGCGAGAAGTCGCGCTACGAAGAAGCGCTCGCCAAGCTGTAGGTCAGGCGTTCGCCGCCGGATGGAAGTCTGGGATCGGCGCCGTGGTGGCCTCGGCCGGGAAGTTCTCGACGTACCACGATGTGACCTCGCGCCAGCGGCCGTCGTCGTCGTAGGGCCACGCATCACCGTTCAGCTGGAACAACATGCGGTCGAGACACGCGTGCCAACCGGCACCGTCGCGGGCCGCCTTGTCGTAGTCGGCGAACGTGTCGACCAAGGTGAGGCGAGTGCCGCCCTCGATTTCGTCGAGCGTGATGCGCAACACGTCGAAGCCCCACTCGAGCTCCATCACCGACGGGGGGTCGCACACCCGCATGGTGCCTTCCATCACAGGCGCGTCGGGGAACGGGAACACGAACTTCAGCGGCGCGCCCGCGACCCGATCGCCGTCGATCGTGGAGGGGAACCACACCGCGAGTTCCTGGGGATCGGTGATCGCTTGCCACACCTTTTCGCGGGGATGTTTCAAGTCGCGGACGAACGTCAGCCGGCCACCTTCGGGCACGGTCTCGAGCGTTCCGTATGCAGTATCGAGGGGCATTGAATTCTCCTATTTGTGATTGGGCATCGAGTCGAGATGCCGTTCCAAGTCATCGAGGGCGGCCGACCACATGACGCGGTAAGGGGCCAACCATTCGTCGAGATCCTGCAGCGGATCGGGACGCACGCGGTACAGCCGGCGTTGCCCGTCGACCCGTACTTGCACCAATCCCGCGTCGCGCAACACCTTGAGGTGCTTCGACACTGCGGGCTGGCTGATCGAGAGTTCGCCGACGAGATCGCTTACCGCCAGCTCGGCCTCACGCAGCAGGTCGAGAATCTGGCGGCGGGTTGGTTCGGCGATCACTTCGAGGACGCTCGGCACACCGGTTATATAACTACAGCGTTATATAACTGTCAAGCTATATAAGGCGCTTTACCAAGTACGCGGCGGGTTCTTCGTCGACGTGGGTCAGATTGCCGGCGTCGTCGAAGTACTCGGAGCGGTCGACCACCTCGCCCCAGTACTCGTAGCCAAGCCGCTCGTACAGTCGCCGGGCCGCGACGTTGTCGACGACGACGCCGATACCGATGCGGTCGAACCCGCGTTCAACTGCCATTGCTTCGGCCGCCTCGATTAGTTGCGTGCCCACACCCTGACCCGGCGGCCAGGCGTCGAGCCCGTTGATCTCGGGGAACACCCCGAGGGCGGCGCGCACCTCGTCGTACTTGCTCGCCAAATACAACCGCCCGAGCCGGCCGCGGATCGTGTCGCCCTCCCACGCGATCAACAACAGCGACTCCCCCCGCTGTTGCGCGGCCAAGCGATCGCGCTCGGCCTGTTGCTCGTACGGGTCGGTGCTGCGCGCCACCAACTTGTCGACGTCCTCGGGGGTCGCGAGACGGATGTCGACGGGCGTCACCACGACACGCTGTCGCACCCGGTGTGGTCTTCGGGTTCGACCTGCAAGGTCGCGTGCGCGAGTTGGTAGCGAGCGGCCAACATCGCCCGCGCCTGGTCGAGCACCGCGTGCGCGTCGCCGCCGGTGCGGATCATCAGGTGGGCGGTGGCCACGTCCATCTCCGACGTCAACGTCCAGACGTGCAGGTCGTGCACGTCGACCACGTCGGGCAGCGACGCGAGGTCGTCGTGCACCGCGGACAGGTCGATGCCCGCGGGCGCGGCCTGCAACAACACGCGCAACGCCTTGCGGGCGAGCCGGAACGTGCGGGGCAGGATCCACAGACCGAGCGCGGCGCCCGCGATCGCGTCGAGCCACCACCAGTGCGTCACAGCGATCACCGCGGCGGACACGATCACCACCATCGAGCCGACGAGATCGGCGAGCACTTCGAGATACGCGCCCTCCACGTTGACGCTCTCGCTCGCGCCGGCGCGCAGCAGTCGGAACGAGATCAGATTGGCGACCAAGCCCACTGCGGCGACCAGCAGCACCGGCACCGACGCAAGTTCGGGCGCGTCACTGAGGCGCTGCGTCGCTTCGTACAACACGTACCCGGCCACGCCGAACAACAAGATGGCGTTGGCCAGCGCAGCCAAGATCTCGAGCCGGTACAACCCGAACGAGCGATCTTCGCGGGCCTCGCCGCGCGACGCGAGGTGGATCGCGGCGAGCGCCATCGCAAGGCCGGCGACGTCGGTGAGCATGTGGCCGGCATCGGACAGCAACGCCAGCGACCCCGTAGCAATCGCGGTGGTCAGTTCGACCACAAGCACGAGCGCGCTCAACGCGAGCGCGAACGCAAGCGGCTTGGCGTGACGGGCACCGGCGCGCGCGAAACCGTGGCTGTGCGCGTGATCGTGGTCGGGTGCCATGGCACCGTCAGAGTAGGGCTGAATAGGGTTCGTGAATGGCGACCATTCACGGGACTTTCGACGAGCGATTCAGCGGTGTACGCGACGTACTGGCGGGCAACCTCGACAGCGGCGCCGACGTTGGCGCATCAGTGGCGATCATCAAGGACGGTGAGCTCGTCGTCGACATCTGGGGTGGTGACATCACCGACCTCGACGGCAACGCAGCCCAATGGGACGAGAACACGCTCATCAACGTGTATTCGACGACGAAGACGATGTGCAACCTCTCGGCGTTGATCTGTGCCGACCGCGGGTTGATCGATCTCGACGCGCCGGTCGCCACCTACTGGCCCGAGTTCAAAGCCAACGGCAAGGAGAACGTGCTCGTGCGCCATCTCCTCGGCCATACCGCGGGCGTGCCCGGCTTCACTCCCCCGATGGACAAGGCCGACCTCTACGACTGGGACAAAGCCTGCGGGGTGCTCGCGGCCGAGGCACCCTGGTGGGAACCGGGCGAGTCGTCGGGGTATCACGCGATCACGCAGGGCTATCTCGTCGGCGAGGTCGTACGGCGCGTCACGGGCAAGAGCCTCGGCACGTTCGTGCGCGACGAGTTGGCCGAGCCGCTCGGCGCCGACTTCCACGTCGGCACGCCCGCCGAGTGCGACCCGCGCGTCGCTCGCCTCATCCCACCGGCGCAGGCGATCATCCCGACGAACACGTCGGCCGAAAGCGTGGC
Source organism: Actinomycetota bacterium (assembly GCA_041166225.1). Lineage (GTDB taxonomy): Bacteria > Actinomycetota > Acidimicrobiia > Acidimicrobiales > JACCXE01 > JACCXE01. The sequence continues at coordinate 39,082 of JBEEFT010000147.1, read as the reverse complement.
GTACCGAGTGTTCTCGAACCCGGTCGTCACCCCGGAAGAATCATGGACCGAGGCCTGGCGCCGCGCAGAGATCCCCGCGGCCAACGGACACGGCAACGCCCGGTCGGTCGCGCAGATCCAGTCGATCGTGTCGCACGGCGGCGAACGCCACGGCACGCGTTTTATCTCCGACGCCGGCCTCGACCGCATCTTCGAGGTGCAGATGAGCGGCAAGCCCGACCTCGTGCTGGGCGTGCCGATCACACTCGGCATCGGGTACGGCTTGATCTCCGACGCAATGCCCGTCGCCCCCACCAAGCGCGGATGTTTCTGGGGTGGCTACGGCGGATCCGTCGTAGTCAACGATCTCGAGAACCGCATGACCGTGGCCTTCGTGATGAACAAGATGGGCGGCACCACCACCGGCGACGCCCGGGGCATCGGCTGCGTGTGGGCCGCCTACGCAGCCATCAACGCATAACCGCTCATGCAACGGATAGGGCTGCCCGACCCGCGGGTGACGATTGCCGGCGCCATCGATCTCGACGTCAACGCCGCCGGCGTTGTGCCGCGGCGGTTGTCGAACCGGTGGCGGTATCAACTGCCCCTCGACGTCGAAGTGTTGGCGTCGTCACCGTCGGGGGTGCGACTGGTCTTCACCACGACGTCGCCCTCGATCGCGCTCGAGGTCCTTGCGACCCACTTCCAACTCGGTCGCGGTCCGGGCTTCCGCGCCGCGATCGATCTCGTCGCCGACGGTGAACTCGTGGCGTCGACGGCGTTCACCGAAGGCCACGTGATCGTCGTCGATGCCGTGACCGGCGCGTTCTCCTTCGTGCCCGGCGAACCCACCACCATCACGTTCGACGACCTCCCCGCCGCCGACCATGTCGAGCTGTGGCTGCCCAGCAACTCCCTAGTGGAGCTCCGAGCCATCAGCATTGACGACGGCGCGTCACTCAGCGCGGCGCCGCCCGACGAACGCCGGCGGTGGGTGCACCACGGTTCGTCGATCAGCCACTGCCTCGAAGCCGACGGCGGATCGCGCACGTGGCCGTCGACCGCGGCACGCCTCGGCGACGTGCAGCTCACCAACGTCGCGTTGGCCGGCCAGTGCCACCTCGACGGGTTCACCGCTCGCACCATGCGCGACCAGCCCGCCGATCTGCTGAGCCTCAAGATCGGGATCAACATCGTGAACCACGACTCGCTGCGGTTGCGCACCTTCGCGCCCGCGCTGCACGCGTTCATCGACACGGTTCGTGAGGGCCACCCGGACACGCCGTTCGTGGTGCTGTCTCCGATCATTTGCCCGGCGCACGAACATCACGCGGGGCCGAGCGACGGATCGTCGGGCACCACCGTTGCCCTCGGCACGCCGATCACCCAAGCGCAAGGTGCGCTGACGCTCACGCAGATTCGCGGCATCGTGCAGAGCGTGGTCGAAGCCCGCCAGAAAGAAGGCGACGCAAACCTGCACTACCTCGACGGCCGCACGCTGTTCGACGAAGCCGACGTCGGCGACCTGCCGGACGGGCTGCACCCGAACGCCGCCGGTTACGTGCGCATGGGCGAACGCTTCGCCGCGTATGCCTTCACGGCGGACGGACCCTTCGCTTAGGCGTTCACGAGGTCGCGCCGTTGCAGCGCGCACGCACCGCCTAGCGCCGCCGCCGCGCCTGCTGCGAGCATCACCGCCGCCGTGGCCCACCGCGGGTTGACAGCGGGCGCGGCGGCCAAGTGATGGATCACCGACGTGTCGAGCACGAAGTGGTTGAACTTCACCACGCTGCCGATCATCTCAACGAGGAACGACCAGGCCACCACCGCGTAGCCCGAGAGCGACGCCACACGCGGCGCCACGCCGTGCACGAGCGTTCCGATGCCCAACACGAGCACGCCCGGCGCGACCAGGTTGAGGCCGGCTTCGACCATGTCGAACATCGCGATGTGGCCACCGGACGCACGTACGCCGATCCACCCCCCGACGCCTGCGAACACGCTCACCACCACAATCGAAGCGACGCCGACCAACGTGCGCCCCAGCAGCCACCGCCACGTCGGCTCGGGCGCGCTCGCGATGTGTTCGAGCCGGCCGTCGGCCTCCTCGGCTCGCCCCCCGCTCACAAACGCGGCGGCGACCAGCCCGGTCACTGCGCCCAACATCACGAACGTCACGCCCACGTAGCCGCGCGCGCTGAGCGATGCCCCCAAACGATTGAAGATGTCGGACACCGATTTGTTGTCGGCAAACGAATCGGTCACCGCGCTGCTCACGACGCCGAACACCGCCGCGAACAGCGCAACGCCGAGCGCCCACGCCGCGGTCGTCGACCGGCTCAGCCGCAATGCGAGACCCATCGGCGACGACAGCAGCCGCGTGTGTGGCTCAGCGCGATCGCCACTACGCAGAATCGCTCCACCCACGTCGCGTCGCACGGCGAGGTACCGCGCGCCCGCGAGGCACGCGCCGACGCACAACGAGATCGGCACCAGCGCGCCGTAGGCGGTGCCGGTAAGCGGGCGAAGCCGATCGACCCACGCGATCGGCGAGATCGACGTCACCCACCGCGCGCCGTGCACGGTCCCACCGACGGCCCGCAATACGAACGCGCCCGCCAAAAACGCGCCAGCCAAACCGGCAGCGGCCCGCCTCGTGCCGACGAGTTGCGACGTGAGTGTGCCGACGGCCAAGAACAGCGTAGCCGTCATCACCGAAACGAACGAGAGCCACAGCGCGGCCGTCCACGAGAAGTAGCCGTACGCCAGCGCGATAGGAACCAACCACATGGCGACGTTCGCGAACAGCCACACCAGGGTGATCGCCATGCCGGTGATCAGCGCGAACAGTCCCGACGTGCGGGTGACGGGGCCGGCGTAGATCAGATCGGAGCGGCCGGTCTCCTCGTCGCCCCGTAACAACTTCGTCGCAAACAACAGCCCCCACACGCCGCCGAGCACGATGAACGTCGTGCTACTGCGCCACGCGGTGAACCCCCCGACGGTGTTCAGCCGGTGTGCCAGACCGAAGATCGCGCGTACCCCTGCGTTGGTGCCCAACGTGCGCGCCAACTCGAGGCGGTCCGACGCTTTCGGGTAGGCGGCCGCGTATCCGTACGCAGACACCCACGTGATGATTCCGAACACGGCGCCCCACATCGCCGCGGCGCGTCGCTGTTGCCTGAAAACGTGGCGCGCGATCGGGTGCAGCGGCAGACGCACCTAGGACGGCGCCGGCGCGCCGTAGTGCGCGAGAAACAATTCTTCGAGCGACGGCTCGCGGCTCAACAGGTTCACCACGTCGTGCTCGGCGCCGATAACGCGCAGCAGAGGCTGCATCGGGCCGGTCACCTGACAACGCACACGGTTGCCGTCTACGACGACACTGCTCACCCCGGCGACGCTCTCGAGCGACGGTGGGTTCGAAGCGAACGTGATGTCCACCGTGGTTGCCGACGCGATACGCAACTGGTCCATTGTTCCGGTTTCCACCAGCTCGCCGGCCCGCAGGATCGCGATGCGGTCGGCCAGCGCCTCCACCTCCGACAGGATGTGCGACGACAAGAACACCGTCTGGTTCCGTGCTTTCGCCTCGGCCATGCACTCGCGGAATGTCTGCTCCATCAACGGGTCGAGACCACTAGTCGGCTCGTCGAGGATCAGCAGGTCGGCCCGTGTGGCGAAGGCCGCGATCAACGCGATCTTCTGTCGGTTGCCCTTGCTGTACGCGCGAACTTTCTTGCCGGCGTCGAAGTCGAACCGCTCGACCAACTGAGCGCGGTACGCGTCGTCGACCGACCCGTGCAGCTCACCCAGCAGATGCAGCGTCTCCTGCCCCGTGAGGTTCGGCCACAGCGCAGCCTCGCCGGGCACGAACGCCACCCGCTTGTGGATCGCAACCGCGTCGCGTCGGGCGTCGAGGCCGAACAACTCGGCGCGGCCCGAGGTGGGACGCGCGAGACCGAGCAGCAACCGGATCGTGGTGGTCTTGCCCGCGCCGTTCGGGCCGAGGAAACCGAGTACCTCGCCCTCAGCGACGTCGAGGGTCAGATCACGCAGCACCGTTGCGTCGCCATAACGCTTCGTGAGCTGCACGCACGACACAACCGCCATGGGCGATTCTTACTACGGCGCGCTGAAATTTCTCGCGCCTCGTGTGCGTTAGAACTGCCTCATGCGAGCAATGTTGCGAGACCCTGAAGTCGCGTACCGGCGGAGATGGCTCACGCTGACCGTTTTGTGCGTCAGCCTGCTGGTGATCGTGCTCGACAACACGATTCTCAACGTGGCGATTCCGACGCTCGCCCGCCCCAAGGTCACCGGCGGGATCGCGGCGTCGGCCAGCCAATTGCAGTGGATCGTCGACTCCTACACCGTGGTGTTCGCCGGTCTGCTCCTGACCGCAGGCAGCCTTGGCGACCGCTTCGGGCGCTACCGTGCGCTCGCGATCGGCCTGTCGATCTTCGGCTTCGGCAGCCTGCTCAGTGCGCTCGTGAACTCGCCGACCGCCTTGATTGCGACCCGTTCGTTGATGGGCATCGGCGGCGCGTTCATCATGCCGTCGACGCTGTCGATCCTCACCAACGTCTTTCACGACCCGATCGAACGCCGCAAGGCCATCGGCATCTGGGCCGGCGTCGCCGGTCTCGGCGCGCTCGGCCCGATCACCGGTGGCTTCCTGCTCACCCACTTCTGGTGGGGCTCGGTGTTCCTGGTCAACGTCCCGATCGTTGCCGCCGGCCTCGTCGCGGGCTACTTCCTCATTCCCGATTCGCGCGACCCCTCGGCGCCCAAGCTTGACCCCGTCGGTGCATTGCTTTCGATCGCCGGCCTGAGCGTGGTGCTGTGGGGCGTGATCGAAGCACCGTCGAGCGGCTGGACGTCACCCCAGACGCTCATCGCGTTCGCAGTGGGCGCCGCGATCCTCGCCGCCTTCATCCGCTGGGAACTCAGCTACTCGAGCCCGATGCTCAACATGCACTTCTTCCAGAACCCGCGCTTCTCTGCCGCCAGCGGAGCGATCACGCTCACGTTCTTCACGTTGTTCGGAACGCTGTTCATCATGACGCAGTACCTGCAGGTCGTCCGCGGGTTCTCGGCGCTCAAGGCCGGGCTCGTGCTCGGGCCGCAAGCGGTGATGATGCTGATCTTCGCTCCGACTTCATCAGTGTGGGTCGGCAAGTTCGGCAACAAGCGCGTGGTGGCTACCGGCCTCGGGATCGTCGCGATCTCGCTGTTGCTCGTGAGCGGCCTCACCCCCGGTACCCCGACGATTCTGATCATCGGCGCCACCATGGTGATGGGCACCGGCATGGCGAACATCATGGCGCCGGCCACCGACTCGATCATGGGTTCGCTGCCGCGAACCAAGGCCGGCGTCGGCTCGGCCGTGAACGACACCACCCGGCAAACCGGCGGTGCGTTCGGCGTTGCCGTGCTCGGTTCGCTGCTCGCCTCGCGTTACTCGGGCGAGATCACGCGACTGCTCGGCACCCACATCGCGCCCGAGGTCAAGGACAACGTCGCCGCCGCGCACGGCTATGCGTTGAAGGCGCTCGGCGGCCAGCCCGACCTCCAACACCGAGTCATCGAAGCATCGAACCACGCGTTCGTGTCGGGCTTCCACATGGCGGCCGTCGTAGGAGCGTGCGTGATCGCGTTCACGGCCCTAGCCGTGTTGAAGTTCTTGCCCGCCCGGGGCGACGAGATGGGTTCAGGCGTCCCAGACGACGCTCACGCGCCCGCAAACGTCAGCGGCTGACAACGCCACGAGCAACTCGAACTCGCCGGGCTCGGCCCGCCAGGCGTGCGCGTCCGGGTCCCAGAACGAGAACGACCGGTCGTCGAGACGGATTTCCGCGGTTGTGCTAGCGCCGGCGTCGAGGTGCACGCGGGCGAAACCCTTCAGCTCTTTCTCGGGCCGCACGACGCTGCACTCGACGTCGCGCACGTAGAGCTGCACCACGCAGTGGCCCGCCCGCTCACCCGTGTTCGTCACCGGCACGAAAACGGTCAGGCCCTGCCCGGGCCCGGTGGTGGTTGCCGACGGCGTGGGTTCCCCGAGCGTGAAGGTGGTGTACGACAGCCCGAATCCGAACGGAAACAATGGTTCGGTACCCGTCTGGTCGAACGCGCGGTAGCCGATGAACAACCCCTCGTCGTAGTGCACCTGGTCGTTCTCGCCTGGGTAGTTGCGCATCGCGGGGATGTCTTCGAGACGATGCGCGAAGGTCGTGGGCAACCGGCCCGCCGCGTCGACGGCGCCGGTAAGCACGTCGGCTAGCGCATTCCCCGCCTCCTGCCCGAGGTACCAAAGCTGCACGACGGCGGCGACGTCGTCGCGCCACGGCATCGTCACCGGCGCTCCCGCGTTCACGACGACGACTGTGTGCGGGTTCGCGGCCGCGACCGCGCTGATCAACTCGTCTTGGCCCGGAGGAAGGTCCATGTGCACGCGGTCGTGGCCTTCGCTCTCCCACGTGCTGTCCATGCCGACCACCACGATCGCCACGTCGGCGCCGCGCGCCGCGTCAACCGCGGGCGTGATCAGGTCGTCGGGAATTGGCTCCCGCAGCCGGATGTCGAGCAGCGACCCGAACACGTTCTCTGCCAGAGCGCTCGAGTAGTCGAGGCGAACCGACACTTCCTCGCCCGCCTTGAGCTCGACCGTGCCCGACGTGGTGCGGCGCTCGTCGCCCGCGACCCAGTCGTCGACGAACACGCTGTCGCCCACCCACAGACGCAGCTTGTCGACGGTGCGGGCGCTGAACGTGTGCGGACCGTCGAACGTCGCGGTGAACGTCGAATCGATATGGGCCGACCACTGCGCGCCGGCACCGGCCGGCTCGAACTGCCGGCTCCAGCGGAAGGCCGAGCGCGGCGACACCTCGCTCATCACGGGCTCGCCGGTTGGGTCGTCGCCGGCGAAGTAGGTGACGGCCAGCCCGGCGCGCCCATCGGCGGTGCGGAACTGGCTCGGGTCGAGTGGGCTCGCGCTGCGACCCAGCGTTGCGCCCCGGGCGTGGACAATTTCCACGGTGTCGCCGAGCGCGGCGCGCAGGCCTTCCAACGGCGACACCGTGTAGGGCGACAACACGCCCGCGCTGCCGCCGCCCTGGGTCGACGCGGTCGCGGCCAGCGGCCCGACCACGGCCACCGTGCCGAGGCCGCTCGCCAACGGCAACACCGGGGGTCCGTCGAGCACCGGTTCGTTGCGCAGCAGCACGATCGCGGTGCGGGACACGCGGCGCAGCAACTCGACGCGCGCCGGATCGTCGTCGTAGAACTCGTGCCTTGGATCGGGCGCGGCGCCATCCATCACACCGGTGCGTTCGTTGAGCTGCAACACCCGACGGACGCGTGCATTCAGCACGTCGTCGGAGACTTCGCCGGCCCGCACCGCGTTCACGAGCAGGTCCCCGCGGTGCGTCGACGGGCCCGGCATCTCAAGGTCAAGGCCGGCGTTCGCGGCGTCGGCGGTGGAGTGCGTGCCGAACCAGTCCGACATCACGAGGCCGTCGAAGCCCCACTCGCCTCGCAAGATCGTCTCGATCAACAACGGGTTCTCACCGCACCATGTGCCGTACACCTTGTTGTATCCGGTCATCACCGCGAGCGTGCCCGCCGCGACTGCCGACTCGAACGGCACGAGGTACAACTCGCGCAATGCGCGCTCGGGAATCTCCGAGCTCATCGTGAACCGTTCGAACTCCGAGTCGTTGCCCACGTAGTGCTTCACCGTGGTCGCCATTCCCTGGCTCTGCACGCCGCGGATATATGCCGCAGACAGGCGCGCCGTGAGAAACGGGTCTTCGGAGAAGCACTCGAAGTTGCGCCCGGCCAGCGGGGTGCGGTGCAAGTTCACGGTCGGCGCCAGGATTACCGTCGCGCCTTTGCTCGCGAGTTCCGCTGCGAGCGCAACCCCGACTTCGTGGATCAAATCGGGGTCCCAGGTGGCGCCGAGCGCGGTGCCGCACGGAAAGCTCGACGACGGGGGGCCGCCGCTTAGATGAGCCCCGCGCACGCCAGCGGGGCCATCACTCACCTTGAGCGTCGGGATGCCGAGGCGCTCGACTGCGGGCACGTGCCACCAGTCTTCACCGGCGAGCAACGACACCTTTTCCTCGAGGGTCAGCTCGGCGATCAGCTTCTCGACGCGTTCCGACATCGGCGAACTATCGCAGAGCGTGCACCGACACCGCGTAGGAACCGTCCCCGGGAAACGGCTCGGCCGCCCAAGTGGCGAAGCGTTCGCGCAACTCGAGACCAGCCGCGGTTGCGTGCGCATCGAAGTCGGCGAGCTCGTATCCGCGCCCGAGCTGAAACCCGCTTACGAATACGCCGGTGCCGGGCGCAACATGACGCGCGCATCCTGCGACAAGCGCAGCGTGCGTGCCCTGGGGTGTGAACAGCGGCACATTGCCGGCCATCACCACCACGTCGAAGCGGCGCCCGAGATGGAGCGCGCCGAGGTCGGATTGCACCCACTCGATGTCAGGCGATCGTTCGTGCGCCTCGGCAAGCATCGATGCGTCGACGTCTGCGCCGATCACGGTCGTGACCCCCCGGCGCGCGAGTTCGATTGCCACCCGGCCGGTGCCACACCCGGCGTCGAGCACCGAGTTCGGTGTGTACCGCATCACGAACGCAACCTCACCGTGCACGTCAACGCCCGTCGCCGCGAGATCGTCGAAGCGCTTCTGGTAGCTGTTCCCGTCCCACGTCGTCACGGCCGTAGTCTCGCCTGCATGGACGAAGGCGGCCTGCGCGCAATCGTCGCCGCCTTCTTGGCGAACCTCGGGATCGCGGCGGCGAAGTTCGTGGGGTTCCTCTTCACGGGCTCGGCGTCGATGCTGGCCGAGGCGATCCACTCGACAGCCGACACCACGAACCAAGGCTTGTTGATGCTCGGCCGCCGGCAGGCGCAGAAGCCGGCGACGCCCGATCACCCGTTCGGTTACGGACGGGAGCGCTTCTTCTGGTCGTTCGTGGTCGCGCTCGTGATCTTTTCGTTCGGCGCGACGTTCGCCTTGGTGGAAGGGATCGACAAGTTGCGATCGCCGCACGAAGTCGACTCGGTCGGATGGGCGATCGGGATCCTGTTGTTCGCGATGGCGCTCGAGGGTTATTCGTTTCGGACTGCGATCCGCGAAAGCCGCCCGCTGAAGGGCACCAGCACATGGTGGGCCTTCATCCGTCGTTCCCGCGTCCCCGAACTCCCGGTGCTCCTGCTCGAAGACTTCGGCGCGCTCGTTGGTCTCGGGTTCGCACTCGTTGGCGTGGTGCTTGCCAAAGTCACCGGCAACGGGCGCTTCGACGCTATGGGCAGTATCGCGATCGGCACGTTGCTCGCCGCTATCGCCACGACGCTCGTGATCGAAATGAAGAGCCTGCTGATCGGCGAGTCGGCAACGCCGTTGCAGCGACGCCTCATCGTTCAGGCGATCGAAGCGCACGACCAGACGCGCCACCTCATCCACATGCGCACCGAACACCTCGGCCCCGAGGAACTGCTCGTCGGCGTAAAGATCGAATTCGTCAGCGGGCTCACCGTGCCCGCATTAGCGATGGCGATCGACTCGGTAGAACGATCGATCCGCACCGCAGTGCCCGACGCTCGCGTGATCTATATCGAACCCGACATCTTCCGCGCCACGCCCTAGGGGCCGGGAAACGCATCCTTGAAGCCGCGGGCGAAGGCGCCTTCGTCTGTGCCGCCGAAGTTCACTACCCCTGAGAACGGACGGCCCAGCAGCAACGCCAGCAGGTCGCGGCGGCTCGCTTCGATGACCCCGTCAGCCGTGGTGTCGGCGGCCACAGCTTCCGACGACGCGCCATCGGGTGCCGACGTAACCAGCCACGCGTCACCGTCGGTCGCCCGCAGCAACCACGTTCCGCTCGGACGGTCGACGGGCAGCGGGCTATTGGACAATCGCAGACCAATGCGCTCCACACGCATCGACAGCGCTGCCGCGATGAAGGTCTCGCTCCACTCGTCGACGCCGATGTTCATGTCGGCCGCGTGTACTTCGATTTCGGTCAATCGCAACAGCGCCAGACGCTCGACCGACATAGGGCCGAGGTCGTTCGCGCCGTCGGGCTCGCGCGACATCGCCGACCAGTCGGTTACCGCGGCGAGGGTGGCGTCGAGCGCGGCGCTGTGCGCGGCGAGCGACTCGACGACGTCGCGGGGCGACTCGCCCGGCGTCGGCATGAGCGTTCCGGGGCGTTGGCGGTCGCGCCCCTCGGGATAGAAGAGTGCGGCTTCGCCGGCGAGCGCCGCGGTGACGAGCCGGTTGACTGCCTCTGCCCCGAAGCGGATGTGACACACCACCGTTAGCCGGTCCCACTCGGGCAGCGTCGTCGCCGCCCGCAGCTGCTCGTCGTCGAGGGTGCGCAGCGCCGCGACGACCTCGGCGTGCTTGGCGGCTACGGCCGCCGCGATCGCCGCGCCGGTGACCATGACCTACTGGTTGCTGATCAGTTGGAACAGCGTCTGGCCGGGGTCGTACGCGCCTTCGGGGTTCGCCCGCACCGCGTCGTCGAGCTTGTGCGCGTCGTCGCCCACGAGGATGCGCCACTTCCCGGCCCGCACCCCGTCGAGGATGATCGTGGTCGCCTCCGCCGCCGTGGTCGGCGCCATGCTCTTGAAGCCTTCTTCCATCATTTTGGACACGCCGGCGACGTCGTCGTCGGACATGTTCGAGTGGTCGAAGCCGCGCTGACTCATGGCGTCGCGTATTGCGGCCACGTCGACGACGTCGCCCGAAAGCACGAGCCGACTGTTCTTGATGATGTCGGTTGCGATATGGCCGGGCATCACGACCGCGACCTTGACGTGGGGCGCGTTCACCCGGAAATCCTCGATGAGCGCCTCAGTGAAACCCTTCACCGCGAACTTCGCCGCGCTGTACGCCGTGTGCGGTACGCCGGCGCCGATCGACGCGTAGAAGCCGTTCACGCTCGACGTGTTGATCAGATACCCGTCGTCGCCGGCAACCAGTAATGGCACGAAGGCGCGACAGCCGTTGTAAACGCCACCCCACACGATGCCGAACGTGCGATCCCACGCTTCGCGGTCGCCGGCGATAAACCCGCCACCGCCGCCGACGCCCGCGTTGTTGAACAGCAGGTTGATGCTGTCGGTGTCGTGATCTGCCATCACCTCGTCGCGAAACCGCATCATGTCGGCCTCGATCGCGACGTCGCAGACGTGGCTCGTGATCTTGACCTTGTGCGACGTCTGCTCGAGGGCGAGCTTGGCCGTCTCTTCCATGTCGTCGCCGTGCACGTCGCACATGGCGACCGACGCACCGTCGGCTGCGAGCTGAATCACGAGCTCCCGACCCATGCCCGTGCCGCCCCCGGTAACTACTGCCAGCTTGTCGGCGAAAGATTCCATCGGCTCAAGTTATTCGGCGCTGCGGCCAGCCGCTTCGGGACACGGCATCACTGATCGAGCACGCCGAAAAACCGGAAGCCGTGACGCCCGTACGCGCTCTCGGGATCGGCGCGGACCATCGCGTCGAGTTTGACGGCGTCGGCGCCAACAAGAATCCGCCACTGCCCGGCGCGCACGCCCTCGAGAATCGCGGTCGCCGCTTCCGCTGCCGTCGTTGGCGCGGTCTCACGAAAGGCGGCGCCTTCGGTCAGCCGGCGCGCGAACCGACGGCGCTTGCGCCCCTCCACCTCCCGCAGCACCTGCCGGCTGTTCGACAACAGGTCGGTGCCGACGTGGCCCGGCATCACAACGGCCACCTGCACGTGCGGCGCGTTGACGCGGAAGTCTTCGATCAACGCCTCGGTGAAACCCTTCACGGCGAACTTCGCGGCGCTGTAGGCCGTGTGGGGCCGGCCGGGCCCGATCGAGGCGAAGAAGCCGTTCACACTCGACATGTTCACGAGATAGCCGCCGGCGCTCGCAACCAGTAGCGGCACGAAGACGCGGCATCCGTTGTAGACGCCACCCCAACAGATGTCGAACGTCCGATCCCAACCGGGGCGTTCACCCTTGACGAAGCCGCCTCCGCCGCCGACTCCCGCGATGTTGAACACGAAGTTCAACTCGCGATCGTGTTCCGCGACGACTTCGTCGCGGAATTCCAGCATCTCGGTTTCGCTCGCTACGTCGCATACGTGGGTCGTGACATTCGCGTCCGGCGACGCGAGTTCGGCCGCCAACTTGGCCGTCTCTTTGATGCTCTGCGCGTTGATGTCGCACGTCGCAACCGACGCGCCCTCGGCGGCCAGCTGCAACACGAGTTCGCGTCCAATTCCCCCGCCGCCTCCCGTGACGACGGCGAGTTTGTCCGTGAACGTCCCCATACGGACAGCTTAAGGGCGGTATCGGTGCGTTTGATTCGGTAGCAGCTACGTTCCGCCGATGGCTGACGACGACCTCTCCGATTTCGAACGCACGACCTTCACGCACGACGGCAAGAGCCGGACGCTGTTCCGCAAGGGCACCGGCCCTGCCGTGATCGTGATCGCAGAAATGCCCGGCATATCGCCGAAGGTCGCCGACTTCGCCCGCAAAGTCGCCGACATTGGATGCACCGCGGTGATGCCGCACCTGTTCGGCGAGCCGGGTCGCGATCCGCTCGCCAAGGGCAAACTCGCCGCGGGGCTCTTCACGCTTTCGACGATCGCGCCGATCTGCGTCAGCAAAGAGTTCACCGTGATGGCGTCGGGCCAATCGTCGCCGGTAGTCGAATGGCTGCGCGCGCTCGCCGGTGACGAACACGAGCGCTGCGGCGGGCCTGGGGTCGGCGCGATCGGCATGTGCTTCACCGGCGGTTTCGCGTTGGCGATGGCGACGCACCCCAGCCTTCTCGCGCCCGTGCTCAGCCAGCCGTCGCTGCCCTTCGTCACGCCGTGGCGCAAGTCGAACGCACACACGATCGACATCTCCGCCGACGAACTCGCCGTGGTGAAAGGCCGGTGCGCAGCCGAGGGGCTGACCGTGTTGGGCATGCGGTTCAAGAGCGACGCATTCGTGCCGGCGGGCCGCTTCGAGTTCTTGCGCGAGCAGCTCGGTGACGCGTTCGTCGCGATCGAGCTCGACGACGACGCCGCCAACCCGGCGTCGCCGATGAAGCCGCATTCGGTCGTCACCGAACACCTCATCGACGAGCCGGGCCAGCCGACCCGCGCCGCGCTCGACACCGTCCTCGACCTGTTCCGCGCCCGGCTTCTCACCCCAACGGCATGACCGTACCGTCAGGTATGTTCTTGCCATGACCGACGTCGATGTCGTGGTAGTGGGGGCCGGCTTCGCGGGGATGTACATGCTGCACAAGCTGCGGGGGCTCGGGTTTTCGGCGCGGTGCTTCGAAGTGGGCGACGGCGTGGGCGGCACCTGGTACTGGAACCGGTACCCGGGCGCGCGGTGCGACGTCGAGAGCATGGAGTACTCCTACGGCTTCGACGACGACCTGCAACAAGAGTGGCAGTGGACCGAGCGTTACGCACCGCAGCCCGAGATCGAGGCCTACGCGAACCACGTCGCCGATCGCTACGACTTGCGCAAGGACATCACGTTTTCGACGCGGGTCACGGGCGCGACCTTCGACGACACCACCGAGACGTGGCGCGTCACCACCGATAGCGGTGACGACCTCAGCGCCAAGTTTGTGGTGATGGCCACCGGCTGTCTGTCGTCGGCCAACCTGCCCGACATCGAAGGCATGGACACCTTCGCGGGTGAGACGGCCCACACGGGCCGCTGGCCCAAAGACGGCGTCGACTTCGCGGGCAAACGCGTCGCGGTGATCGGCACGGGCTCGTCGGCCATTCAGGCCATCCCGATCATCGCCGACCAGTGCACGGAGCTCACCGTGTTCCAGCGCACGCCTAACTACGCGGTGCCGGCGCGTAACGCGCCGCTCGACCCCGCGTACGTCGCCGACGTGAAGGCGAACTACAACGACTTCCGCGAAGCCAACAAGCTGATGGCCGCTGCGTTCGGATCGCGGCTGCCCGCGGGCACCGACAAGGGCGTGCTGGAGGTAAGCGACGAGGATCGCACCGCGGTGCTCGACAAGCGCTGGGAACACGGCGGGCTTGGTTTCCTCGGCGCGTTCGTCGACGCCATGCTCACGCCCGAAGCGAATGAGAAAGTCGCCGATTACGTGCGCGACAAGATCCGCTCGATCGTGAAAGACCCCGAGGTCGCGGAAACGCTCGTGCCCAAACAAGTCATCGGCTGCAAGCGCCTATGCGTCGACACGGGCTATTACGACACGTTCAACCGCGAACACGTCCACCTGGTCGACATCAACAAGGCACCGATTCAGCGGATCACCGAGAGTGGCGTGCAGACCGTCGATCAGAGTTACGACGTCGACGTCATCGTGTTCGCGACCGGTTTCGACGCGATGACCGGCGCGCTGCTCGCGGTCGACATCAAGGGACGCGACGGCTTGGCGTTGCGCGACGCGTGGTCGGCCGGGCCCCGCACCTACCTCGGCCTCGGGGTGGTCGGGTTCCCGAACCTGTTCACGATCAGCGGACCCGGCTCGCCGTCGGTGCTCACAAACATGATCGTGTCGATCCAGCAACACGTCGACTGGATCGGCGACTGTCTCGCCTACTTGCGCGAGCGCAACCTGTCCACGATCGAGGCGACGCTGCCCGCGCAAGACGAGTGGGTCGACTACGTCAACGCTGTCGCGTCGTTCACGCTGTTTCCGACGTGCAACTCGTGGTACCTCGGCGCCAACGTTCCCGGCAAGACGCGCGTCTTCATGCCGTTGCTCGGCTACCCGCCGTACGTCGAGAAATGCGACCAAGTAGCGCGGGACAACTACGAAGGCTTCGCGCTGTCACCGGCGTAAGCGATGCGAAGAGTGGCGTTGTTGCGCGGGGTCAACGTCGGTGGCAAAGCGAAGGTGGTGATGCCCGCTCTGAAGAAGGTGTTCGAGGATCTCGGTGCTCGCGACGTCGACACCTACATCCAGAGTGGCAACGTGATCTTCAATGCCCCGGCCACGCTCAACGCGAAGAAGCTGGAGACCGCGATCGAGAAGCACTTTCACCTGAAGGTCGACGTCACGTTGCGCACGCACGCGCAACTCAAGGCGCTCGTCGAGGAGAACCCGTACGACGACGAGGTCGTGCACGTCGGGTTTCTGTTCGCGAAGCCGAAGAAGGCCGACTTGGCGCGGGTCGACGCGGCCAAATACGAGCCCGAGGGCTTCATGGTGCGCGGCGACGACGTCTACTTACACCTCCCGTTCGGCGTCGGCGGCTCAAAGGGCTTCATGCCGCACTTCACGAAACGGGTCGGCGTTCCTATGACCGTGCGGAACTGGAACACCGTCAAGAAGCTGCGCGACCTCAGCTCGTAGAGTGCGGCATGGCCGACCAGCGGCACGCGGCTGAACTGGCCGAGAACTGCCCGGAATACGCGGTGATCCTCGAACGAATGAACGTCACTTCGTAGGTTCAGCTACGCCGTCGTGCGGGTATCGCCTCGCATGGCCAAAGTCGACTTCCAACCGGAGCGGCCCCACGAACTGCTCGGCGTTTACCGCGACGCCGAGACGGCGCAGCGGGTGCTCGACCTCGTCCAGGAAAAGCTGCACGTCCCGCAGGGCCGCATCGGCGCTCAGGCCGACGAGGTCGACGCCTTACGCGCCGAGATGGCCGAGCAAATGGAGCACACCGTGCTGGCTCCGCAGGCCGGCCTCATACTGACGAAGGAAACCACGAAGGGAGCGGCGCTGATAGGGCCGCTCGCGATCGTCATCGGCATGGCTGTGATGTTGCCGCTCGTGTTCTTCTTTGCCCAGGACGTCAACGTCAAAACCCGCCTCGCCGCAGGCCTCGGTGTGGGTGCCTTCCTCGGCGGCACCGTCGCGCTGGTGTTGATTTCGCTGGGCGCGAAACGTCCGAACGCAAAGCTGGCCGCCGAACGGGGCGTGACCGTGCGCGTGCCGGTGGACACGCCCGACGTTCGCGCCGCGATGATCGACGCCAAGCCGATCCGCCTCGACGTCATCGACGACGGCGGCCGTCCACTGGAAACACTGACGACCGAAGAAGAAGACAACGACGAAGGCATCGTCCAGCAGTTCGGCGACCGCGCCAAGAAGTGGCCGTAGACCTGGTTCGCGCGTAGGCCCCTACTGTTCGGGCGTGGACGCCAACGCCATCGACTGGAAAACCGAGTTCGACCACTTCTCGCCTGAGTACGCGGCGGGACCGTTCGCGATTTGGGACCAGTTGCGCGACGTCTGCCCGATCGCGTCGAGCGCACACATCCGGAACATGTGGGTGCCCACGCGTCACGAAGACATCGTCGCGATCGCGCACGACACGGAGCACTTCTCCAGCCGCAGCCCCCTCGTCGCGCAATTCGGCAATATGGGCGACTTCGGCATCACCGCTCCGCCGATATCAAGTGACCCGCCGTATCACACGGAGATTCGGCGCATGCTGCTGCCGTACTTCTCGCCGGGACGCATCGAGGCGCTGCGACCAGCGGTAGACGCGTACGCCGACGAGTTGATCGACGGCTTCGTCGACGGCGACCGCTGCGACGCCGCGCAGGACTATGCGCAGTTCATTCCGGTCCGCATCATCTCGACCATGCTCGGGATCGAGCCCGAAGACGGCGACCAGTTCCGCACATGGGTCAACGCGTTGCTCGAGAATGCGCCCACCAACATCGAGATCGCCGGGGTCAACCTCGCGCAGTTGTACGGCTACTTCTACGAACGGATCGACGCCCGTCGGAAGGATCCGCGCGACGACCTCATTTCGTTCCTCGTCACGCAAGACGTGCTGGGCCGCGAGCTGACCGACCCCGAAATCCAAGGCATCTGTTTGCTGCTGCTGCTGGCCGGTATCGACACCACGTGGTCGGCGATCGGCGCGTCGATCTGGCATCTGGCGGGCCATCCCGACGATCAGAACCGGTTGCGTGCCGAACCCGAAATCTGGCCGGTCGCACTCGAAGAACTCCTGCGGGCCTACGCGCCCGTCACCATGGCGCGCGAAGTCGCAGTCGACCACGAGTTCAAGGGTTGCCCGATGCGCCAGGGCGAGCCTCTGCTGTTGCCGTTCCCGTCCGCGAACCGCGACCCGTCGGTATTCGAGCGCGCCGACGAGGTCGTCCTCGACCGCGAAGAGAACCGCCACGTCGCCTTCGGCGTGGGCATTCATCGCTGTCTCGGGTCGAACCTCGCTCGGCTCGAGGTCCGTGCCGCCGTATCGAAATTCCTCGAGCGCGTCGGCCCGTTCCACCTTGCCGATCCGGGCGCCGTGCGGTGGTCGACCGGGCAGGTGCGCGGCCCCCGGGTGCTCCCGATCGCGTTCGATCGCTGACGTGTCGACCACCGACGTCGTCTCGCCGTTGCAGGGTCTGATCGTGTCGGTCGGCGTCGCGGCCGGCGACGTAGTCCGCGCCGGGCAGACCGTCGCCGTGATCGAGTCGATGAAGATGGAACACGTCGTCACCGCCGACGCCGACGGCGTCGTCACCGCAGTCCACGTGAACAAAGACGACAACGTCGCCGCCGGCGACCGACTCGTGTCCCTCGACCCCGCAGATTCCTCGACTTTGGGCGCACCGTTGACCCCCGTCGGTCGCTCAGGCGCCCAAAGTCCTGAGGTTCCGGGCGCTGGGGTGCGGCCGGAGTTGGCCGAGGTGATCGCGCGGCACGAGGTCGGCCTCGATGAGAACCGGCCCGACGCGGTCGCGCGCCGGCGCAAGACGGGCCAGCGCACCGCGCGCGAAAACGTCTACGACTTGATCGACGAGGGGACGCTCGTCGAGTACGGGCCGACCGTTGTGGCTGCGCAACGACGTCGCCGGTCGATCGACGAACTGATCGCACAGACACCGGCCGACGGGTTGATCGGCGGCCTCGCCAAGGTCGACGGGCGGCCGACGGTGGTGATGTCGTACGACTACACCGTGCTCGCCGGAACCCAGGGCGCGCAGAACCACCGCAAGAAAGATCGCTTGTTCGAACTCGCCGAGCGGCTGCGAACACCCGTCGTGTTCTTCACCGAGGGTGGAGGCGGGCGACCGGGCGACACCGACGGGATCGGTGGCAGCGGCCTCGACACTCTCGCATTCCGCTTGTTCGGCGAGCTGAGCGGGCTCGTGCCGCTGGTGGGCATCAACAGCGGCCGTTGCTTCGCAGGCAACGCCGCGATCCTCGGTTGCTGCGACGTGGTGATCGCAACCGCGAATTCGAATATTGGTATGGGCGGGCCGGCGATGGTCGAGGGCGGCGGCCTCGGCGTTTTCAAGCCCGAGGAGATCGGGCCGATGAGCGTGCAGGTGCCGAACGGCGTAGTCGACATCGCGGTGGCCGACGAAGCGGAAGCGGTTGCCGTGGCCAAGCAGTACCTCGGCTACTTCAACGGTGCGCGCGACGACTGGGCCTACGGCGACGCGGTGCAACTTCGTGACGTCGTGCCCGAGAACCGGCTGCGCGTTTACGACGTGCACGACGCCGTGCACGCCCTCGCCGACGAGGGGTCGGTGCTCGAACTCCGCCCGGAGTTCGGCGTCGGGATGGTTACCGCATTGATCCGCGTCGAGGGACGCCCGCTCGGCGTGATCGCCAACAACCCGATGCACCTGGCGGGCGCGATCGACGCCGACGGCGCGGACAAGGCGGCGCGCTTCATGCAGCTGTGCGACGCCCACGACGTGCCGATCCTGCAACTGTGCGACACGCCCGGGATCATGGTCGGGCCCGACGCGGAGAAGACCGCGCTGGTGCGCCACGTGAGCCGCATGTTCGTGGTGGGTGCGTCGGTGACGGTGCCGACGATGAGCATCGTGTTGCGCAAGGGCTACGGCCTGGGAGCGATGACGATGGCCGCGGGCTGCTTCAAGTCGCCGGTGTTCACGGTGGCGTGGCCGACCGGCGAGTTCGGCGGGATGGGGCTCGAGGGCGCCGTGCGTCTGGGCTACCGCCGCGAGCTGGACGCGATCGAGGACGACGCCGAACGCGAGCGCGTGTTCAACGAGATGGTCGAGCGCATGTACGAACACGGCAAGGCGATCAACAGCGCGTCGTACTTCGAGATCGACGACGTCATCGATCCTGGCGACTCGCGCCGCTGGATCGTCGCCGCCCTCGACGCCGCCGGCGCTCCACCCCCACGCACGGAGAAAAAGCGCCCGTGCATCGACACGTGGTAGCTGCGTTGGCGAAATTCGGCTAGCGCGATGGCCGGCGCGGTACGGCATTGTCATGTTCTGTCCCGAGTGCGGAGCCGAATACCAACCGGGGATCACCACCTGCGCGGACGACCTGTCACCGCTGGTCGACACGCCGCCGCCCGATGACGACTCGATCGTGCCAGGCGGCGGCCACGAGTTGGCGCGCTACGACCTTTCCGATTGGCCCGACGAAAAGCGCGCCGCGCTGACGCTGCGGCTGACGGCGGCCGAGATCACGCACGAATGGAACGATGTGGGCGAACTGCACGTCGCTCAGACCGAAGAGGCCAACGTCGACCCTTTGATCGACGAGGTCGACGCAGCCGACGCGCCAGTGCCCAACGATCTGCCGCTCGAGTTCCCCTTGGACCCGAGCTCTCAGCCCAACCGCTAAGTCGGTACGGCGTCGGCGCTCGCCTTCGCACCGGCGTGTCGGTGAAGCACAGCCGCGGCGCTCGGCAACGAAAAACGGCGGTCTGATTTCGTGAGTGAGTGATCACTCACTTATACTGACGGCGTGACCACGATCGAAACCGCTGAGCGCACGAAGCGGGCCAGCGCGATGGCGCCAGAAGCTCGGCGCTCCATGATCGTGCAGGCCGCGCTGCCACTGATCCTCGAACACGGCGAGCGGGTGACCACGCGCCAGATTGCCGATGCCGCGGGCATTGCCGAGGGCACCATCTTTCGTGCGTTCTCGGACAAAGACGACCTGATCGCGGCTGTCGTCGAGGCCGGACTCGACACCACGGTGCTCGAAGAGGCGCTGGCGGCGATCGACGTAGACCAGTCCTTCGAGAAGTGCCTCGACGCAGCGATCCTCGCGATTCAGCGCCGCGTCACCGACGTGTGGCAACTGCTGTCCGCCGTCGGGCCCCGATTCCACGAGAAGAAGCCGGGCCCCCAACCGCCCAGTCCTGCGTTGGTGAAAATGTTCGAAGCCCACAAGGAGCGGCTCAGCGTGAAGCCCGCCGAGGCGGCCAAGCGGCTGCGCGCGGTGACGCTGGCGGTCACCCACCCCCTGATGCACGACGCGCCGCTGTCGTCGCGCGAAGTCACCAAGCAATTCCTCTACGGCGTGCACGTCCGGAGCGGCTCATGCTGATCAAACTCCTTCGCTCGCACCTGCAGAAGTACCGCAGCATGATCATCACGTTGCTCGTGCTGCAGACGGTGCAGACCAGCGCCGCGCTCACGCTGCCCACGCTGAACGCGCACATCATCGACAACGGCATCCTGAAGCACAACCAGGGCTACATCTGGCACACCGGCCTGATCATGCTGGCGTTCTCGCTCGTGCAGATCACGTTCTCGGTGGCCGCCGTTCGAATAGGCGCTCGCATCGCCATGGGTTTCGGTCGCGACATTCGCAGCAGCCTCTTCCACAAGGTCACGAACTTTTCGGCCCAAGAGGTCAACACGATCGGTGCGCCGTCGCTCATCACCCGGATCACCAACGACGTGCAGCAGATCCAGATGCTCGTCGTGATGATCAGCACGATGGCGATCGCGGCGCCGATCACGATGATCGTCGGCATCGTCATGGCGCTGCGCCAAGACGTCGGCCTGTCGGCGATCCTGCTTGTCTCGATGCCGGCGGCGGCGATCGTGCTCGGGTTGATCGTGGGCTTGATGGTGCCGGCGTTCCGTGTCATGCAGGACCGCATCGACGAAATCAACCGGGTGCTGCGTGAGCAGATCACCGGCATCCGCGTTGTACGCGCCTTCGTGCGCGAGCGCGAAGAGAAGCGGCGCTTCAAGAAGGCCAACGACGAACTCACCGCCACGTCGCTGCGTGGTGGTCGGCTGATGTCGGCCATGTTCCCGACGGTCAACATCCTCGTGAACATGTCGAGCGTCGGGGTGTTGTGGCTCGGAGCCACTCGGGTGCAGTCCGGCGCCATTCAGGTCGGCACCATCGTGGCCTACCTCAGTTATCTGCTGCAGATCCTCATGTCAGTCGTCATGGCGACGTTCATGGTCTCGATGATCCCGCGCGCCGCGGTGTCGGCGGGCCGGGCGCAAGAAGTGCTCGACACCCAGCCCACCGTTGTTCCCCCCGTCAACCCCAAGACGCCGCGCGTCAGCGCACAGGTCGAGTTCCGTGGCGCCACGTTCCACTATCCGGGCGCCGAGCGGCCGGTGGTGCACGACATCTCGTTCCTGGTCGAGCGCGGCCAGACCACGGCGATCATCGGCAGTAGTGGCGCGGGCAAGAGCACGCTGATGAACCTCATCCCACGGTTGTTCGACGCCTCCGCGGGTTCGGTGCTGGTGGGTGGCACCGACGTCCGCGACATCGACACCAAGGTCTTGTCCGGCAAGCTCGGCTTGGTGCCGCAGAAGCCATTCCTGTTCTCGGGCACCGTGCGCAGCACGCTGCAGTACGGCAAGCCCGACGCGACCGAAGACGAGATGTGGGCGGCGCTGCGGGTGGCCCAAGCCGAGGACTTCGTGCGCAACATGCCCGACCAACTCGACGCTCGGATCGAGCAGGGCGGCACCAACGTCTCGGGCGGCCAGCGGCAACGCTTGTCGATCGCGCGGGCGCTGATCCGTCGGCCCGAGATCTACATCTTCGACGACTCGTTCTCGGCCCTCGACCTGTCCACCGACGCGCGTCTGCGCGCTGCGCTGCCGGAGTTCACGTCGGAGTCAGCGGTCCTGATCGTGGCGCAGCGTGTGTCCACCATCTCGACCGCCGACCAGATCGTCGTGCTCGAAGACGGCGAGATGATCGGCAAGGGCACCCACGACGAACTCCTCGCAACCTGTCCCACTTACGCCGAGATCGTGCAGTCCCAGATCGGCGAGAAGGAAGAGGCGGCGGCGTGAGCATGATCAACGGAAACGGCAAGAACGATAAGAACGCCAAGAACGGCGAAGCGCCCCAGAACGCCGACAAGGCTGAAGATGAGCACCTTCCGTCGACGGCACTGAGCGGCCCCGGTCCCGGTCGTTGGGGCGCGGGCGCGCTGCCCCTCGAGAAGTCACAGAACTTCGGCGCCAGCATCAAGCGGTTGGCATCGATGCTGCGAAACCAGTGGCCGATCCTCGTCGCCGTGCTCGTGGCCGCGGTCGCGAGCGCCGTGCTCAACGTGATGGGCCCGCGCGTGCTCGGTCACGCGACCGACGTGATCTTCCGCGGCGTAGTGCAGCCCGGCGGCATCGATTTCGGACGGCTGCATCACATCCTTTTCGAAGCCGTCGCGTTGTACGCCTCGTCGTGGGTGCTCTCACTGACGGCGTCGTACCTGATCGCCGGGCTGGTGCAGCACATGATGTTCCGCCTGCGCTCTGACGCCGAGGACAAGATCAATTCGCTGCCCCTCAGCTACATCGACCATCACGCCCGGGGCGACCTGCTCAGCCGCGTCACCAACGACATCGACAACGTGGCGCAGAGCCTGCAGCAAACACTGAGCCAGTCGTTGACGTCGGTCCTGCTGTTGATCGGCACGGCGACGATGATGATCTCGATCTCGCCCGTTCTCGCGCTCGTCGCGTTGGTTACCGTACCGATGTCCATCTATTCGTTGCGCATGATCGGCGGCCGCGCCCGTCCCCGGTTCATCGCCCAGTGGAAACACACCGGCTCGCTCAACGCGCAGATCGAAGAGACCTTCACCGGCCACGCGATCGTCAAAGCGTTCGGCCAACAAGACGCGACCGAAGAGCGGTTCAGCGACACCAACGACGATCTCTACGAGGCGTCGTTCGGCGCGCAATTCATGTCCAGCCTGATGCAGCCCGTCACGATGTTCCTGGGCAACTTGCAGTACGTGCTCGTCGCCGTCGTCGGCGGGCTGCGGGTTGCGAGTGGCGCGATCACCGTCGGTGACGTTCAGGCGTTCATCCAGTACTCACGTCAGTTCTCGATGCCCTTGACGCAACTCGCGTCGAACCTCAACGTGCTGCAGAGCGGCATTGCGTCACTCGAGCGCGTCTTCGAATTCCTCGACGCCGAGGACCAGAGCGCCGATCCCGCCGACGGCGCGCTCCCCACGCCAGTACGCGGTCGCGTCGAGTTCAAAAACGTCGACTTCTCGTATGACCCCAAGTCGAAGCTCATCGAAGACCTGTCGCTGCTGGCCGAGCCCGGCCAAACCATCGCGATCGTCGGCCCGACCGGTGCCGGCAAGACCACGCTGGTCAACCTGATCATGCGCTTCTACGAACTCGACGGCGGCGAGATCACCCTCGACGGTAAGAACATCGCCGAGTTGTCGCGCCACGAACTGCGCGCGCAAATGGGCATGGTGCTACAAGACACGTGGCTGTTCGGGGGTTCGATCAAGGACAACATCGCCTACGGCAAACCCGGCTGCACCGACGACGAAGTCATGGCGGCGGCTCGGGCGACCTATGTCGACCGCTTCGTGTCGACGCTGCCCGACGGTTACGACACCGTCATCAACGAAGAAGGCGACAACATCAGCGCCGGCCAGAAACAGCTGCTGACAATCGCCCGAGCGTTCCTCGCCGACCCCGCGATCCTCATCCTCGACGAAGCGACCAGCTCAGTAGACACCCGTACCGAGGTGCTCGTGCAAGAGGCCATGAACGCTCTACGCGCCTCGCGGACCAGCTTCGTGATTGCGCACCGACTTTCGACAATCCGCGGCGCCGACCTGATCGTGGTCATGCAGAACGGGCGGATCGTCGAGCAGGGCACTCACCGCGAGCTACTCAGCCACGACGGGGCTTATTTCGACCTCTACAACTCGCAATTCGTGGCCCCCGCCGTCGACGAAGTCAACGTCTGAAGTGCTCGCATAAATTAGTTTCCCAGGCTAATTAGTCTGGTAAACTAATTGCCATGCCTCGCACCGCTCCTACCGTGTCACCCCCGAGTGCCACGCCGGCCGAACTGGCAGCGCGGCTGCGCATTAGCTCCACCCGGTTGCACCGCCAGCTCCGCCGCGAGGCGGGCGTGGCGCTTACGCCGAGCCAAATCTCGGCCCTCGCCGCTATCGATACCCACGGGCCGCTGACGCTGGGCGCGCTCGCCGAGCACGAGGGTGTGGCGCCGCCGTCGATCACCAAAGTGTTCACCCTGCTCGAACAAGACGGCCTCGTCGTGCGCACCCCAGCACCGGCGGATCGGCGCGTGAACTACGTGGCCACTACGCCAAAAGGTGCCGCGCTCGTCGCCGAGTCGCGCCGCCGCAAGACCGCCTGGCTAACCGGCCGCATCCGCGAACTCAACCCCCACCAGCGTGAGCGCCTCGTCGACGCCCTCGACGTGCTCGACGCCCTCACGCAGAAAGACCCCTCGTGACCCGCCTCAAACTCGCGACTTCCGACACTTTCCGCTCGATGCGGTGCCGGAACTTCCGGTTGTTCTTCACCGGGCAATTGATCTCCCAAGTCGGCAACTGGCTGACCCTTGTGGCCCAGACACTGCTCGTTTACAAATTGACCCACAGCGGCGTCGCCCTTGGGTTCCTGGCCGCAGCGCAGTTCGGCCCCGTGCTCGTGATGGGCGCGTTCGCCGGCCTCGTCGCCGACCGCTCAGACAAGCGCAAGTTGCTGCTGATCGTGCAGTCGCTGGCGATGCTGCAGTCGTTCGCTCTCGCCGGCGTGGCGTTCATGCACCACCCGAACGTAGCGGCGCTCTTCGTAATCGCAGTGATAGGCGGTTTCGCCACTGCGTTCGACAACCCCGCTCGACGCTCGTTCGTCGTGGAGATGGTGCCGAAGGAAGACATCAACAACGCGGTCAGTCTCAACAGCGCGCTGATGACCGGGTCGCGGGTCGTCGGCCCGGCGGTAGCCGGGTTGCTGATCACCACGGTCGGTTACGGGTGGTGCTTCGCGCTCGACGGTCTGTCGTACATCGCCGTATTGATCGGGCTATTCATGATGCGCCCGTCGGAGTTGCGCCGCTCCCCCGCCGTCGTGCGCGGCCGCGGCCAGATCGCCGACGGCCTGCGGTACGTCCGGTCGATACCCGAACTGTGGATCCCGTTGGTGATGATGACCGTGATCGGCACCTTGGCGTTCAACTTCAACACCGTGTTGCCCGTGTACGTCAACCGAGTGATGCACGGCGACACCGTTACGTTCACGTGGCTGTTGTCGGTGGTCAGCCTGGGCTCACTCGCCGGTGCCCTATACGCGGCGCGACGCAAGACCATCTCGGTTCGCCTTGTCAGCCTGGCCGCGGTGAGCTTCGGCGTCGCGATGACACTGCTGGCGCTGAGCCCGAACCTTGCTACGTCGTTTGCCGTCGCCGTACTACTCGGCGTCACGAGCATCTCGTTCATGACGACGTCGACCGCAATCGTGCAGACCGAGGCTGATCCGTCGATGCGCGGCCGCGTGCTGGCGCTTCAGGCGATCGTGTTCCTCGGATCGACACCGATCGGTGGCCCCATCGTCGGGGTGATCTCGCAGCACTTCGGCGCTCGATACGCGCTGGGCCTCGGTGCGCTGGGCTGTTTCGTCGCCGGCGCTTTCGGTCTCCTATACAAGAACGCCGGCGTCACCGAACGCGTCCGCGCTGGCTCCGCGGAGCCGCAACTCGCCGCGAAGATCTAGCGCGGCGGGCTGGAGCGCAACCGCCCGACGAGGTCGACAACCAACTCGGCCTCGCGGCCCGACCACTTCGAGCGGTACGCCTCTTCGAACGTCCATCCCCGGTCCATCATCTCGAGGCGACGTCGTATGTGCGACTCAACGCCGTCGGGATGAATATCGGCTTCGATGGCAATATCGCGGTTGTCATCAACGACGAGGTCAGCGGTATGCCGGCCAGTTGGATACGCACGCCTCACGCGAATCCCAGCTGTCGTGACACCGTCTTCGAGGCTCATGACCCAGTTTGACGACGGTCCATTCGGCGGCGGCGGGCCCGGCGGTGCGTCTGCCTGCGCGAGGAAATCGGCGATGAGGCCGCGAGCAGGTGGGTCTCCCGCATAGACAACGACGAGCCGCTCTCGAGCCCTGGTGAGCAACACCGCCGCGAGCGAAAGGTCCTCGACAAACGCCCACGGAGCGTTTGCGCCCTCGCCTACACCGAGCGAAACGATCATCAAGTCGCGCTCGTTTCCTTGGAACCCGTGGACGGTCCCGATCCGCATGTCCATGGCCTCTAGTTGTTCTGACGAATAGGTAGCCAGAATTTGACGCTCGAGCGCATCTGCCTGCGAACGGAACGGCGTCACAATTCCGACGCTTGTTGCGTCGCGGGCTCGCGCGTTGCGGACCTCGCGCAGTACCACTTCGATTTCCTCGTGAACGACCTTGTCGCGGTCGCGGACGCCGCTACAGCGAACGACATCGATGCAATCCCGATTGTGTGTCGAGGGTTTGCGGGATGCAATAAAGACGTGGTCGCCGTACAGACGCTTGGCGATGAACCCCACTAAGTGTGGAACCGAGCGAAAGTGCTCGTTGAGAACGATCGGCTCACTGACGCCGACTGCCACGTCGAGGACGCTGTTGCGGCGGACGTCGAGCTGTGCGCGCAGTAACTCGTCGTCCACATGTTCGACAGCCCGCGAGATTTCGTCGTCTGAGAGGAACGACACTTGCCGAAGTTGGCGGGGGTCCCCCGCGATGACAGCGCGTTTCCCGCGCAACAGCGCCGGCGCAGCGAGGGGTTGGTCGATCGACGCGGCTTCGTCGAGAATTACGAGGTCAAAAAATCCCGGTTGAACGGGTAGTAGGTCGTCGACGTCGCCGAGCGTTCCAATCCATAGCGGCAACGCGCGCGTCGCCGAAGCGCGATGCAGATTTCGGAGTTGCTCTCGGCGCGCGGCCCGACCACTGCGTAGCGCCACCGCTAACGCCGATACCGCGGCACGGGTTTCGCGCGTGAGCCGCGACTCTTCGCGATATGCCATCGACAGATACGTGCCATGCGCCCGTCGAGCCCGGTCATCGCGAAACGCAAGCTCGCGCCACAACTCGCCAAGGCCGAGACCGCCTTCGGCCATTAGGCACCGGGCGGCTACCTCGTCGACTTCCTCGCACGCCATTGTGACGACGTCGTCGTCACTCAGATCGGCGGGACATGCCAGCGCCTGACGCAACGCCCGATGTGCGCTCGCAGCACCCCATTTAGCTCGCCAACCGCGCGCACCGCGCGCGCGACTAACGAGGGCGAGAAGTTCTCGGGCTCTCGCCTGCGCGTCACTAAGAGAACCTGTGCCCGCCACAAAACTTCCCTGCTGAATCTTTTGCTCGATACGCAGCTGCTCCGCTATTCGCCTTCGCGTTGCGTCGAATTGGGCCTCAAGCCGACGCGTTTCGGCTTCCGCCGCGAGAACCGCTTCGCCACGAACGGGATGCAATCCGCCCTCGCTCAGCCGCTGCGCAAGAGCTTCGCGACGCTCGTTCGACCCGAACACCACGGGCTCAGGCGCCGGGCTCTGCTGCAGCAGCTCAATGAGGGCGTCGACGGTTGCGTCGGTCTTCGCCACCACGAGCACGCTCTCGTCGCGCTGAATCGCGTCGAGCGCGATCGCGACCAACGTGTGCGATTTGCCGGTACCAGGCGCACCTTCGATGACCGTAACCGGCTGGGTAGCAGCAGCTTCAACCGCGCGCGTCTGGGTCGGGGTCAAGCGGAGAGACGATCGCACGGCGGCGTCAACACGTCGCGGCGACTCGACCTCGGCATACAAAGCGTGGAGAGCTGTGGCATCCCCAAGGTCGGCCTCAGCCCACCGTCGAAGCGAAGCGGACCGCGTTACCTCAGAGCGTTCCTCGCGGATGGAATAGAGCGCGACGCCGGCAACTAACGCCGGCGGTTCGCGCTGCATCAACTCTTCAGGCCCGATCCAGGCTGGGACGAGTTCGGCACCCGGCATGCCGACGGCTCGAGCGACGTCGGCGGCGAATGCCCTCAGGCGCGGCATCCGAGTCAACAACGACGGCGAGGCGACCAACGACGACCCGACGAACCCGCCACCGCCATACTCGATACGACTTTCGAGTTCATGGCGGACACCGACGTCTGTGATCAGATCCGATATTTCGACATCACCCACCCGCACCGCGTGCACGAACCCCGTCAGCGGTTGGCGCCAAACCCGCACGTGCGCCGAAATGATCGGAGCGAAGACGTCGAGGTGACGACCGTCGGAATGTCGAACCCGTCCCGCGAGAAACAGCCATCCCATCCGAATCGCAGAGCCACCGCGTACCTGGCTGAGCGCGGTCAACCTCTCTGCGTAGGCAGCCTCTACGAGGATGTCAGCCGGCATCTCGCCGGTAAAACCTGTGAAGACTGTCAGCGCACCGAGGTTGATCCAACGAAACCACTCAAGAGGTATCGACGCCGAAGCATTCGTCGCCGCCGCGTCCGGCGACAGCGCTGCGAGCGCGCGCAGAATGTCGCGCGCCTGCTCCGCCGAGTGCTTGTTCAACGACGTGATCCCTCTACCGGAAGTGCGCCGCGACCTGTTGCATGAAGAGGTCGCAGGTGTCTTTGCGGCGTTGCATCGGGCCCATCGTGAAGTCGGGAATGATGATCTCGTCGGCGCCGGCTTCGCGGTACGCACCGATGGTGTCGGTGACTTCTGCGGGCGTGCCCGCGATGCCGCCCATCGCGCGTTTGTCTTTCAACCAGGCTTCGTCGGTCGACAGAAACAGCAGCGCTTGCGTCGAAATCGCGATGTCCGCCGGGTCGCGTCCGATTGCGTCGCAGTGCTGGTGCAGCACGCCGCGCTTGTGCGCCAGGGTCGGCGGGTCGGTCCACGAGTTCCACTCGTCGGCGTATTGCGCGGCGATGCGCAACGTGCGCTTCTCACCGCCCCCGCCGATGAGAATCGGCAACCTCGTTTGGACCGGCGCCGGTTGGTTGAGCGCGTCGACGACGTTGAAGTACTCGCCAGTGAAACTCGTCCACGTCTCACGCGTCATCGCGGAGATGATTTCGCACGCCTCCTCGAACCGATCGAGACGCTGCTTGATCGTGCCCAACTCGATGCCGTACGCCACATGCTCGTTCTCCTGCCATCCGGCACCGAGGCCGAGTAGCAAGCGACCTCCGCTGATGTTGTCGACCGCCGCCGCGATGTTCGCCAACACCGCCGGATGGCGGTACGTCACGCTCGTCACCAATGGCGCAAGCCGCAGACGCGGGACCGCGGCGGCCAGCGCCGCGATGACCGACCAGCACTCTAGCGTGTCGCCCTCCAGCGGCTTGGTATCGCCACTGTTCGGCATGAAGTGGTCGGCGTAGTAAACGCCGTCCCAGCCGGTGCGCTCGCAGTGCTGGGTGAGTTCGAGTATTTCGGTCCAGGGGCGCTGCGGTGACGGCCAGATCGAGAAACGCATCCGCGGCACGTTAGAGCGCGCCGGTGATAGACGTTCCCGCATGTACGCACGCGACCACGCCGCCGCGAATCCAGACCAGCCCGTCCTGATCATGGCTAGCAGCGGCGAGCAACTTACGTATAAGGAATACGAGGAGCGCTCCAACCGCGTCGCGCACTTCTACCAAGACATCGGGCTTCAGCCGCTGGACCACGTCGCGTTTTTCACCGAGAACAACATTCGGTTGCTCGAGGTCGAAGCGGCCGCGGAACGCACCGGCCTTTACTTCACGTGCATCAACTCGTACCTGTCGCCCGAGGAAGTCGCGTACATCGTCAACGACTCGACGGCGAAAGTGTTCGTGACCACGAAGGCCAAGCGTGACGTCGCCTCGCAGTTGCCCGCGCTGTGCCCCAACGTCGAGCGCTGGATCATGATCGACGAGGACAGCCCCGAGGCGCCGTTCGAGCCCTATCTCGACGTGATTTCGAAATACCCGACGGACTACGTCGAACACGAACGCCTCGGTGCCGCCATGTTGTACTCGTCGGGCACGACGGGGCGACCAAAGGGCATCTTCCGGCCGCTGCCCGAGATGCAGCCCGGCGACATGTTGCCGGCGCTGCTCGCGTTGAAGTTCATGTTTGGTTTCCGCGATGGCATGCACTATCTATCCCCCGCGCCGCTGTACCACTCGGCACCGCAGGCGAGTGTGTCGGGTGCGATCCGACTCGCGTCGACGTGCGTGATCATGGAGCGCTTCGACCCCGAGCAGTATTTGCGACTCGTCGAGCAGTACAAGATCACGAACTCGCAACTGGTTCCGACGATGTTCTCGCGCATGTTGAAGCTGCCCGACGACGTGCGGCTCAAGTACGACGTGTCCTCGCTCGAGTGCGTTGTACACGCCGCGGCGCCGTGCCCCGTCGCCGTGAAGGAAGCGATGATCAACTGGTGGGGCCCGATCATCAACGAGTACTACGGCGCGACTGAGGCGCACGGGTTCACCTTCTGTACGTCGGAGGAATGGATGGCGCACAAGGGCACCGTCGGCAAAGCGATCCTCGGCGAGTTGCACATCCTCGACGACGACGGCAACGAATGCCCGACCGGCACGCCGGGCACGGTGTGGTTCAAAGGCGCGACGAACTTCACCTATTACAACGACCCTGAGAAGACCGCGGAGAGTCGGCGCGACGACGGTCAGTCGAGTTCGGTCGGCGACGTCGGCTATCTCGACGAGGACGGCTTTCTCTACCTCACCGACCGCAAGACCTACATGATCATCTCGGGCGGCGTGAACATCTATCCGCAGGAGACCGAGAACCTGCTAATCGAGCACCCCAAGGTGATGGACGCCGCGGTGTTAGGCGTGCCCAACGAAGACTTGGGCGAAGAGGTCAAGGCCGTGGTGCAACTTGTCGATGGCGTCGAGCCCAGCGACGACGTCGCCCAGGAACTGATCAAGTTCTGCGGCGAACACTTGGCCCGGTTCAAGGTGCCGCGCTCGATCGACTTCGAGAAAGAACTGCCGCGACTACCGACGGGCAAGCTGTACAAGCGTTTGCTGCGCGACCGCTACTGGGCCGGTCACGACAAGGTCATCTGACGAAGCGCCAACGCGGCAGTGAGCGACGTCGCGACCACGACGATGACGAGCGCGGCGTAGACGTCCTGGCCGATGACCGCCTCGCGCAGGCCGAGCGCAGCGAAGACCAGCGTCACTTCACCGCGCGGCAACATCCCTAGGCCGACTCGGAGCCTGTGTTCTGGCGCCACGGCCCCGGCAAGCATCTTGGCCAGCGCGGCAACACCAAATAGCGACGCGCCGAGCAGCCACCCCTTCTGTCCGGCGCGGTCGAGGTCGAGCGTCATTCCGACGTGAATGAAGAACATCGGCACGAGTACGACCCCAATGCGTTCGACGGCGTGCGTCGCGCCCGCGTGCCACCGCGAGCGTGCCACGGCGAGCCCGATGGCGAACGCTCCGACGAGGTTCAGTCGCCAGACCACGTTGAGCGGAGTGACCGCGCCGCCGACGGCCGCGGCCGCCGCCGTCAACACCACGAGGCCGACGAGGTCGTCGACGATGGCGGCGCCAAGAACGGTCGGGTTGCGCCAGAGCCGGGCGGCGATGCCCACGCTTGTCGCGGTGAGTGCGGCGCCGCCAAAGAGGACGGTGTGCGTTTCGTAGCCGAACGCCGCGAGCACGACGGCCCCACCCAGGAACGACGTCACGATCCCGACCGCAGCGACTGACACCGACGCACGGCCGACGGCGCGCAGTTCGGCAAGGTCGGTCGACAAGCCGACTTCGAGCAACAACACCAACACGCCGAGAGTCGCGAGCGCGCTGAACGTGTTGTTGTCGGCAACGAATCGGCCGAGCAAAACGCCGAAGAGGATTTGCATCGCAGTCATGGTCGAAGAGAGATGCCGACCAGACTTCCCGGCGCGCCACGAGCAGCGTACAGTTCACTCTGGCGCGCAGGTCGCCTCCGGTCCGCGGACAGGGCAGAGCCCACCTGAGCAGTGCAACGCAGATCGAGTCGAACGCCTCCTTTCTGTCTTGCGATGCGGACCGCAGGCATCGAAAGGAGTCGCGTTGTCGACTATCCCCTTACCGGAACGCCCGAACGTCGAGCAGCTCAAGAAGCGCGCCAAGGAAATTCAGCGCGAGCGAGGCATCCCGCTGCACGAAGCGCAACGCGACTTGGCGCGCGCGTACGGTTTCGCGAGCTGGCCAAAACTCGCCAAACACATTGCGGTGGTAACCGCGTTGACGCGCGAGCCCGACACGGTGGCGCCCCTGACCGACCCGGCCGACGAGTTCCTGCGCCTTGCCTGCCTGACCTACGGCGACGACTCGCCGGCCCGGCGTGCCCGGGCGAGCTCGCTGCTTACGCCCGAACTGGCGCGGCGAAACATTTGGATCGCGGCGGCCACCGCGTCGCGCCAGGCCGTCCACGAGATGCTCGCCGCCGATCCGACGCTCGCATCGACCGAGGGTGGCCCGTTCCGATGGCCGCCGCTGATGTACCTCGCGTACGCACGGTTCGAGCAGGTGCCCTCGTGGGCGGACACGCTCGGAACGGCGGTGCACCTACTCGACGCGGGAGCGGACCCCAACGCGGGCTATCTCTGGCACGGCTTCCCGTCGCCCTTCACCGTGCTCACGGGAGTGTTCGGCGGGGGCGAGCAGGGGCCCGAAAATCAGTCGCCGCACCCGCACTCCGTGGCGCTCGCGCGTCTCCTGTTGCACAACGGCGCCGATCCGAACGACAGCCAGACCCTGTATAACCGCCAGTTCGAATCGGGCCACGAGCACTTGGAGTTGTTGTTCGCATTCGGGCTCGGGCGCGAGGCAAAGGGGCCGTGGCATGAGCGCCTGCCAACGGCGCTGGATGCGCCGACCGAGATGTTGCGTCAACAACTTCGCTGGGCGATTCACCACAACATGGTCGAGCGCGTCCGGCTTCTCGCCGAGAACGGCGTCGATCTCGTCACGCCCTTCGACGACGAGCGGTTTCAGCATGCACACGGCCGCACGCCGGCGCAGTTCGCCGTGGTGTGCGGCCACAAGCGCGTCGTCGCCACGCTCGCCGAACACGGCGCGACGGCCGACCACGTGTCGTTGGTGGATCAGTTCGTCGGTTCGATTCTCGCGGGCGGCGGTGAGGCGGGTGTCATTCGCGACACGCATCCCGACGTCCCACGCGCCGCGCAACAAGCGCGTCCGTCGCTCGTGGTGCAGGCGGCCGCGACGCGACGCCCCAACGCGGTCATGGGTGCGGTGAGCAACGGGTTCGACGTCAACGCGCTCGGCCGGTCCGACTCGCCCTGCGAGCAGCCGTGGCAGACCGCTCTCCACACCGCGGTCGAGAGGAACGACTTCGAGATGATCGAACTTCTGATCACGCTGGGCGCCGATCCGTCCATAGAAGACGCCCGGTTCCACGCAACGCCCAAAGGCTGGGCCGAACACTTCGGCAACGCCGACCTCGCCGCCCTCCTCACGTGATCGACCGGTTTTGGTTCTGGTCTACGACTTGGTCTCGGTGACGCCCTTCGGGGCGCGCTGGTTCATGAAGCCGAACATGTAGCCCGCTACGCGCCGCATCTGGATCTCCTCGGCGCCTTCGGTGATGCGATACCGACGGTGGTGACGGTAGATGTGCTCGAAGGGCATATGCCGGGAGTAGCCCAACCCGCCGTAGGTCTGCATGGCGCGGTCGGCCGCGTCGCAACACAAGCGATTGGCGATGTAGTTGCACATCGACACTTGCTCGCTCTGGCTGAACGCGCCGTACTTGTCCATGCGCCACGCGGTTTGTCGCACCAGCGCGCGCAGCATCTCGGCTTGCGTTTGCAACTCGACGAGTGGGAACTGCACGCCCTGGTTGTGCGAGAGCGGTTTCCCGAACGGCTTGCGCTCACCCGCGTATTGCACGGCCATGTCGATGCAGAACTGCGCAGCGCCGAGCGACGACGCGGCTTGTCGGATGCGGTTCTCGTTGAAGAACAACTGCACCACCGACAGGCCGCGTCCCTCGCCGCCGAAGATGGCGGAGTCGGGGACGCGGACGTCGGTCAGACGGATGTGCGCGTGATCCGTCGGCATATTGAAGGTCCAGAGATACTCGAGGATCTCGAAGCCGGGCGACGTCACGGGTACAAGGAACGCGGTAATGCCGCTGCCGTCGCCTGCGTTCCCGGACGTCCTTGCCATGATCATGTCGAAGGGTGCTTTGTGGATGCCGGTGTTCCACGTCTTCTCGCCGTTGATCACCCACTCGTCGCCGTCGCGCACCGCGGTGGTCTCCATGTGCGTGGCGTCGGAGCCGTGGTTCGGTTCGGTGATGCCGAACGCGAACCCGCTCGTGCCGTTCAACAAATGGTCGACCCAGTACGCCTTCTGTTCGTCGGTGCCGTAGGCGAGCATCAACATCAACCCGACGTTGTTGCCGACGATCGAGCTTTCGTTCTGCAAGTCGTTGTGCAGCCCGAGACCCTTGCGCGCCAGGTGCTCGCGAATCACGGCCATACCGAGGTTGGTGCCGTCCTTGCCGCCGTATTCCTTCGGGAACGCGTAGCGGTAGTGGCCGGCGTCGTCGGCGAGTTGACGCATCTGGCGCAGCAGGTCTTCCCACTCCTCGTTGGGCAAACCGCCGCGGTCCCAGTCCGTGCGCGCGTCCTCGCGGCGGTGGTCGAAGAACCGGATGTTGTCGCCCTTGTTCTCGAGCGGCTTGATGACGGTGTCGATGAACTCGTCGAGCTCGGCGAGATAATCGACTAGGTCCTGCGGTAGGTCGAAGTCCATTCAGAACTTTGACACTCGGTACGCAGTGAATGCCGCGCCGAAGACAATGAGGAAGATCCCAAACGTCCGGCGCTGCATTCCGGTGCCGAACCGGGCCGAGTAGTGCGATCCGACGACGCTGGTTGGTACCACGCCCAACGCGAAGAGCGCCGCGACGGCCCAGTCGACGTGCCCAAGCGCGGCGTGCGTGATCAGCGTGGGGATCGACAGGACGGCGACGACCATCAACGACGTGCCGACCGCTTGGCGCATCCGAAGACCGAACACCAGCAGGTACATCGGCATCAAGAGAAACCCGCCGCCGTTCGCGAGCAGGCCGGTCATCAGTCCCACGCCCGCGGCCGCAGCAACCAGCATCGGGCGGTTCATCCGGCGAGCGGTACCGGCCTCGCGGTGCTCGTCGGTGATGGGCAGGATCACGCGCACGCCCACCGTCAGCAGCATCAGCCCTGACAACACGAGCAGCCCGTCGCCGCCAACCTTCTTCGACAGGTACGCGCCGAAGACCGTCGCGGGCACGGCGCCGAGCAGCGACCAACCGGCCGCCTTCGGTCGCGCGTCACCGGACTTGACGTAGGGACGCAGCGCGAGCACAGCGCCGGGGATCGTCGCCGGCAACGGCGAGGCAACGGCCGCGAGCGCCCGCACGCCTACCAGCGACAGCAGAGGCGTGGCCACCGACGAACCGCCCACGCCGAACATTCCGATCAACAGGCCGATGGTCGCACCGCACAAAACGACCGCCGCTGCGTGCACGCAGGCATCTTGACCGGTACGTCAGGTAAACATTGGGCTATGTCCAATCAGACAATGACCATTGCGGGCGAGGCAACGCCCACCGCAGGAACGTTCGACGTCATCAACCCGGCGACGGGCGAAGTCTTCGCTCAGGCCCCTGATTGCACGAAGGAACAGCTCGACGCCGCGTTCGATGCGGCCCAGAAGGCGCAGATCGACTGGAAGAAGGACGAGGAGAAGCGTCGGCAGTTGCTGCGCGACGCAGCCGACAAGATGTTCGCCAGCGTCGGCGAACTCGCTCCGCTGCTCATGAGCGAGCAGGGTAAGCCGATGGACAAGGCGGCCGAGGAAGTCTTCGGCATGGGCATCTGGCTGAAGTACTACGCCGATCTCGAGGTTGCACCGCTGCAGATCCAGGACGACGGCAACGCCGTCGCCTACGTGCACCGCCGTCCCATGGGAGTCGTCGCCGCGATCACGCCGTGGAACTTCCCGCTCGTGCTCGCGTCATGGAAGATCGCGCCGGCCCTGCGCGCCGGCAACACGATGGTCATCAAGCCCTCGCCCTACACCCCGCTGGCAACGCTGAAGGTCGTCGAGATCCTCAACGAGGTCTTCCCGTCCGGCGTGTTGAACTGCGTGTCGGGCGGCGACGAACTGGGCAAGTGGATGACGGCGCACCCCACGCCGCGCAAGGTCAGCTTCACCGGTTCGGTTGCGGCCGGTAAGCACGTCGCGGCGGCGGCGGCACCCGACCTGAAGCGGGTAACGCTGGAGCTCGGCGGCAACGACCCCGCGATCATCCTCGACGACGTCGACCCCGCAGCGGTCGCCGAGAAGATTTTCTGGGGCGCCTTCGCGAACAGCGGCCAGATTTGCTCGGCCATCAAGCGCGTTTACGTCCCCGAAGCCATGCACGACCAAGTGGTGGAAGCACTCGCCGAACAGGCCGGCAAGGTGAAGATGGGTGAGGGCACCGAAGAAGGCGTGCAGCTCGGCCCGATCAACAACGCGCCGCAGTTCGAACGCGTGAAGGAACTCGTGGCCGACGCGCTCGCCGGTGGCGCGACCGCCGTAACTGGTGGCGCTGCGGCCGACCGCCCCGGCTACTTCTTCCAGCCGACGATCCTCGCCGGTGCCGCCGACGGGTCACGCATCGTCGACGAAGAGCAGTTCGGTCCCGCGCTCCCCGTAATCCCCTACCGCCACATCGACGACGCGATCGCTCGCGCCAACGCCACGCACTTCGGTCTGTCCGGCTCGGTGTGGTCGAACGACTCGGAGCGGGCGTCGGAAGTAGCCGACCAGCTCGAGTGCGGCACGGCGTGGGTCAATGCGCATCTCGCGCTCGCCCCCCACCAGCCCTTCGGTGGCTTCAAGTGGTCCGGCGTCGGCGTCGAAAACGGTCCGTGGGGCCTCGACGCGTTCACCGACATCCAGGTTCGCTACAACCAGAAGTCCTAGCCCGGCGCCGCGGGAGAGATTGCCAAGCCGATGGCTTGGGGGGAAAGCGATATCCCGTCACTCGACGGCAAAGTCGCGCTCATCACCGGTGCGAACTCGGGCCTCGGCCTCGCCGCGGCGACAACGCTGGCCAAGCACGGCGCCCGAGTGGTGATGGCGTGTCGCAACGCGGCCAAGGCGCAGGCCGCCGCGGACCGGGTGCGCGCTACCGCCACGGGTCCGGTCGAAGTGGTGCCGCTCGACCTCGCCAGTTTGGCGTCGGTCCACGAGTGCGCGACCGCGTTTCTCAAGAACGAACCGAAGCTCGATCTGTTGTTGAACAACGCAGGGCTCATGGCGATCGACGCGTCCCGCACCGAGGACGGGTTCGAGATGCAATTGGGTGTCAACCACCTCGGTCACTTCGCGTTGACGGCCAAGCTGGCGCCGCTCGTGTTCAAGACCGACGGGTCGCGCATCGTGAACATGTCGAGCTTCGGCCACCGCCCAGGTCGCCTGCACATCGACGACTTGTTCTTCGAGAAGCGCGGGTACGACCGGTGGCGACCGTACTTCCAGAGCAAGCTCGCCAACATCCTCTTCACGCTCGAACTGCATCGGCGCCTGCAGCGCACCGGCCTCTCCACAAAGTCGCTCGCGGCGCACCCTGGCGGCTCCAAGACAGACTTGGGCTTTGAGGGCGGCGGCATCACCAACGTGGGCATGAAGCCGGCGCAGCTCTTCTTGCAATCAGCCCATGCGGGCGCGATGCCATTTGTGCGGGCCGCGGTCGACCCGTCGGCCCAGAGCGGCGAGTTCTACGGGCCCGCGTTCATGATGTGGGGCCCAGCGCGCAAAGAGAAGCCGAGCAAGCAGGCTCGGAACCTCAACGATGCGCGCGCACTGTGGGAGAAGTCCGAAGAGCTCACCGGCGTCGCGTTCGAGGTTCCGGCGTAGACGATGCGGCGATACGTCGTCGTCCTTGTTTCCGTCGTCATGCTCACGCTCACTGCGTGTGCCAGCAACGGTTCTTCGAGTAGCTCGAACGGCACGAGCAACGGGGCGAGCAACGGCTCCAGCAACGGGTCGTCCAACAACAACGGGTCTTCGAACAACGGGTCTTCGAACAACGGCGGATCGTCCAACGACGGTGGATCGTCGAACCACGCGACGCCCGGCACTTCCGCACCCGGCGCGCCGGGCGTCACGGCTCCCGCCGATGCGCCGCCCGCACCGCCGAGCGGGTTCACGCTGCCAAAGGCTGATGCGAACGGCAACGTCAAAGTGCCCGACGCGCCGCCGAAAGAGATTCGCAGCGAGTCGCCGGCCAAGCGGCTTAGTGAGCTCCCGCCGATCCCGCGGTCGTGCCTCGACCCGGACCTTACGCTGCTCGACATCTTCGCCCCGTTCGTATCGGTACCGCTGCGCTTCGTGTACTGCTTGCTCTACATCGGCACGGTGGCGCGGCTCCCGAACCAGATCAACACCCGGGTCACTGTGCCCTCGGTGGAAGGCCCACCGGTCGCCGTGGGCTTGCTCCCGCCCGACCACACGCAACGCCCGTTGGCCACGTTGGCGCTCATCGTCCTCATCGTGGTCGTCGCGATCGGTATCGGGTACACGATCGGCCGTCGCCGGCGCGAAGCCGCCCCGTGATCAGACGTAACCGCGAGGCCGCGCTCGCGCTCGGCGCCGCAATCGCGTTCTTTGCCTGCCTTGCGACGGTGCGCCACGACGCGGCGCGGCTTCGCCCGTACATGGAGGTCACCGCGGTGCTCGTGGTGCTTACGGCGCTGGCCGATCGCGCCGCACACTTCAGCCGGCCGATGGTCGCCGCGCTGAGTTCGGTCATGATCATCCACCTCGTAGGCGGCTTGATGACGCCCGTCGGCGACGCACCGACGTTTTACGAGACATGGTTGATTAACGGCGTGTTGAAGTTCGACCAACTGGCGCACGCGTACGGCAGCGCGGTGCTGACGTTCGCGTGCGCGCACCTCGTGATCGGTCTGCTCGGCCCGCCGAAACAACACCGGTGGGGCCTGGCGTTTGTGGCCGCGCTCATGGCGTGCGGACTGGGAGGGCTCAACGAACTCGTCGAGTTCCTGTTCGGCTTGAGCAACGCGACCCTGCACGCCGGCGGCCTC
>JBEEFT010000146.1:0-5030 GCA_041166225.1 Actinomycetota bacterium | reverse complement strand
AGGGCGGGCGGTGCGAGGAATGCGCAGGCGACGGCACGATCAAGATCGAAATGCACTTCCTGCCCGACGTCTACGTGCCGTGCGAGGTGTGCAAAGGCGCGCGTTACAACCGCGACACGCTCGACATCACGTTCAAGGGCAAGTCGATCGCCGACGTGTTGGACATGCCCTGCGAAGAGGCGGGCGAGTTCTTCGCCAACCAACCGATCATCGCCCGGCACATGAACACGATCGTCGACGTGGGGCTGGGCTACGTGCGGCTCGGTCAGCCCGCCACCACGCTGTCGGGCGGCGAAGCGCAGCGCGTGAAGCTTGCGAGTGAGCTGGCCAAGCGTTCGACCGGTCACACGATCTATCTGCTCGACGAACCGACCACCGGTCTGCACTTCGAAGACATCCGCCGTCTCCTCGGCGTGCTCAACCGTTTGGTCGACGCCGGCAACACCGTGCTTGTGATTGAGCACAACCTCGACGTCATCAAAACCGCCGACTGGGTCATCGACCTGGGTCCCGAAGGCGGCAACGGCGGGGGCAAGGTCATCGCCACCGGCACGCCCGAAGAAGTCGCCAAGGCCAAGGGCAGCTACACCGGCAAGTTCTTGGCGCCGCTGCTCGCCGGCGGCAAAGGCCGCAGGTAACCGCCACCATCGAACCCGCCATTGCTGGGGTGCGGCGCGTGTGGGCCGCCCCATTGCTCGCGCACGCCGTCGCGCTCAGTGCGGTGTTGATCGCGCTCGCCGCGTTCGTCGGTACGCGGTATTCGTATACGTCCGACGAGGGCGCCGCGATCGTGCAGGCCCGCCATTTGTCCGAACACGGCACGTGGATCGTGCCGCATCCCGTGCCGCAGATCGATCGGGACAATCACTTCTATCCGTACGTCCCCGCGGAAGTCGGCGACAAGGGCGTCGCTCCGCTCGGCAAGCACCCCGCCTATGTGGTGGTGCTCGCGGCCCTGTGGTCGTTGGGCGGCATTTCGGCGTTAGTCGGCTTGTCGATCTTCGGCACGGTTGTCGCGGCGCTCGCCGCGGCGGCGATCGCCCAGGACTTCGACGTCGGTCTCGCCCGGCCAACGCTGTGGGCGCTCGGGCTTGCGTCACCGTTGTACTTCGACAGCTTTCTCGTCGTTGCGCACACCGTCGCCGCCGCCGCCGGCGGCGCGCTCGTCCTCGTTATCTCCCGTCGCTCGCCCCGGTTCAACCGGGCCGTGGTCGTCGCCGCGGTTGCCGTGCTCGCGGCCGCGCTCGTGCTCTTGCGGACCGAAGCGCTGTTTTTCGTGGCGGCGGTGGCGTTGGCTGCGGTCGTATCGCCGCGCACCCGTTGGCTCGGCGTCGTTACCGGCGTGAGCGGAGCGCTCGCCTTTCTCGGCGAGCGGGCGTGGACGCACCGCATCATCGGTACCGCGATCACGCCCACGTGGCGCACTGCCGAAGGTTCGGGTGGCGGTGGGGGACTGTTTCGGCAGCGCCTCGACGGTGCGGTGCACACGCTGCTTCTTCCGAGCGATTCGTCGAATGGGCTGGCCAACCGACTGCTGCTCCTGGCGTTTCTCGGGTTCGGTGTCGCGGTGCTGCTCGCCGCCCGGCATTCGCCTCGCGCTGGCTTGGTTGCCGCAGCCAGCGCGACCCTGGTCGCTGCGCGGGTACTGATGGCGCCCCTCGACACTGTCCCCGGCCTGCTCATGGCGTGCCCGCTGCTCTGGGTGGGCGGTTGGGCCGCGCTTGTCGCACGACGACGAGACGCTGCTGAGCGTTTTCACTGGCTGCTGCTCGCGTTGTTCGCAGTTGCGGTGCTCGCCACGCAATATCAGAACGGCGGCGGCCTCGAGTGGGGTGGGCGGTATTTCGCGCTCGCACTGCCAGTGGCCATACCTCTCGCGATCGTCGGCCTGCGATCGCTGCCGCGCGCGGTTCTCGCGAGCGTCGCCGCAGCGTCCGTCGCGCTAACGCTGCTCGGGGTGCTGGAGATACGAGACACGCACCGAAGCACCGGTGCGCTTCTCGCGCGCATCCACGTGCCGCGCGACGCCATTGGCATCACGACCGCCAGCCTCCTGCCTCGCCTCGACTGGGCCCATTACCCCGATCGACAGTGGCTCTTGGTTCCGCCCGACGAGGTCGACGCCGTGCTCAAACAACTCCCGGCCGCCGGCGTTCATCGTGCGGTCGTCGTGTTCCCCGACGACCGCGCTCCGACGGGATGGCACGGGCGCGGCGAGCAGATTCCGGGCTTCGGCTGGCGTACCGCAACGGTGTCTGTCGGATAAATACGACAAAGGCGGCGACTACCTCAAGCTGTCCCCGCTTTATGCCGATAGGCCGGTGTGGCCCGCGCCTTGAGATGGATGCTGTACGTGATCACGGCTGCCGTCGTGATCGGCTTCAGCAAGCTGCACGCGGCTCGGGTCGGGCACTACGACATCACCGAGACCGGGCGCCTGCCCTGGCTCGCCGCATTTGTGGGCGTGCTGTGCCTGTGCGCCTACGCCGCCGGCCTGCCCGACCAGGCCGGTATACGTGGCAGCCGCAGCGCGCTTCCTGCGTCGCTAGTCGCAACCTTCGGTGCTGCGGGCACGATCTCGCTATTGCAAGTCGCTGATGGCGCCGCCCACCTCCCGCGCTTCGTCGTTTTCGCTTCGGCCGCTGTGCTTGCGCCCGCCTACGCCGCAATTGCGCTTGTCGCGACGGGCGGTCAGGAGAAACGCACCGAGCGCGAGCGAGTGCTAGCCGTGGGGTCCGACGACGACACACTGGCGCTCATAGAAGACCTGCGGCGCGCCCCCGAGCGTCCCGCCAGCGTCGTTCGTTCACTCACGGTCGACGCCGCGCGCGGCGACGGTGCTCACGCCAAAGCGCTCGTCGAAACGGCCCGCGGGGCGCGCACCACCGTGGTGGTGTTGTCGAACGCAGCCCAAGCCGACGACGAGGTCGTGGCCCAAGCCGCCGAACTTCACTTCCTTGGCGTGCGGGTGCGGACGCTGTCCGGCTTCTACGACGAATGGCTGGGCAAGCTTCCGCTCGGCGAGCTTCAGCGTTCAGCGCTGCTCTTCGACATCCGCGAACTGCACAGCGGGATGTATGGCCGCATCAAGCGGTTGCTCGACGTCGTCGTGGCGTTGTGCGCGCTGCCGGTGCTCGTCGCCGCCGTTCCCGCCGCATGGCTCGTGAACCGCGTCGGGAACCGCGGGCCGCTGTTCTTCGCGCAGCCCCGCATCGGTAAGAACGGATCGACCTTTCAGATCCTCAAGTTCCGCACGATGCTGCCCTCGGCGGCCCCGAACGCGCAGTGGACGCAGGAGGACGATCCTCGGATCACCCCGGTCGGCAAGTGGCTGCGCCGCACGCATGTCGACGAACTGCCACAGCTGATCAACATCCTGCGCGGCGACCTGTCATTCGTCGGGCCTCGCCCCGAACAGCCGCATTATGTCGAAGACCTCGTCGAGAAGATCCCGTTCTACGCCCTGCGCCATGCGGTGCGGCCCGGGCTAACGGGTTGGGCCCAGGTGAAGTATCCGTATGGCGCGTCGCACCTCGACGCCATGGAGAAGCTGCAGTACGAATTCTTCTACCTGCGCCACCAAAGTCTGTGGCTTGACGCCTGCATCGTCGTGCGCACCGTTCGCGGTGTGCTCGGCCGCACCGGGCGATGAAACCGCTCGTCGACGTCATCGTCCTGACGTGGAACGACGGTGCGTGCCTGCACACCGCAGTCGAGTCCGCCCTCGCGGGCCAGATCGACGGCGTACGGGTCATCGTGGTGGACAACGGTTCCGAGCCGGCCGCTGAGGTTGGCGCCCACGAGCGCGTCAGGCTGATCCGCAACGAGCACAACCGCGGCGTCGCCGCCGCGCGCAACCAGGGCGCCGTAACCGGCGACGCGCCGTTTGTGATGTTCCTCGACAGCGATGCGCGCCTGCATCCGGGCGCCGTTGCGGCGATGCTCGTCGCGTTTGATGATCCGGCGGTGGGGCTTGTGGCGCCGTCGTTCACGGGTCAGCCGTCGGAAGCCAGTGCGGGGCGCGCCCCGACGCTGGCGCGCAAAGTCGCGCGAGGCCTGAACTTGACCGCGGCCTACGGCGCGACTCCGCTCGTACCGGGCGCCGCGTCACGACCCGTCGACTTCGCGATCGGCGCGTGCCAGATGTTCCGGCGCGCCGCCTTCGATGCGGTGGGTGGACTCGACGAGACCTATTTCTACGGTCCCGAGGACGTCGACTTCTGCCTGCGACTCAAAGACGCGGGGTGGCAAGTCGTGCAATTGGTGGCCGCCGTTTGCGACCATCCGCCGCGGCGGCGACATAAGAAACTGTTGTCTGCGGGCGGGCGACGCCACGCCCGCGCCGTCCTCACGCACTTCCGGCATCGGCGCGCAGTCGCCCGCAGGGCCGAGGCGGTGCTGTGAGCGCGGCTGTCGACGTCGTGGTCGTGGCGTTCCGCAGTGAGTCGGTGATCGGTGCCTGCTTGGAGCGCGCGTTCGCGATCCCGAACGTCGGAAAGGTCGTCGTCGTCGACAACGGCGACGGGGCGAGCGCGGTTCTGGCGCGTCAGATGGGCGCCATCGCTATCGAACACGTCAACAGCGGATTCGGCTCGGGCCAGAACGCGGGCGTGGCCTTGACAGACGCGCCCTACGTGCTCCTCTTGAACCCGGACGCCCTTGTGGAGCCCGACGCGATCGCCAGCGGGGTCCGCCGCTTGGACGCGCAACCCTCGGTTGCAGCCGTTCAAGGCGTGATCGTCAACCGCACTACGGGTGCGCTCGAGCGCAGCCACGGCCGGCCGCTCGGAGCGGTGCATCTCGTCGGCCGCGCCGTGGGCGCGCGCCGAGCGATGCAGTCGCCGCTCGTGCGGGCCGCGGCGCGGCGGATACCCGGGCTCACCGACTCTGTAGACCGCGCGCCCTCGGTCGACACGCTTACAGACAGCTTGGCGGCGACAGCGGTAGTCGTACGCCGCGCCGCGTTCGATGCGGTCGGCGGGTTCGACGAGCGCTACTTCCTGTACGGCGAAGACATCGACCTTTGCCGG
>JBEEFT010000145.1:0-6740 GCA_041166225.1 Actinomycetota bacterium | reverse complement strand
GCCGCGATCGCGAAGCTGTGCGCACTGCGGTTGTAGTTCGACAGTGACCGCGCCTCGTTTGTCATCACGGCCATACCGAGGCTCTGCGCCAGACCGGGCTGCAGCTTCGGCAGCCACTCCCCCAGCTGCTTGCCGTTCCAGGGCACGGGCTCGAGGCCGCGGCCGACGTCGGAGCCGCCTTTGAGATTCGAGTAGTAGTCGCTGTAACCGGGGCAGGTCGCGAGACGCACACCTTGGCGGACCAGGAACGCAGTCATCTCCGGGCCCTCCACGAGGAAGGCGTGGCGCCGCTCGTACGACGAGCACGACCCGACGTCGCCGACGACGGTGTCGAA
The DNA here is from genome assembly GCA_041166225.1 of Actinomycetota bacterium. Classification (GTDB taxonomy): domain Bacteria; phylum Actinomycetota; class Acidimicrobiia; order Acidimicrobiales; family JACCXE01; genus JACCXE01. The sequence continues at coordinate 6,405 of JBEEFT010000145.1, read as the reverse complement.
GTGCGCCATCGCGTCCTCATATGAGTCGGGCACGCCGTCGGCCTTCATCAGCGGGTTGTTCGGAACCCAGAAGATCCCGCCCGACATGCACGTCGAGCCGCCGATCAGCGCTTGCTTCTCGAGCACCAGCACGTCAGCGCCGGCGTCGGCGCCGGCCAGCGCGGCGACCATGCCGCCGCCGCCCGACCCCGCGACGACGAAGTCGACCGTGGCGTCCCAGTGCGTCACTGCTCGAACTCGACGTGCAGGTTCGACAGGCCGCGCAAAAAGTACGTCGGTAGGTACTTCCACTGACGCGCACCGACCGGGCCGTGTTCGGACTCGTCGATGCGGATGTCACTGGTGCGGTCGAAGAGGAGGTTGATGGTGACGCGCGCTTCGGCCCGGGCCAGGTGCGCTCCCGCACAGTGATGGATGCCGTGACCGAACGCGACGTGGTACTTCGCGTTGTCACGCGCCGCGTCGAACGTGGCCGGGTTCTCGAATTTGCGCGGGTCGCGGTTCGCGGCGCCGGGCAGCAGCAGCATCGACGAGCCGGCGGGGATGTCGACGCCCGCCACGTTCGTGCGCGTGCGAGCCATGCGGAACTGCGCTCGCAGTGGGCTCTCGAACCGCAGCGTTTCCTCGACGAAGTTCGGGATCAGGTCGCGGTTGGCGCGCAGCGCCCGCTGCAGTTCTGCGTCCTCGGCGAGGATGCGCAACGCGAACGACAACAATCGCACCGTCGTCTCCTGTCCACCGGTGAACAGGTTCGCCGCGAGCAGCGCGACGTCTTTCACCGTTGGCGTGGTTCCGTCGGGGAACGTGGCCGTGGCCATCGCCGTCATGATGTCGTCGCGCGGGTCGGTCCGCCGATCTTCGATGTAAACGGAGAACTGTTCGTAGAGGAACTCGAGCGGCTTGTGCGCCAGTTGGCCGGGTAGCTGCGTGAGCTTCTCGGCGAAGAACGCGTGGTCGCTCTCGGGCACGCCTTCGAGGTCGGCGACCACGAGCAGCGTGTAGGGCGCCGCGAACTCGCGGATGAACTCGACGCGTCCCTGGGCCAACAACGGGTCGACGAGTCGATCGGCGAAACGCCACATGAACTCTTCGTTCTCGCGCAAGCGCGCCGGCGTGAGCAGGCGCATCATCAGCGCGCGGTGGGCGGTGTGCACGGGTGGATCGAACGACGGCAACTGGTCGCTGAACGGCAACGTGTCGCGGTACGCGTCGATCGTGTCGGTCACGTCGTCACCCTCGAACGGAACCGGGAACGGCACGAACGGCCCGGCCACGGTGTTGCACGACGAGAACGAACCGGTGTCGTGGTACACGGCCAGCGCTTCGTCGTGGCCCGTCACCATGAACACGCCGTAGTGCGGTTCCTGCCACACCGGCGACGTCGACCGCAGCGCGTCGTAATACGCGTACGGGTCGTTCTGTACGTCCTTGTCGCGGAAGTAGTTCGTCGCGTGAATGTCGACCACGAATCGCGATACTACGACGTCGAACTATTCCGCGCTACCGGTCGGGCCCAAGATCCAACAGACGGCGAGCCACGATGTTGCGCTGGATCTCGGCGCTACCGCCGTAGATCGTGGCCGCGCGCGAATAGAGGAACTCCGAACGCCAGTGTTCGGCGCCATCGTCGTCACCCAAAACGATTTCTTCGCTGAGCCCGTCGAGGGCGAGGTCGAACAACGCCTGTTCGGCGGTGGCCAACAGGATCTTGTCGATCGACGTCTCGGCTCCCAGTCGCTCCCCCGCGTGCAGGCGATATTGCGTGGCCCGCGACCGGGCCCGGAACGCGATCACCTGCTGCACCACCTCGCCCAGTCGCGACGGGTCGACCGCGCCTTGTGCCACGTGTGCCACGAGTTGGTCGAGGCGGTGGTGCAGGAACGCGCCGCGATGCCACAACGCGGTACTGCGCTCGTAAGGCAGCAGGTCCATGGCGACGGACCAGCCTTGGCCCTCGCCGCCGAGCGTGCGCTCGAACGGCACGGCCACGTCGTCGAAGAACACCTCGCTGAACTCGGCGACACCGTGCATCGTCTCGAGCGGCCGCACCGTGATCCCGGGCGTGTCCATGTCGACGAAAAGCGCAGTGATGCCGCGGTGGGCCGACTCCACCGTGCTCGTGCGCGTCAACAGCACACAACGCTGCGCGTACTGGGCCAGGCTCGTCCACACCTTTTGGCCCGACACCACCCAATATTTTTCCCCGGGTGAGCGCCCCGCAGGCCCACCCTCCTCCGCAACGTGGGGCCCCTCGCTTCGCTCGCCCCACGGCGGCCGTCCCTCGATCAGCGTGGCCCGACACGTGAGCGCGGCGAGGTTGCTGCCCGTGCCCGGTTCGGAGAAACCCTGGCACCACGTCTCGTCGCCCCGCAACAATCGGGGCACCATCTCGGCCGCCAACGCGGCGGGCGCGAAGTCGATCATCGTCGGCGCCAGCACTTCGGTCATCGAGTACAGCCCAGGCTCGACCAGGTCACGCGTGGTGAGCGCTTCGCCGAGGTAACCGCGCAACAGCGCCGAGCCGCCGAGGCCACCGACGCGTTCGGGCCAGCCCCATCGCATCCAGCCCGCGTCGTACGCAAGCCGCTTTACCTTCGACAGCTGCGCCATGTGCTCGTCGAGCGTGCCCGCGCCGCGATGGCTGGGCGCCAGTTCGTCGGCGTTGTCATCGAGCCAACGGTCGAGGGTGCGACGGAACTCGTCGAGGTCCACCTGCTACCCCGCCGACGGCTCAGGCCGCGTTGGGTCGTGCGGCTTACCCGAGTCGGCCGCACCGCTGCGGCGCTGAAAGGTCATCGCTCTCGTCTTGAGCCGCCAGCCGTTTTCGGTGCGCACGTAGGTGTCGGTGTACCAGCCGATGCGCATGTTGTGGTTTGTCTGGTCGACGAAGCACAGCGTCTGCATCCCGGTGCCCGTGTCACCGTGAAGCTCGAGCGATGGCGTGCCGGTCATGAACAATCCCTTGGGCGCGGCGGCAACCAGGCGCGGAAAGTCGGCGAGCGCGTACGTGTCGCCGAACGCGCTGTACGTGCCGTCGGGGGTGAACACCTCGACCACCGCCTCGACGTCGTCGCGCGTCATCCCGACCGCGTAGCGAGCGAGCAACTGCTCGATCTCGATGACGTCGGCCATCAATTCCTGATCCACTTTTCTCCTACTGCTCGTAGACGACGTTGACGGTCGGCGACGTGGGCACGGACTGGCACGTGAGGATCCAGCCTTCGCGCACCTCGTCGTCGGTGAGCGCGTTGTTGACGAACATCGACACGGCGCCCTCGACCAGCCGCGCCATGCACGTGGCGCAACTACCCGACTCGCACGAGAAGGGCGGTGCCAGCCCCATCTGCCGCGCCGTTTGCAAGATCGTCGTGCCCCGGCGGTGAGTGGTGCTCTTTGTCTTGCCGCCGAGGGTGATGGTGACGTGCGCGTCGGCAGGTTCGCTGTCGTCGGGCTCACTGAAGCTGGGCGGCGCCACCGGTGTCGACGGCGTGAACCGTTCGATGTGAACTCGCGCCGACGCGACGCCACAGTCCAGCAACGCACTCTCCACGATGTCCATGAACGGACCGGGCCCACAAACGAAGTAGTCCGGGTCGGACGCGCCTTCGGCCACGGCGCCTACCGCGGCGGCGTCGACAAAGCCGGCTTCGGTGTCGAAGCGCGTCGTGAGCGAGACGCGCGCACCGAAGCGGTCGCGTAGGCGCGCGAACTCGCTGGCGAGGATGACCGAGTCACGGTCTCGGTTCGCGTACAGCACGCGCACGCTTCGATCGGTCGTGGCCAACGCCGACTTCGCGATCGACACGATCGGCGTGACGCCGCTGCCGCCACAGAACGCCACGATCTCACCGCGCCCGAGCGCGCTCGACAGGCAGAACACGCCCGCGGGCCGCGTGGCGTCGACCACCGACCCAGCCCGCAAGTTGTCGAGCATCCAGTTCGACACGGCGCCGCCCGGCACCCGTTTCACCGTGACCGTCAGCGGCTCGTTAAGCGCAGGAGACGACGACATCGAATACGACCGCAGAAGCGTCTCGCCGTCGACCACGACGCGGAACGTGCAGAACTGCCCCGCCTCGTACGCGAACAAGTCGTGAAGCTCGGCCGGCACGCCCAGCACGAACGACCTGGCGTCGGCTGTTTCGTTGACCACTCGCACGACCTCGAGCGGGTGAAAGCTGTGATCACGGACGGCGCTGGGCTGCGCACTTCCGGGAAGCAGAGCCACTTAGAAGACGATAATGCAGTTCTCCGAAAACGACAATGGCACTAGCAATCCATGCCGACCGACGCGAACACGCCCCCGGATCGGGGGCGTGTTCGTGTCGGTTAGTTGTTGACGGCGATGGCGTCGGTGGCGGTGATCGTCACCGTGCCCGGCGTCTCGTTCTCGACAGCGGTGCCGACGGTCGTGGAGCCCGTGACCGTGCCGGCTGTCGCAGTACCCACAGTGGTCGTAGGCACTGTGACAATGCCCGGAGCCGCCACGCCGGGTGTACCCGGTGCGCCAGGTGCACCCGGTGTGCCCAGTGCGCCGCCGGGCAGGGTGGCGACACCGCCGGGGCCGCCGGCACCGCCGAGGCCTCCGGTGGACAAACCAACGACTGCAGATCCGACGGGCGACCCCCCGGTGCCCGTCCCCGCAAATCCGACGGCGAGCGCGCTTCCACCGGTGGCGAAGGCCGCGGGTGCTCCGTCTTCTGCGTCCGGGCCGGCAACTTGGTCGACCGTGGCCGTGTTGTCCGACGTGTTGCCTACCGCGGTGTTGACGCCGCTAGAAGCCATGCCTACGCCCGATGCCGAAGCGGTGACGCTCTGGTTCACGATGTGAACCCCGGCGCCGGGATCGGCTTGCGTGGTGTCGACGTCACTGGTGTTGCCGGTCGCGGTAGCCGCGCCCGTCGTGATGTCGGCGTCGCCCGCCGAGTCGGTGGTGACGGACTTGGAGTTGGCCGACACCATGCGTCCGGTGAGGCTCAGCGTGGCGTCGCCGCCGGTTGTGCTCGCCGCACCGTTGCCGCCGACCGCTGTCGGAATAGCGTTGCCGCCGGTGCCCGCGCCTCCGGTCGCGCTCGGCGTTACCAAACCCCCAAAGCCAGCGCCACCTGCTCCACCTCCGCCACCGGCGCCGCCGGTCGCAACCGCCGCGGTTGCCGGGATAAACAACGGGATGGTGCTCAGCGTGCCGGGCGCGCCGTTAGTACCGGGGGTTGCAGTGGTGCCTGTGGCCGTGCCTCCCGCACCGCCAGGTGCCGGACCCAGGGTGAAGCTCTCGCTGGCAAGACCGGCTGCACCCGCGGCAGCGGCGCCGCCGGCGCCACCGGTGCCACCAGCGCCACCGGCGCCGGCACCGCCCGTGGCCGTCTCGCTGGCGTTAACGCCCGTGCCGTTGCCGGCCAGGCTGACGGAGACAGTGTCGCCCCCATCAGCGGTAGTCGTAGCGGCTCCGCCGAACAAATCAGCGTGCGCGACTTGGGCTGCCGACGCGGAGGTGGACGAATCATCGTTCCCGACTGCGGTGTTGTTGCCGCTGTCGGCGACGGCACCTCCCAAGTCTGCCGAATCTGCGCTCTGGTCGAGCAGTGACACGTTGTCGCCACCCGTCGCATCTTGCGCCACGTGCGTGTGGGACTGGTTGCCGCTCGCGGTCGCGGCACCCGTGTCGATATCGGCAGTGCCATCCGAAGATGCCGACGTCGTGGCCGTGTTGCTCTGCACGAGGTCGTCACCGGCGATGGACGCGTCGCCCGCGGTCGACGCTGCGTTCGCGGGGCCACCGGTGCTGTTGCTCGTGGCTGCGCCACCCGTGCCGGCGCCGCCCGTAGCGTTGGTGTCTGCGAAACCGCCGAAACCGGCGCCACCGGCGCCGCCAGCGCCCGCGGGACCACCGACTCCTGAGCCCCCCGGAGCCTGGACAACCTGCGGGGTGCCGCTAGTGCCGCCGGGACCACCGTTGCCGCCGGTTGCGGTGCCGGTAACCGCTGCGACGGCGTTGCCGCCGGCGCCACCAGTACCGCCCATCGCCGTACTGGTCGCCAGCCCGGCGCCGCCGACGCCACCAGCGCCGCGTCCGCCCGCACCGCCGTTGCCGCCGCGGCCGCCTGTGCCTGCGCCGGCGGCGGCGGTTGCCGCGGCGGTGCCGCCAACTGCAGGACCACCAATGGACACCGTGGTACCGGCGCCGCCTGTGGCGGATGCATCTGTGGATCCTCCGGTGGTGCCGACGCTGGCGTCTTGCGCGGAAGCGAGGGTGCTGTCGGACGTGTTGCCCGCCGCACCGTTCAAGCCGCTTTCCGCTGCGGCGACGCCTGTGTGGGCTACATCGGAGCTTTGGTCGACGATCGCGAGCGGGGCGCCGGTTAGATCGGTGTGCTGCGACACGCTCGTGGTCGAGTCGTGGGGGGG
>JBEEFT010000144.1:0-4901 GCA_041166225.1 Actinomycetota bacterium | reverse complement strand
TGGAACGCAACTACAACGGGCAAGATCCCGCGGTCGTTGCCGGCGAACTCGACGCCATTGCTGGCGAACTCGTCGCCGCGCTGAACGCGGTGCCGGCCGACGGTTGGCAACGGTTCGGCACCCGCGGTGAGGTGGTCTTCACGCTCGACTGGATGGCAAGAAACGTGCAGCACGAAGTCGACCATCACCTGCTCGACATCGGTAGGACGATGCGCCACGTGCGCGGACGCTAAAAAGCCCGCTGCGTGCGCGCTAAGAAAGGACCACTATGAACGCAGAACAGCTCGAAAAGGTCCGCACCGGCCATGGCTTCATTGCCGCCCTCGACCAGAGCGGTGGTTCGACGCCCAAGGCGCTCAAGCTCTACGGCGTCGAGGAGAGCGAATACAACGGCGAGGCCGAGATGTTCGACGTGATTCACGCCATGCGCAGCCGGATCATCGAGAGCCCGTCGTTCACCGGCGACCGCGTCCTCGGAGCGATCCTGTTCGAGATGACCATGGACCGCCAGGTCGCGGGCATGGACACGGCCGAGTACCTGTGGTCGAAGAAGAACGTCGTGCCGTTCCTGAAGATCGACAAGGGCTTGGCCGACGAAGCCGACAATGTGCAGCTGATGAAGCCGATGCCCGACCTCGATGCGCTGCTCGACCGCGCCGTCGGCAAGGGCATCTTCGGCACCAAAGAGCGTTCTGTGATCAACGACGCGAACGAAGCGGGTGTCAACGCGATCGCGGCGCAGCAGTTCGAAGTGGGCAAGCAGGTGTCGAGCCACGGCCTGGTGCCGATCCTCGAACCCGAGGTCAACATCAAGGCCCCGAACAAGGCGCAAGCCGAAGCGCAGCTGAAGGCGGCGTTGCTCGCCGGGCTCGACGACGTCAGCAGCGACCAGCCGGTGATGTTCAAGCTCACGCTGCCCGACGAAGACGGGTTCTACAGCGATCTCGTCAACCACCCGAAGGTGCTGCGGGTCGTGGCGCTATCGGGCGGCTACAACCGTGAAGAGGCGTGCAAGAAGCTCAGCGCGAACCCGGGCGTGATCGCGTCGTTCTCGCGTGCGCTCACCGAGGGTCTCACGGCACAGCAGTCCGACGAGGAGTTCGACCGGGCGCTCGACGCCGCCATCGAGGCGATCTTCCAAGCCTCGAAGAGCTAGCTCGTTCGCCGAAGGCGGGCGCCAACCACTTCCACCGCCGCAACACCTCGTTCAGCGCGACCGTCGCCGCGGTCGCCGCAACGAGCGTCACGGTGAACTTCACCGCGATCGGCCACGTCGTGCGCACCACCGCAGTGGCCGCGGCGACGACGCAAATCTGGTGCAGCAGGTAGACGCCGTACGCATTGGCCCTCGTCCAGCGGGGCAACGGACCCTCGCCGGCGAAGTGGCGCCTCGCCCAACCGAGGATCGCAATCACGAGGCCGACGCCGGCCAGCGCCGACAACACGTTGTACGCGAGGTAGCCGCGCCAGTCGCCGAAGTCTTCGACCACCACGAGGCGCAGCCAGAACGGAAGCATCGCCGCGGACGCGGCGAGCCCGATCCACCCCATCGTGTTGCGACGACGGTCGACGAGTTCGGCGACGCCGGGGAACCGGCCCCAGTAGAAGCCGGCGATGAAAAACATCGAGTAGTAGGCGAAGTTGGCCCAGTCCCACACGAGGTTCTGAAAGCCGGGCCACGCCCACCGCAAACCGACCTGGATACCGATCATCACCAACACAAACCGGCGCAGGTCACGGTCCGTGAAGTCGCGGTCGGCACCGCGGGTGAGCCGCTCGAAGCGCTTCAGGTAGAGCAACGAGAACGTGAAGAGGTACGCGAGGAACCACAACTGCGACCAGGTGAACCGCGGCCCGAAGAACGACGGCAGGAAGTGCCAGAACGTCTGGTGGACGTGATGGATATGACTCGCTTCGATCCACGCGATCCACGGGCACGCGACCACGGACCACACAATGAGCGGGACGAGCAGCCGCTGACGACGCTCGGCTCGGATCTCGGTGCCATCGCGAGCCTGTAGCGCGGCCGCCATCGACCACCCCGCGAGTACGAAGAACAGCGGCATGTGCCACTGGTGGACGAACCCGGTGAACACGTCGAAACCCTGGAAGCTGGCGGAATTTTTGAGGTGGTAGAAGGGCGAATAGTCGTAGACCTTGGCCGTGTGGAACGCGACGAGCAGGTACGTCGCGGCGGATCGCAGATTGTCGATATCGGCGCGGCGGGTGGTGGTCATGCCGAGTGCCCACAGATCGCACGCGTCAGTAGTTCGACGGTGGTGGCGCGCGCGGTGGCCGCGCCCATCGTCCCGCCGTCGGGGTCACCGTGGCGGTGGCGGGCCATCCACGTGATCGACTCCACCGCCAGTCGCGCCGCGACCGTGGCGTCCGACGCGAGCGCAATCTTCCTGGACTTCGCCCTTCGGCTTAAGTAGGCGGCCATGCGGTCGAGCAACGCCGAGCGCACGTCGCCGTAGAACAGCGCCGCGAGATCCGGCACGTCGCGGGCGGAGCGTTCGAGCGCGTCCATGCCGCGCCGCGTGCCGGCGATCAGGTCGAACAATTCGCCGACGATGCCGGCCCACTCCGCGGCCACGTTTGCGGGCGCGCCACGACGAGCCAGGGCGGCGTCGAGTGACGGCAGTTGCGCGAGCGCCGATATGTGGCGTTGCAGGTTTGCAAGAAACGCCTTGCGTGACCCGACTTTCAGCGGTCGCTCGCCGGCTATAGCGGCGTCGGGGTCGAAGGCGTAGGCCGCGCACAGCAGCAGCAGTGCGTCCTTGTTCTCGACGTAGTTGTAAAGCGTCCCAACCGATACGCCCGCGGCCGCCGCGACATCCGACATCTGCGCCCGCACGAAGCCGGCCTGGCCGAACACGGTTAGCGCGGCGTCGACAATCTCACCGACCCGTTCGGGTGCCGCCGCGCGCGCCATGCGGTCAATAATGAATGAATGATTCAGTTATTGCAAGCGCCTCTGCGCTTCGCGGTTAGCTCGGCGCCGCCTCGCTCCGGCGGTAGACGACGACGCTGAGCATGGGGATCCAAGGCACCAACGTCAAGAAGCCCAAGAACCCAAACCCATCGGCGATCGGTCCCAGCACCACCGCCGCGCATGCGACACCCGCGAGTACGACCGAGATCCCACCAAACCAACGCGGCAGGTCACTGGCACGAACGCTGGACGCAGTTCCGAGCAACAGCAGCGCGGCGCCCACGGCCAGCGGGATGTACATGTCGTCTCTAGTGAGCACGTTCATTGTTTGCAGCGTCGTCGCCGGGGCGCTCCGGGCGACGTGGGCGGCGGCCAAACCGAAGCTCGCGTACAGCGACAACCCGATTGCGATCAGGATCGTCCCGCCGAATGCAACGGTCGCACCGTCACTCCGCAGTTGCCGCCGTAGCCGCGACCCGAACAACACGATCGCCACAGCGGCGACGGAGAACAGCGCGGCCGCAACTTCCTGTTTCGTGGTGTTGGCGCGCCAGAACGCGACCACTTCGCCCGCGGGCGCGTCCGCTTTCGGCGTATCGCCGGAGAGAACGGCTTCTGCCACGAATGCGGCCATGGCGATCGGTCCCGCGAGAGGCGCCAACCGCTCCAGCCGGCTCACGATTAGCTCGAAGTGCGTTTCAGGCCGGCGCGCTCGCCGCGCATCCTGATCTTCACGGCGACCTTTCGGCTCGCCTCGTCGATCATCTCGTCGCCGAACATCACCGCGCCCTTGCGGTCGCCGGTCGTTGTGGCTTGCTCGTAGGCGTCGAGCACGTCACACGCCTTGTCGAACTGTTCCTGCGTGCTCGAGAACAGCTCGTTGAGGATGCCGACCTGATCGGGGTGCAGAGCCCACTTGCCGTCGAAGCCGAGGATCTGCGTGCGGGTGCAGTAATCGCGGAACCCGTCGTTGTCGCGCACTTTGACATACGGCCCGTCGATCACCTGCAGGTTGTTGGCTCGGCCCGCCATGAGGATCTTCATGAACACGTAGTGGAAGTAGTCGCCCGGGTACTCGGGGATCTGCAGACCGCCGGCGAGGCTGGGCATCTCCATTGACGCCGAGAAGTCGACCGGGCCGAGGATGATCGTTTCGAGCCGGGGCGACGCGGCGCAGATCTCTTCGACGTTGATCAGGCCGCGCGCCGTTTCGATCTGCGCCTCGATTCCGATGTGACCGATGGGCAGGCCGCTGTTTTTCTCGACCTGCGTCAGCAGGAGATCGAGGGCGACGACCTCGGCCGCGGTGTTGACCTTGGGCAGCATGATCTCGTCGAGACGGGTGCCGGCGTTGCCGACCACCTCGATGACGTCGCCGTAGGTCCACTCGGTGTCCCACGCGTTAACGCGCACGCAGAGCACCCGGTCGCCCCAGTCGAGGTTCTTGATGGCGTCGACCACCTTGGCCCGCGCGTCGACCTTTTCGAGCGGCGAGACCGCGTCTTCGAGATCGAGGAACGTCATGTCGGCGGGGATTGTCGGGCCCTTGGCCAGGAACTTTTCGCTGGAGCCGGGGACCGACAGACAACTACGACGGGGCAGATCGCGTGAGCGCTCGGACATACGAAAACCTTACGCGGAGAGCTGCGACTTCAGAAAAGCGATCGAGTCCGACCACGCCGCCGCTTTGGCGTCGGCGTCGTAGGTGCCCAAGCCGTTCTCCTCGTTGCCGAACGCGTGGCCGGTTCCTTCGTGGAACACGAACGACACGTTCTTGCCCATGTCCTTCAACTTCGTCTCGAAGACCCGCACCGCGTCGGCGGCGAAGAACCCGTCGTCGGCCGCGAAATGGCCGCGCACCGCGGCGGTGAGGCCAGACATGTCGGGCGCGTCGTCACCCAGCGGCGCGCCGTACCAGGGCGTGATCGCGGCCACCCGGTCGCCCTCCATCGCCGCGATCACGAAC
>JBEEFT010000143.1:0-3334 GCA_041166225.1 Actinomycetota bacterium | reverse complement strand
AAGCGACTCCAGGGCCTGCTGCAGCCGCGCGGCGGCGTGGAGCGCGGCCCGCGCGCCGTCGGCTACGGGCGAAGGCGGCTGAAAGACACCTTCGTTGACGTGGTGGTGCACGAACGGGATGGGGACTTCGCCCGCGAGATGTACACGAATGGCTTCGAGGACCGGCTTGAAGCTCTGCATCGCGCGCATCCCGCCGGACACGCCGCCGTATCCGACGAGGATCGCCGGCTTGTCGTTCCACTCGTTCCACAAGAAGTCGACGGCGTTCTTCAACGGCGCGGTGTAGCCGTGGTTGTACTCAGGCATGACGAACGCGTACGCGTCGCCGCGGCCGATCGTCTCACTCCAACGAATCGTGTGGTCGTGGGCGTAGTCGGCGAAACGCGGGTGCTTGGCCTCATCCAGAAACGGCAGGTTGACCTCGGCGAGGTCGACAACCTCGACGTCGAACGCGCCGTGAGTGTTTGCCTCGGAGGCAAACCAGTCCCCCACGGATCGGCCGACGCGGCCCGGGCGGGTGCTGGCGACGATTACTTGCAGCAGTGGCATGCCGTGTGCCTTACCCATCCGCCGACGTGTGCATTTCCCAGATCAGCACCTCGTCGTGGCCAACCGCGTCCTCGGGGCCCTCGAAAACTAACTGACGACGATGGTGATCTTGAACGTCTGATCGGGCGCGCCCCCCGAGGGACCGATGTGACTCAACTCGATAGTCGTCGTCCCGACGCCTGTCGCCGTCAGCAGCGTCGACACCGTTTCCGGCGTGCCCACGAGCGGGCTTCCGTCAGCGCTCGTGGGCCTCGGGCTGGTCGGCGTCTGGACCGGTGTTCCGGCCTCTACGACCTTGGCGTCGGGTCGCTTCGTGATTTTCCACGTGTAACCGCTGCCGCCTGCCGTCTGCAGGTTTATCCGAAGCGAGCCCTGCTGGCTCGACGACGGAGCGTAAGCGAGCTTCTGCGTCGAATTGTTCGCGCTCTCGGTGATGATGGGTGCCGCTCCGGGAAGCGGTTTTGAGGTTGACACTGTGGTCTCCGAGCCTGCAGTTGTGACGGTAGATGCGGCGTCGTTGTTCTTGGCTTTGCCGCACCCTCCTAGAGCGAAAACGGCAACGAGACCCGCGGCCAAAGTTGCTTTGAACAACGGTTTTGTATTCACGCTGGTCCCTTCAGACAGGATGCCAGCGCCGTGGTGACGGTGACCGGCGCGGACAGTAGCGGGCATCTGCATTGTCGCGTGCGGTTTTGCCGCGTGTGGGGGCGAAATCGCACGCGACAGCCGAAAACGCGACAAACGCGGGCGCTGAACGTCCTTAGAGTCGCGCGTCTGCTGTTGGACGACTGCCGCCGTTGCGACGAGCGACAACCAGACCGCCGTCCCAACCCGGCGCCCGTCCGTTCGCGGGCGGGTGGAGCCGCGAAATGTCGGCGCCACTGCGCGACAGAAGCCAGGACGTGACCGAGTTCGAATTCCACATCTCGCCGGCGCGCAATTCGTCGCGTCCCCAGACCGGCGTCGGTACCGACGGAGCGAGGTCGAGAACGCGCGCGGCAAGACAAGGGTCGGTCGACACAACGACAGCACCGCCGATTGCGAAGCCGAGATCGGGGATCACTCCGCTGCGCCAGCGGTGAAGCTCGTAGCGGAATATCCGAAAGGGTCGGAGCCAACGCGATCCCACCGCGCCACCGCCGACGACGCCGCGATCGATGCCGCTCCCCCGCGGCACGGGCGTCATCTCCACGACGAACCGGTCCGCGCCCGTCACGACCTCTAACGCAGAGTGATAGAGGTCGAGCGGCGCGCGGTGACGAATCAGCGCGAGAGCCCGTTCGAACAACCGGCCGCTTAACCGCACCACGCGCGCGCCGGCACCCAACGGCAGCCAATACAAGTAGACCCCTTGGGCAAGCGGTTCGGGGGCGGATGCCGTTGACATAGGGACTCCTGGGTCGCGTCGTTGCTTTCACGCGGCCAGGGTCCGGGGCTGCTTACACGAGGGTACCGGTGCCAAGCGCACGGACCGCCGCGCACAGCGTTCGCATAGCGGCCAGGACCAGGTCGGCCAGAATTAATGCCATCGCAGTGTCCGCCCGCCGTCGCGTCTTGTCCGTAGTGCTTGCCTTCGCCGTTATCGCCGGCGCAGGTGTCTTTGTTACGCGGCGAGTCATGCGGAAAGTTGTTGACGCGTCGTCGTGTCACGTCGTGCCGGTGCCGAACACCGCATCTAAGGGCTACGACCTTGACCTATCGCAAGCCGCAAACGCGACGACGATCGCTGCCGTCGGGAAACGGCTCGGGCTACCGAACCACGCCGTCACGATCGCGCTCGCTACCGCGCTGCTCGAATCTCGGTTGCACAACCTCGACTACGGCGACCGCGACTCCCTGGGCCTGTTCCAACAGCGCCCCTCGCAAGGCTGGGGCACGCCGGCGCAGATCCTGAGTCCACGTCACGCTGCGACCGCGTTTTTCGAGCAGCTCGCGCGCGTCCCCGGTTGGCAGACGTTGCCAGTCACCGTGGCCGCGCAGCGCGTGCAACGCAGTGCGCTGCCGAATGGTTACGCGCAACACGAAGGCGAAGCACGAGCGTTGGCGTCCGCCTTGACCGGTGAGGTGCCGGCCGGGATGGCCTGCCGCCTGTCCGTGCCACGAACGCCTCCACCCGCGCCATTGGCCAGCGCCGTGGCTGCCGAGCTCGGCTCGCCGTCGCTCGCCGTCCCGGTGTCGCCCGCACGCGGGTGGACGGTTGCGTTATGGCTGGTCGGTCACTCATCGGAGTTTCGTGTCACGAGCGTCCAATTCAGCGGTATGCGCTGGACGCCGTCCGACGCTCAGTGGGTCGCCGACGCCTCGGCCACGTCGCGAGTCATAGTCCAGACGGGGGCGGTCGGGTCCGCAGGGTAAATGCCCAACTTGCCGCGTGAGGGCGTATCGCTCAGGGGTGGCGAATCGCTGCCGATAGGCAAAGAGCAGCGTCATTCGGCGTCGCTGAATTCTGCGGAAGGAAGCCATGCCTGAAGCTGTACGCGCCCTCGGTGACGAGTCGATCGACGCGGCGGTGCTGCTCGGCGTGCTCGCGCGGCTACGCGAGGGAGACCTCACAGTCCGCATGCCGCACGACTGGACCGGCGTCGCGGGTAAAGCCGCCGACGCCTTGAACGACGTGATCGTCTCCAACCAATCCTTCAGTGGAGAACTCGCGCGCGTGAGTCGAGTCGTGGGGCGAGAAGGCAAACTCGCGCAGCGCGTTGAGGCGGGCGGCCTCGGTGAACGATGGCGGGCGCCGATTGAGTCGGTCAACAGCCTCATCGACGCACTGGTACGTCCGACGAAC
>JBEEFT010000142.1:0-3278 GCA_041166225.1 Actinomycetota bacterium | reverse complement strand
CCGGCGTCGGCGGGATGGGCCACGAAGTACGCGCACGTTTCACTGAGGCCGTAACCGACCGGCAGCTGCCAGTTCGGGTCGCCGGTGACCTTCGGGTGGCGGGCGAAGGCGGACTTGCCGAACACCTGCTTGAGCGACGACAGGTCGGTCGTCGACCATTCGGGCAGTTCGGCGAGCGCGGCGATCTGGTGGGGCAGGCAGTAGGGCTCGGTGACGTGTTCGCGGGCCATCAACGCGAGCGCAGCGTGCGGTTCGAAACTCTCCTGCATCACCCACGTCGCTCCGGCGGCGAGGGTCGACCCCATCGCGGTGTTGAGCCCCGCGGTCCAAAAGAGTGGGAACGCCGTCCACATGCGCGTGGTCGGCGTGCGACGGAACAGTTGGCTCTGCACCCAGAACTGCAGCGCGGGGGCGCGGTGGCTGTGCAGCATGCCCTTAGGGGTGCTGGTGGTGCCGCTGCTGTAGATGATCAGCGCGTCGTCGTCGGGTGACGTCACGAATACTTTGTCGTCGACGTCGTGGTCGCACACGTCGGCGCCGGCCGCGATGAAATCGGTCCAGGTTTCGTCACCGACTGCCACGACGTCGCCGTGCATCGCCCGAAGTTCGTCGCCGTAGTGACGGCCGAGCATCTCGGTTTGGGTGAGCACGATCGTGCTCGCGCTGCTGTCGAGCATGAACGCGATTTCTTTCGGCGCGGCAAACGTGCTCAGCGGCACCGCGACGGCGCCGGCCATGCACGCCCCGAACAGAGCCGCGACGGCCTCGGGGCGGTTGCCCATCACGATCGCCACGCGATCACCGTCTTTGACGCCGCGCTGCAAGAGTGCTTTCGCGACGTCGGTGGCGGAGTCGAGCACGTCGGCATAGCTCAGCCGGATCGTGGCGTTGTCGCGCAGCGGGTCGTCGAAGACGAGCGCTTCGTGCGCGCCGAAACGGTCGGCGACTTCTTCGAGGAAGCCACCCATCGTGAGCGCGCCGATGCCAGGCCAGTCGTCAAGCGACGGGCCGCGCCAGGTCTGGGTCACTGGTGCGCGCCGTGCGGGAACAGCCCGGCGAAGCCGAGGGACTGCACCGCGTTGTTCATTTCTGCCGCGGTGCGCTCGGCGCCGTACGGCAAGCGCAACGCAGGTTGGATGTGCCGGGTGATGACGGAGATGTCGTACTCGTCACACACGCCCGACGCGCCGTGCAGTTGCTGGCACGTACGCAGCGTGGCGCGGGCGACGTCGACCGCGTGGAGGCGCAGGGCCAACACGTCGCTGGCGGCCTCGATGGGATCGGTGGCAAGACGCCACGTGGTGAACAGCGCGAGCTCACGCAGGCCGGCCACGGCGACGGCCGCGTCGGCGAGCATGAACTGCACGGCCTGGAACGTGGCGATCGGCTTGCCGAACTGGATGCGGGTGTTGACGTGGTCGACGGCAAGCTCGACGGCGCGATCGGTGGCGCCGAGAATCAGCCAGCTCGTGAGGGTGAGCCAGTACCGCACGTCGATTCCGCTTTCGTGCGACAGGCCCGCCGCAGTCGACGCGTCGACCTCGAGGTCCCGCACGAACGGCCCCAACCTCCCGAACTGGGGACGGCTGGTGTCGCCTGGCGACACGAGCGGTACCCGGTTCGCCGTGTGGGTGGTGCCGTCGCTGGTCGCGACGGTCCAGCGGTCGAACACGTCGCCGTGATCGACGCGGGCGCGGTCGTCGGGCACCGCCGCGAACGGCATGCCGTCGCGCGTGAGCAGCGCGCCGGCGACGGGATACGCGAGCACGACGCGGCCCGATTCTTCACACAGCGCGGCCGCGGCCGCGAGCATGTCGGTGTCGTCGCGCGGGTCGATCTCATCGAGGCCGAGCGCAGCCAACGTCGACGCAATTTCACCGCTGCGGCGCGACGGATCTTCCTCGGCCGCACGAGCGGCGTCGACTCCGCCTAACGCGGTGAATGCCTTGCGGGCGGTCGCGCCGAACTCGAGCGCGTCGTCGGGCAGAACCGGGTTCATCGCGAACCCGTCTGCGCGAGCAGGTCTTTGCTCACGATCATGCGCTGCACTTCGATCGTGCCCGACGCGACGGTCGCGGCCTGCGCGTAACGCCAATGGTCTTCGATCGCGCCGTGCAGCGGGGCACTGAACCCGGACTCGAGCGACTCGTCTTCGATCGCTTGGAACAACAACTCGGCCACCGACTGATCGCACTGGGTCACCGCGATGCGAGCCGCACTCGCCATCACGTCGGGCGGCTCGCCTGTCTCCTGCGCCCGCACCGTGCGGTAGGCCAGTAGCCGCGCCACGCGCACCTGAATCAACGCCCGCATCCACTGCGCGTGCAGCGACGCAGGCAGGCTGTCCCACACCGGTGCTAGCTCGGCCCCGAGCGCCGACAGCAACCGTTCGCATCGCGCGTAGCGCGCGATGCCGACGCGTTCGTGCGCGAGCGCGCGACGGATCACCGCCCAGCCGCCGCCGATCTCGCCCAGCACCGATTCGGGACCGGCCCACGCGTCGTCGAAAAACACCTCGTTCAAATGATGCGCGCCGAGCATCGACTTGATCGGCCGCACCGTGATGCCCGGCGTGTCCATCGGCAGCAGGAACATCGTGATGCCCTCGTGCCGCGCGCCTTCGCCGACCCGCGCCGCCAGCACGCACCACTGCGCCATGCCCGCGTAACTCGTCCAGATCTTCTGGCCGTTGATGCGCCACCCGTCGCCGTCCTCGGTGGCGCGCGTCTTCAACGACGCGAGGTCGGACCCGGCGTCGGGTTCGCTGAAGCCTTGGCACCAGATCACGTCACCCGCCGCGATGGCCGACAGGTGCTGCTGCTTCTGGGCGTCGGTGCCGAACGCCATGATCGCCGGACCAACCCAGTTCAAGCCCATGTACTGCGCGCCGCGCGGCTCGTGATGCGCCCACATTTCCTCACGCACCACGGTCTGTTCCCACATCGATCCGCCGCCGCCCCCGAACTCGGTGGGCCAGGCGACGGTGAGGAGCCCCTGGTCGGCCAGCGTCTTGCAGAACGCCTGGGTGACGTCGAGGTCCTTGGGGTCGAACGTGAACGCTCCGAGGAAACCCTCGGGCATGTGTTCGGCGATCAGGGCGCGCAGACGCGTGCGTAGTGCGTCAGCTTTTTCACCCAGATCGAAGTCCACGATCACTTCCCCCTCGAAAGTTGACACGAATGTTAGTTGGTAGGTTCCCCGGGATGCCCAAGCCGATCGGGGACATTTTTCGGGGGTGTGATCCGTCGCACGAAGCCCTCGTCACCCGCTCGGCTCGG
>JBEEFT010000141.1:0-13639 GCA_041166225.1 Actinomycetota bacterium | reverse complement strand
AGGTGTTCGGCAAGTCCGCCTTCGCCCGCCACCCGAAGGTCACCGGCGACCCGAACTGGCAGCTGCCGGTCGGTTACGGCCTCAGTGAAACGTGCGCGTACTTCGTGGCCCATCCCGCCGACGCCGGCCGCGACGCGTTGAAGTCGAGCACCGGTCGCCTGCTGCCCGGCAATGAGCTGAAGCTCGCCGACGACGAGTTGTGCATCAAGGGGCCCACGCTGATGAAGCACTACGTCGGCAAGACGCCGGAAGAGTGCTTCGACGCCGACGGGTTCTTTCACACCGGCGACTCCGGCTACGTCGACGCCGAAAATTTCGTGCACTTCACGGGCCGGCGCACCGAGATGATCAAGACCGGTGGCGCGAACGTGTCGCCCGCCGAACTCGAAGTCGAACTGCGTGCGTGTGCGCCGGTGAAGCTGGCGCGCATCGTCGGTGTGCCCGACGCCCGCCTCGACGAATTGGTCGTCGCCTGCATCACGCTGAAGGACGGCGCCACGGCGACCGAAGACGACATCCGCGGCTTTCTCAAAGAACGCGTTGCGTCTTACAAGGTGCCCAAGCGCGTCTTGTTCTTCGCCGACGGGGAGATCCCGATGACCGCAAGCGACACAAAGGTGCGCGACGAAGAGCTCGTCGCGCTGGTTACGAAGCGAATGGAAAACGCGTGACTGACGAACTCGACGCATCTGACCTCGACCAGTACATGGGCGTGCCCATGGAGCCCGGCGAGCTGAAGGACCCCGTCGCCCTCAACGACATTCGTCGGTGGGTGCAGGCCATGCACTACCCGAACCCGCTGCACTACGACGAGAAGTGGGCGGCCGAGTCGCACTTCGGCGAGATCGTCGCGCCGCAGAGCTTCACCGTGGCGACCGACACGAGCCACGGCTGCTCTCCCGCGCAGGTGGGCAAGATCCCGAACTCGCACCTGATCTTCGGTGGCGACGACTGGTGGTTCTTCGGGCCCCGAATTCGTCCCGGCGACCACCTCGTGTGCCATCGCATGCCCTACGACTACAAGGTCACGAACACGAGCTTTGCGGGCCCGACGTGTTTCCAGCGCGGTGACACGCTCTACATCAACCAGAAGGGCGAACGCGTCGCGATGCAGCGCTCGACTGCGATCCGCTACCAGGTGCGCGAGGCGAAGGAGAAGAAGTTGTTCTCCGAGCCGAAGGACCCCGAGTGGACCGAAGAGCAACTCGCCGACATCGAAGAGCGCAAGCTCGCGTTTATTGAGCAGATCCAGCACCTGAAGCACGACAAGCGCGTGTGGGACAGCGTGAATGTGGGCGACCGGCTGGCCGACAACATCCTCGGCCCGCACAGCCTCGCCAGTTTCACCACCGAGTGGCGCGCCTACCCGATGACCACGTGGGGGGCCACGGCGAAAGGCCCGACCACGGTGCGAGCCGAAGAACTCGGCTACACCAAAGAGATGGCCGGGTTCGAAGGCGACCGGCGTATGGAGCGCACCAACCCCGAGCTCACCGACGGCGCGTACTACGGCCCGTCGCGCGGTCATCTGCAACCCAAGTGGGCGCAGCACGTCGGCATGCCCCGCGGTTACGGCTACGGCGCGTCGATGGGCGCATGGATCATCGACTACGTCGCGGCGTGGGCTGGCGAGTGGGGCCTCATCACGCACTCCACCGCGCAGTACCGCAACCCCGCGTTCACCGGTGACGCGACGTTCATCAGCGGTGAAGTCGTCGACAAGTTCACCGAGCGCCGGCACAAGCACAAGGTGCGGGTGAAGGTCGAACTGCGCAACCAGGACGACGCGATCATGGCCAAGGGCGAAGTCGTCGCCGAATTGCCGAACGACTGACTACTTCGATGGCCACAACGACGTCGCGCGCGGTGAAGTACGGGGCATTCCCCGTAATCGCGCTCGCGTCGACCCTCATGTTGGAGCAGGGCGAGAAGCTGTCGTTGGCGCAGGCCTTCGACGGCATCCGTCACCACTTCGGCGTCAACGACACCGCGCTCGGCGCGCTCGCGGCGGCGATGGTGCTCGTCGGCGTAGTCGGCGGCATGCCCATCGGCGCGCTGGCCGACCGGTGGAAACGCGGCACGCTGCTCGTGATCGCGATGATCATCTGGACCAGCTGCATGGGCCTCGGCGCGATCGCGCCCGGCTTCGTGTTCCTGTTCATCAGTCGGCTCGGCGTTGGCGCCGTCGAAGCGAACGGACCGGCCAGTTTCTCGTTGATGAGCGACCTATATCCCGTCGCCACCCGCGCCCGCATGATGGGCCGCTACCAAATGGGTGGCGCGGTTGGGGGACTGGTCGGCATCGGGTTGAGTGGCGTGCTCGTCGACAACTTCGGTTGGCGCGCGGCGTTCTGGATGTGGATCCCGTTCGGCTTGCTCGTGGTGTTTCTCGTCAGCCGCCTGCCCGAACCCGAACGCGGCGCGCAAGACCGTGACTTCCACGGCGACGCCGTGGAGCACATCGCGTCCGACGGTGCGATCGGGCTTCTGCCCGACTACGAAGTTCCTGCCCATTCCGCCGTACGCACGTCGACGCTGCACTACGACAACGCGTCCTGGATGGAAGTGATGCGCGAGCTGATGAAGATCCGCTCGATGTGGTTCGGCCTGATGGCGCTGACCGTTTCCGGATTCTTCTCGAGTGCGCTCGCGGTGTGGGGCATCGACTACTTCAAGCAGCAGTTCCACATGTCGGCGACAAAGGCCGGCGGATTCGCCGGTGCCATTGGTGCCGGCGCCGCGATCGGCCTGATCGGAGGCGGCGAGGTCGCCGACTGGTTGTTCAAGCGAGGCGTGGTAAACGCTCGCGTCTACGTCACCGCGTTCGCATCCGTGCTGGCGACGGTGTTCTTCTTCCCGGCGTTCTTCACTCACGACATCGCGCTCGGCGCCGTGCTGCTGTTCTTCGGCAGCCTCTGCATGACGGCGCCCGTCGCCCCGAGCGAAGCGCTCACGTCCGACGTCGTGCCCGGCGAGCTGCGCGGCCGGGCCAGCGCGATCCGCTCGATCGTGCGCGCGCTCTCCGCGCTCGCACCGCTCATCGTCGGCGTCCTCGCCGACCGCTTCGATCTTCCGACCGCGCTCGCGATCATCTCGCCCCTCTATGCCATAGGTGGACTCGTCATGCTGTTTGCTGCCCGTACCTACCCCGGCGACCTTGCCTTCGTCGCCGCCGAAGCCCGGCGGGTGCAACCCACGTGACCGACAAACCGATCATCTTGAGCACCGCGCCGTTGCGGGGGCCTGGCCTCGACGCGCTGCAACAACTGGGTGACGTGATCGTCGATCCGTGGATCGACCACCAGCCGTTGCGGCTGTACAACTCGGAACAACTGGCCGAGCGGGCCAAGGAGGTCGGCGCCACGGTCATCATCTGCGAGGCCGATTCGTGCAAGGGCCCGGTGTTCGACCTGCCGCTCGTCGCCATCGGCTCGACCCGCGGCGATCCGACCAACGTCGACATCGCCGGCGCGACCGCCGCGGGGATCCCCGTGCTCCGCGCCCCGGGCCGCAACGCCGACGCCGTGGCCGAGATGACTGTGGCGCTGTTGTTCGCCGTCAACCGTCACCTGCGCCAAGCCGACCTCGACGTGCGCGAAGGCCAGACCTATCGCGACGGGTCGATCCCGTACCAGCGGTTCCGGGCGTGGCAACTCGCCGGACAGACCGCGGGCCTCATCGGATTGGGCGCGGTCGGACGCGCCACCAAGTGGCGTCTCGAAGGCCTCGGCATGAAGGTGATCGCGGCCGACCCGTTCGCGCCCGACGCGACGCACAGCGTCGACGACCTCGTGGCCGAAGCCGACGTCGTTTCGATGCACGCGGCGGTCACACCCGAGTCGGCCGGGCTCATGTCCGCCGATCGGTTCATGGCGATGAAACCAGGCGCGATCTACGTGAACTCGGCGCGCGCCGGCCTGCACGACCTCGACGGCCTCGTCGCTGCGCTGCAAGCCGGCCACCTTGCCGGCGCCGGTCTCGACCACTTCGAGGGCGAGAACATCGGCACCGATCACCCGCTGCTGGCGCTGCCCAATGTCGTGCTCGCCCCGCACATCGGCGGCGCGACCTACGACACCGAAACCAACCACACCACCCTGATGGCCGACGGACTCGCCGCGCTGCTGCGCGGCGAAACGCCTTCGAACATCGTGAACCCGGAGGTCCTGAAGTGACCGATACGCAAGCCAAGACGTCGCCCACCACCACGCGTGAAGCCGTGCTCGCCGCGGCCAAGAAGATGTTGGAGGACGGGCTGGTCGAGGGCACGTCGGGGAACATCAGCGGCCGCCTCGAAGGCGGCCTCGTGTGTATGACGCCGTCGTCGGTGCCTTACGACACGATGACCCTCGAAGACCTAGTGGTTACCGACCTCGATGGCAACGTGGTCGAGGGCACCCGCAGCCCGACCACCGAGAAGGACCTGCACCTTTCGACGATGCGTGCGTATCCCGAGATCGGCTGCGTGATCCACACCCATGCCGTGTACGCCACGATGTTCGCGTTAGCGCACGAACCGGTCCCCGCCGTGATCGAAGAAGTGGTCGTGTATCTCGGCGGCGACATCCCGTGCTGCGAGTACAAGGGGACGGGTTCGGCCGCGCTCGGCGACGAGGTCGCGTCGAAACTCGCTGACCGCGGCGCCGCGCTTGTCGCGAACCACGGACTTGTTACGTGTGGGTCGACACCGGACAAGGCGCTGCACAACGCGGCCCTCGTAGAGCGCACCGCGAAGATCGTGTGGGGCGCCCGCGCGATGGGGGCGACGATTCATCCGCTGCCCGAGAAGGTAAACCGGGACATGGCGGGCGTGTACAAGTTCATCCGAGAAAATCCGTAACCAGGCTGTGGGGGAAAAGACGTTGCAGAACAGAAGCAAGATCACCGCGCTGTTGTTGGCGCTTGGACTGACGATGGCCGCGTGCGGCACCCGTCTGCCCGACTCGTCGTTCCAGAGCGCGGCGGCAAAGTCGACGGGCAACACCACAAAGTCGGGCGCGCTCGATACCGGCACCGACGCCGCCACCGGTGACGTCGCCGCCGCCACCGGCGATGCGTCGACGGGCACCGGCACCGGCTCGTCGACGGGCACCGGCTCGGGCACGGGCACCGGCAAGACCGGCGGCGGCAGTGGCCCCGCCGCCAGCGGCGGAGCGGGCGGGGCGAACCAGGCCAGCGACGTCGGCATCACCGCCGACTCGATCACGATCGGCAACATCACCGCCGAGAACGGCGTGCTCGGCGACGCCTTCGCGCCCGCCGCGCGCGGCCTGCGCGCGTGGACCGCGGCGATAAACGCCAAGGGTGGCATCAACGGACGCAAGGTGATCCTCAAGACGTGTGACGACCGCGAAGACCGGTCCCGCGATCTCGCATGCGCGCAGCAGCTCGTGGAAAAAGACAAGGTGTTCGCGATGGTTGCGACGAACAGCCGCGCCCTCGGTGGCGCGTCGCAGTACCTCAACGACAAGGGTGTACCGACCATCGGGCTGCCCATCACGAACGGGTTCTACCGCTACCCGCACATGTGGAGCGCGTATCCGTCGGGCTACCCGCGTGACGGCAACACGGTTGGCTACAAAGGCCAGCTCTATTTCCAGACCGGCATCCAGCGTTGGTTCAAAGAGCACGCTGGCGCTACGAAAGCCGCAATCTTCGAATACGACATCAATGAGTCGAAGCAGGCCGGCGACGCCTTCGCCACGGGGTTCCGCAAAGAAGGTTACGCGGCGGTCACCGTCTATACGGTGAGCTTCGCGGCGCCAAGCTTCGATCAGGCCGTGGCGCAGATGCAGCGCGAAGGCACCGACATCATCATGGACTCGATGGACGACGGAGCGAACCGCAAGCTGTGTGACGCGATGGAGCGTCGCAAATTCTCGGTGAAGGTCAAGGCGTCGACGATCGTGTCGATGGGCGACGCGGTGGGAACCAACTACAACGACACGTGCCGCAACTCGGTGTACATCCCGGGCGAGTCGTCGCCGTACACCAACGTCGCCAATCCTGAGATCAAGGCGTTCCGTGACGCCTACGCCAAGTATCAGCCCGGCTTGCCCGTGCACCAGTGGGCGCTCGAAGCGTGGGCGATGGCCAACGTCACGAAGGAAGGAATAGAGAAGGGCGGCGCGGCGCCGACGCGCAAGATCCTCGAGGACTATTACCGGAGCCTGAACAAGTACTCGGAGAAGGGCATCTTCGTCGGCCTCGGCTGGGGAGTGCAGGACTATTCGAAAGACCGAGCCGAGCACTGCTTCACGATGAACCGTTGGCAGGACAGCAAGGGCGGGTGGGTGCAAGCCACCGACAAGTTCCCGTTCTGCTACCCCGACGCGTTCCAGTACGGGTCACCCGCGCTCGAGCAGGGCAACTAATCCGTCCGCAGTGAGTGAGTCGGCAGGCCGCGCGTAGCGTGCTGTAATTGCTGCCCGGACCTTGAGCGCACAGGGTCTCATTGGATGTAGCCAGGACGGTTCTTCTATGCAATGTCCGCTTTGTGGAGGTCCGCTCCATGTCGAAGACGGCGCCCACTTCCGCTGCGAACGGGGCCACGACCTCGATCCCGAGACGATGCGGCTCCAGGTCGGGACCAAAGTCACGTCGGCTTTCTGGATGGCCATCGAGGCGCTCGAGAGCGAAGCGACGGCCTTACGGATGCTCGCCACGATGGACGGCGCCGCGGGCGACGAGTCTCTCGCCGACCAGGCCGAAGAAGATGCTCGCGTGCTGCGCGAGCTAGCGGCCGCGCACCTGCCACCAGAACTAAGCAGTGAGGCCGTGGGGGGCGACTAACGCGATAGTTGCGGAAGCGGATTTGACCGAGTTCTGTGCGGCTTTGCCGCCTAGAGCGGCAAACTCGCACTGAACACAGTTGTTGTCGGCGTTTAGCTGCTGAGGAATTCGCGGACGTCGCGCTTTGACCGCAGAACGTGGAGTGCGACGTGGTCGGCCCGGCGCGACAGGATCCCCATCTCGACCTCACGGTCAGATCGGCGGGCGCGCCAGATCCGCCAGACGACCGCCCATTCGTCGTGCACGCGGCGCCACGTTGAGTCTTGACATCCCTCGGGCATCTGCGTGCCGGCCGGCCGCCGGATCCCACGGACGAAGGCCCGGGTCGCACAGAGCCACCACGGCGTGTCGAGAAAGATGGCGGTGTCGGCGCGCTCGAGTCGAAGCTCGAGCGTGGCGTGGTAGTTGCCGTCGGCGATCCACTCGTCGCGCGCAAGCACCGCGCGCTGGGTGTCGCGCCACTCCTCGTCGGACGGCTCCGTCCAGTTCGGTCTCCAGAAGTGGAGGTCGAGGTGGATCACGGGCAGGCCGGTCTTGGCCGACAACGCACGCGAGAACGTGCTCTTGCCCGCACCCGCCAACCCCGTAACGACGATGCGCTTCCCGACACCACCCGCGCGCGAGTGCTCTGTCACACCACGAGGCTCGCTGACACAGCCGTGGCGCGCCAGACCTTTAGGTCCTGTCTCCTACGCGCGCTAGGACAGGATCGCGGTGGTGTCGCCGCCGGCCAACGCGGCGAGCACCTCAACGTCGAGGTCGAGATCGTCGACGGCGGCGGCCATGTTCACAATGTGTGCTTGCGGCTCTAAGCCCAGCTGCGCCGCGAGCCTGCAGTGCGCGGCGGCGAGCGCGGCTGCTCGGGTTGGTTCGCTGGGCGCCCACGCACTCGCGGCCCGGCCGAGTACCGAAGCCAGGGAGGCGGGATCGCCAGCAGCGAGGCGGACCGCCTCGCCTGTAGTGGCTGCCACGTCGCGCGATGGCACGTGCGCGCAGCGCGCCGCCGCGCCGCCCGCGAGCGCCTTGGCCGCCTCCGAACGCAGGCCGGCTAGCTGCGCAGTGGTCGCGGCCTCGTCGAGGTCGGCAAGGCCGCCCGCGAGGTCGCGCGGCGCGTCGCCGCGTGGATCGTCGTCGAGGCCCGTTCGTAAATTCCCCCTTGCGTCGAGCGCAAGCACCAGAAGCCGCCGATCGCCGATACGCCGCGCGACGGCTACCGCCTCGTCGAGCGCTTCACGGGCAGCCGGGTCCTTCAGGTTTGAGCGCGCCGCGCCGAGGTTGAGCAGCGCCATGCCGAGCATGTTCGCGTCGCCTAAAGCGGTGAAAGATTCGACGGCGCGCGCCGACTCGTCGGCAACACGCTGGTGGTCGCCGTGCATCCCCGCCACCACGCCGAGTTGAAGGCGCAACATCGCAAGGCTGTGGTCGTCATCGTGCGCGGTCGCTACCTCGATGCCCGCCTCAAGTGTTGCGATTGCGCTGTCGGCGTGGCCCAACGCCGCGAGGAGGCCGCCCATCGCCATGCGCGCCGTGGCCAACTGCGTCCACAACTCAGCGCGCTCAAGGTAGGGGTTTGCTTCCTCGAAGAAGGCACGCGCCGCCACAAGGTCGCCCGAGGACATCGCTGCGGTCGCCTTGCCGGACAGGAGCAGCCCGTGAAACTCGTCGCCCTCCGAATCTGCGTCGGCGACTTCGCTTTCGAGTTCGTTCCAACAACGATTGGCCGTAGCGGGGTCGCCGTGGGTCGCTGCCAACTGCGCGAGGTTGTTGAGCAGACGCCAGCGGGTAACGCCGGGAGGCGCGACCGCTAGCGCGCGTTCAGCCCACAACATCGCCTCACCGGCTAGGCCAACGCGCGCCGCCATCGCCACAGCGTCGGTTGCGAGCCGTGCGACGCCGTCGGGCTCATGCTGGAGAGACCACGTGAGCGCGGCCCTCGTATTGGCCACAAGCCCGTCGTCTACGCCCCGCCACGGTCGTGCGCTGCCGCTCTCGGATCCCGAGCCGTAGCTGCCAACTGCGTCGCGCACTAAACGACCGACGGCCGCGGCGTGCACGGCGCGGGCTTCGGTGTCTTCACCGGCGTGCTCAAGCAGTTCAAGGGCGACCTCTCGAATCGGTTCGAGCACGCGCAATCCGTCGTCGCCGACCGTCTCGACAAGCGAACGTTCTTGCAGACGGTCGAGTAGCGCCGCACCCCGCTCGGCGTCGCCGCCGCCCACGATCTCCGCTGCGAGGTCGGCGCTCACAGTCGACAGCAGCAAGCCCGTCCGACGGAAGGCGACGCGCTC
Source organism: Actinomycetota bacterium (assembly GCA_041166225.1). Classification (GTDB taxonomy): domain Bacteria; phylum Actinomycetota; class Acidimicrobiia; order Acidimicrobiales; family JACCXE01; genus JACCXE01. Next base: position 4,559 of record JBEEFT010000141.1, on the reverse strand, counting down.
CTCGTCGCCCAATCGGTCGTACGTACTGGCGAGCATCGCCCGCAGTCCGCGGTGACGCGTGGCGTCGGTGCGATATCCACCTTCGAGGCCTGCGAGCGCCGTCCGCAGATCGCTCAACACTTCCGATGCCGGCCCGTCGGCCAAGCGCGCGGCGACGAGTTCGAGCGCGAGCGGCAACCCGTCGACAAGCGCCGCCGCCTCGGCGAGCACACCGGGTTCCACCGGCGTCGCGCCGCCGTGCAGCGACGCGACCCGTTGCGTGAGAAGTTCCACGCCGGCAGCGCCATCGCCGCCCACGGGCAGCGGGGCGAGGCGCCACACCACCTCACCGCGTACTGCCAAACGCTCGCGGCTGGTAGCGAGGATCGCTGCATTCGTGGCGCCGTCGAGCACGGCGTCGACGAACGCGGCTACCGCGTCGACGAGGTGTTCGCAGTTGTCCAGTACGAGCAGCGCCCGGGCGTCGGCCAGCCGGCTCAGCACCGCTGCGCGTCCGTCGCCGCCGGCGGGGATTTGAAACCGTCGGGCCACCTCGGCGTCGAGTTCGGCGGCGGTGGTGGCGGCCGTGACGTCGATGAACCACGCGCCGTCGTCGAACGAACTAGTGAGCTGACGGGCTGCCTCGACGGCCAGCCGCGTTTTGCCAACTCCACCGGCGCCCACCACCGTCACCAACCTGCTGGTGGCGAACTGCTTCACGACGCCGTCGACGTCGGCGTCGCGTCCGATGAGCGGCGTGCGCGGCGCGGGCAAGCCGATTACCGCCGCGGCCGGCGCGCGCAGCGGGCCGACCGCCCCGGGCAGGTCGACGTGGCGCGCCACGTGAAGACGCTGGGGCGACGCAAAGTCGCGGAGGTGGTGCGGGCCCGCGTCGAGCAGTTCGACGTCGCCTCCCGCGTCGACCTCGGCGCGCGCCGCCTCGGACAGCACTACCTGTCCGCCCTGCGCAGCACTGGCGACGCGCGCCGCCTCGTGCACGCCGAGACCGATTACGTCGCCATCGGCGCGACGCGATGCCTCGCCCACGTGGACGCCGCAGCGCAGACGAGGCCGCACCGCAAACGGCGGCGGCGACGCGGCCAACGATCGGTGCGCGGCCACGGCGGCGCCGATAGCCGCGCCCACGGTCGGCAGTACCGCAACCATTCCGTCGCCCTCGAACGACACGACGTCGCCGCCGGCCTCATTCACCGAGCGGCGAAGCGCGCCGCGGACCACGTCGAGAACTTGCTCATAGTGGGTGGTCCCGAGAGCGGCGACGAGTGGTGTCGAGCCCTCGACGTCGGCGATGAGTAGAACGAGCCGGCCGGGCTCACGCGTGGTTGGAAGTCGCGCGCTCAATGTCGGCCCGTCAGGACAAGAAGCCGGCGGCGGCCGTGGAGTGGCGCAGCTCGCCGGGTTCGCCGACCCAGGTCACTTGACCTTTGGCGAGCACGTAGCAAATGTCGGCGAGTTTCAACGCGTGCGTGAGGTACTGCTCGACCAACACGATGGTGCGGCCCTCGGCGCGGAGCGCGGCGACCTTGTCCATGAGTTGGCCGACGATGAGCGGCGCGAGACCCATCGACAACTCGTCGAACATCAGCACCTTGGGGTCACCGGCCAGCGCGCGGCACACGGCCAACATCTGCTGCTCGCCACCCGAAAGTGATCCCGCGGACTGGTCCATGCGCTCGCCGAGGCGGGGAAAGGAACCGACGACCACGTCGCGGCACCACTCGTCCCAGTTACCGGCCGACGAGCCGCCGCTGCGGTGGGCGACCTGCAAGTTCTCGCGCACGGTGAGGCCGGGGAACACGCCGCGGCCTTCGGGCACGAGCACGCAGCCGCGCGCGGCAATGGCCGACGGGCGACGGTTGTCGATGCGCCGCCCGTCGAGCGTGATCGCGCCCGCACTCACGGGGATCGTTCCCGAGATGGCGCGCAGGGTGGTGGTCTTGCCCACGCCGTTGCGGCCGAGCAGCGCGACCACTGAACCGGCCGGCACTTCGATATTCATGCCGTGCAGCACTTCGATGCGGCCGTATCCGGCGCGCACGTCGGTCATCGTGAGCGCTGCGCTCACGAGGCCTCGTCCTCGGTGACGCCGAGGTACGCCTCGCGGACGGCTTCGTTCTTCGCGATCTCTTTCGGCGTGCCCGACGCGATGATCTCGCCGAAGTCGAGGGCGTAAATCCGCTGTGACAGCGCCATCACGAGTTCGACGTCGTGCTCTACGAGCAGGATGCCGACGCCCTTGTCGGCGACCTCGCGCAGCACGCCTTGCATCGCTTCGCTCTCTTCGTTGTCGAGGCCGCTGCTGGGCTCGTCGAGCAAGAGCACGGTTGGATTGGTGCACAGCGCGCGGCCCAGTTCCACAAGGCGCAACACGCCGGTGCTGAGGGAGCCCGCGATGCGGTCGCGCACGTCGGTGAGCCCGACTTGGTCGAGCACGTCGTCGACCGTTGCGATTACGTCGGGCTCGGGGCGGTGGCGGAAACGGAAGATGCCCGTGAACGTGCGGCCCGGCGTGGTGGCTTCGGCTGCGACTTGCAGGTTCTCGGCCACCGTCATGCCCGCGAACACTTCGAGGCGCTGGAAGGTGCGCGCCATCCCGTGCTTGGCCCGCTCGTGGCTGGCCATCGACGTGACGTCGCGGTCGCCCAGGAACACCTGACCCGACGTCGGCGTGATCAGGCCGGTCAACGCGTTGAACGTGGTGGTCTTGCCGGCCCCGTTCGGACCGATGAGCGACGTGATCGATCCTTCGTTTACCTCGAGCGTCACATCGGATGCCGCGGTGAGCCCGCCGAAGCGCACCGTGATGTTGTCGGCCCGCAACACTGGCGTGCTCATTGCGCGGCGTCCTGGTCGGCGAGCACGGCGCGGGCGAACGCGCTGGCGACGGGCGCGGTGGGCGGCACCTGTTTCGGCGCGCGCGCTTCGCGCATCAACTCGCCGGCGCGGGCGCTGAACCACGCGCCGAAGCGAGCGGGCTGGGCCATGAGGCCGCCTGGCAACCGGCCGAGGAAGATCGCACCAAACCCGAACAACCCGATCGCGCTTTGGATGTCGAGGTTGAACTGGCGCGGGATCAACACGTAAAGACACGCGGCGAGGATGGCGCCGCCGACGGTCGAGATACCGCACACGACGACCGCCGTGAACCAGAACAGCCCGAGCACCGGGTTGAACGTGGCGCTGTCCCAGTTGCGGTTCGACTGCACCAGCAACGCCCCGCCGATGCCGGCCATGAACGACGACACGCCGAACACGAACAGCTTGGCGTTGCGCATGCCGATGCCGATCGACTGTGCCGCCGTTTCGGAGTCGCGCATCGCTGCGAGCACGCGACCGAGGCGACCGCTGCGCAGATTGTGCGCGAGCAACAACATCAACGCGACCATCGCCGCTTCGTAGAAGTAGAAGGCGCGGTCGCCGGCGAGGTTGAGGCCGAACAGGTTCGGGCGGTTGACCACGAGGCCGCCGGCGCCGCCCTGGAACAGGCGGGCGTTGAACACGAAACGGTCGATGATCAGCGCGAGGCCCAGCGTGGTGAGCCCGAGGAACAACCCCTTGCGTTTCACCGCCGGATAACCGGCGAGCAAACCAGCGGCCATCGCGATGAGCGCGCCGATGAGCATGGCGATGAGCACGGGCAGGTGCAGGCCGTTCGCGGCGCGGGCGGTGAAGAACGCGCCGAGCCCCGCGATCGAAGCCTGGCCCAAGGTGAGGTGGCCCGAGAACCCGGTGATGCACACGATCGACACGAAGATCACGATGAGCGCGAGCGCGACTTGGGCGAGGCGCAGGTCGGTGGCGCCGAGGCCGAACGGCGCGATCAGTGCGCCCACGGTCAAGACGATCGCGCCGACCGCTGCGCCCGGTGTCCAGCGCCGCTGACCGAGCCCGCCGCCCACGAGGCCCGAACCGGTCGACTCGCTGACGCCGACTTCGTCGAGGCGACGGAACGCAACCAGCGCGACGAACAACACGATGCTCGACAGGTTCGTGACGATCGCCTGGTACGTGTCGGCGGCGCCGCCGTGGGAACCGAATGGTTCGAACACGTCGATGAGGCTGCGGCCGAGGCCCATCACGAGGAACCCGAAGATGATCGCTTTGGGCACGCTCGTGAGCCGAGCCACGACGGCGACCGAGAACGTCTCGATACCGAAGAAGATGATCTTCGTGGGTTCGAGCGTGCCCTGCGAAATGATCAGGCCGGTGACCGCGGCCAGCGTGCAGCCCACCGTCCACGCCACCTGCGATACCCGGTTGGCGTCGATGGCGGCGAGCTCGGCGAGTTCACGCCGGTCGACCACGGCGCGAATCGACGTGCCCAAGAACGTGCGTTGGAACAACAGGTACAGCACCACCGCGATCACGAACATCGTGACGAGCAGGCCGACCTGTTCGGTGTCGAAGGTGAGCGAACCGAACGAGAACGGATGAATACCGAACAGGCGGGGGACCGGTTCGTCGCTGGTGCCCTGCACGCCGGGGCCCCAGATGCCGTTGATAACACCGAGCATCGCGACGGTGACACCGAGCGCGGCGACGAGCTTTTCTGATGACGA
>JBEEFT010000140.1:0-7684 GCA_041166225.1 Actinomycetota bacterium | reverse complement strand
ACGCGCGTGAAGCAGTGGATCGGGGTTTCGAGCCGCAACGCCTCGTTGAACGCCGCCTTGATCCGAGCCGGTTCGCGTCGAAGCAGTTGCCACTGCTCGGGGTGCGTGGCGAACAGCCAGATCGCGTTGCCGATCGCGCTGATCGTCGTGTCGAGTGACGGCGCCAGGTAGTCGATGAACAACATCGGGCAGCGCGAAACCTCGACCTCGCCGCGTTCGGCGGCGGCCATGATGCGGGCGCCGTAAGACTCGGGCGGCAGCGGCATGCCGGCGAGCCGATTTGCATACGCGCTCATCTCGAGCATGCCCGCACCGGCCGCCATTCCGCGCTCGTTCATGGGGCCGAGACCGTCGAAGCTGGCGCTACCCCACGCGAGCAGCTGGGTGCGGCCGTCGGCGGGCCAACCGAGGAGGTCGGGCACCCAGGTCGACGGCAGTACTTCGGCGAGGTCGCGGATCGCGTCGAAGCGCCGTTGCTCGACCAGGCGCGTAACAAGGTCGTCAGCGATTGACTGCGCGTCGGCGCGCAGCTCCGTGATCGCGCGGGGCGTCAGTGGCCTTCCGATGATCTCGCGCTGCGTGCGGTGCTCGTCGCCGTCACTCATGAGCGTGGTCCCTTGACCGAACGTGTTGACAATGTCGTTCAGGCCCACCCCTTCGCCCGACACGAACGTTTCGTGGTCGTCGAGAATCGCGCGTACCTCGTCGTACCGGAACGCGGCATATACGTCGTGGCGGTCGAGCCACACCACCGGGCCGGCGTCGCGGAGTTCGCGCAGGTGCGGGTACGGGTCGGTGAGCGCGTCGTCGCTGAAGAGGTCGACGTCGGAACGCGGAACGGCGCTGCTCATCCTTGGCGCAATGGCTGATGGCCCCACGCGCTCATCGCGGTGTAAACGCGGTTGTCGTTCCAACTGTCGTCGACCACGCGTGCACCGTGGCCGACCTCGATCTGGAAGCCGGCGGGCGTCTGCAAGTAGAAGCTGAACATGCCGTCGTTCGGATGGCGACCGAGCCCGCTCGGAATCCCGAGATCGGTCGCCCACGCCCGGTCGAACGCCGCACCCACATCGTCACGCTCGTTCGTCTCGAACATCACGTGGTGCAACACCTGCGGCAGATCGAACGGAGCCCGCGCCAAGGCGAGCGTGTGGTGACGCGGGTTGCAATGGAAGAACCGAACTTCAAGCTCGATGCCCGGTGCCAGCTCCATCTCGAGCCAGTCGGACTGTTCGAAGCCGAGACCCTCGGTGACGAACGCCACCGACTCGTCGTACGCGGTAGTAGCGAACACGGCATGGCCAAACCCCACGCCCTCGGTAAGGAAGCCTCCCGGCATCAGGGGTGACGCGAACGGCGCGGATGCGTTGGCCATGCCGAGCGCGACTTCTACGTCGATGCCCCAGGGCGCGGCCGTGCGGATCAGCCCTTCGACGCGCCGCGCCTTCGCGGCGGCGTCGTCGGCCTCCACGACGTCGGAGCCGATCGCGGCGAGCCGCGCCCGCACGGCGTCGAACGCGCCGGCGTCGACAGCCTCGAACCCGAGCACGACGGCGTCGTTCGCAGCACCACGTTCGACGACGAGCCGCTGCGCTCGGTGGTCGTTGCGCCACGTGCGCCCGCCTGACGACGTGGGGTCGCCCGCGACGAGGCCGACGACGTCGCCGAGGGTCTTGTCGAGAAGCTCCGGTTCGGACAGTTCGAGTACGAGGTACCCGAGTTCGAGTTCACGCTTCACGCTCGCCACCCTTTCGCGGTCACACCGAACTCTATTTGCGAGATAATCGGATATGACCACCACCGAGCGCGCACCAGAAGACACTGTCACGGGGCCGGCGTGGAGCGGGGTGAACCATCTCGCGCTCGTCACCGCCGACATGGACGCGACTGTCCGCTTCTATCACGGTGTGCTCGGAGCGAATCTGGTGGCCACGATCGGCACGCCCGACTTCCGGCACTACTTCTTCGAGTTCGGGCCCCACTGCACGATTGCGTTCTTCGAATACGCCGGGCTCGCCCTTGAGCCATTCGCCAAGCCGGCAGGGGTGCCCGATGCTCGGGCGCCGCAGTTCGACCACCTCGCACTCAATCTGCCCGACGAAGCGGCGCTGCTCGACTTGCGCCGGCGCCTCAACGAGGCCGGCTGCGAAAGCACCGACGTGGTCGATCACGGCTTCATCCGCTCCGTGTACTTCAGCGATCCGAACGGCATCGCGCTGGAGGCGTCGTGGTGGGTCACCGACGTCACCGAAACCCGCGGCGGCTTCGGCAACGCCAACTTCGCCGACCCTGATCCGGTTCCGGCGCTGCGCGAGCTTCAGGCCGACGGCCGCCTCACCGATGTCGGTCAGCCGACGCGTCTTAGCTGATCTGATTCCGACCGCACGTGCTCGTAACCCGCATCGCGTTGACCGACGCCGGTGGGACGTGTTTCGAGGACTTGGACATTGAACTGCACGAAGGCGGTGAGATCGGGCGCCTCTCGAAACCACTCCCGGCGACGAGCGTGATCTTCCGCGAGAACGACGCCAGCTACGACTACGACTGGCACAACGCGCCGCAACGCCAGTTCATCGTGATGCTCGACGGTGAACTCGAAGTCGAAGTCACCTCGGGCGAGAAGCGCCGCTTTCGCGGCGGCGACATCTTGCTCGTCGAGGACACGACCGGCACCGGTCACCGCAGCCGCAACATCGGTGGCCCCCGGCGCTCGCTGTTCATTCCGGTGCCCGAGGAATAGCCCACTTCGCTAACAGCGCGTCGCAAAACCGAGCTGGCGGGTGCGCCCGACCGCGTCGGCGAGCGTCACGACGTTGGCGTCGTGGGCGAATCCGGCGTCGTTAGTAAGCGTCTGTACGTCGGGGGGCAGCAGCGTCAGGCACGTCCCCGCCTTCACGAACAACGGCGGGTGCCCGAGCGGCGACTCGACGTGCACGACCCGTCCGCCGTCGACCACGGTCTGGGTCGCAGTCGCGTTGTAGGCGCCTGACGCGTCGTCATACGTCGTCGATTTCCAGAAGTCGACCCACTGGCCCGGTGGCAGCCACACGTCGCGCCCGGTCTGTCCGACGGTGACCACCGGCGCGACAAGCAGGTCGGATCCGAACATGTACTCGTAACGCGCCGCCGCGACGGAGCGGGCGTCGCCGCGACGCCATGCGACTTCTTCGTCGGGATACGCCACTGCGAGGTCGCGCATAATCGGCGTCCCGCTGCGCTGGTACTGCTGCGCCGCGTCCCAGATGTAGGGGAACAGCTGGGTGCGGAGCCGGCTCAGCGCTCGCCAATGCGGCAGCACCGCCGGGTCCCACACCTGCGCCCGCGGCGAGCCGGCCAACACCGGACGGGGAACGCCGTCGGCTTCGGTGCGCATGATCCCGGAAAAGGCGCCGAACTCGGCCCACCGCGTCAACAACTCGGGACTGGTCTCCCCCGCCGTGAACAGCGCATGGAACCCGCCGATGTCGCTGCCCCAGTACGAGATGCCCGACATCCCCATAGACAGGCCCTCGCTCACCGCCGCGGGCAAGCCGTCGGCCTCGGAGTCGTCTTCGGACGGATCGCCGCCCCACACGATGCGTGCGAACGGCGCGGTCCCCGTGTAGCCGCAGCGCACGAACTGCGCGAAGTTCGAACCGAACCGGGGCCACGTGAGTTGATGGCTCGCGCGGTGATACAGCGTGCAGTAGTCGTTGTGACCCGCGAAGCCGGGGCGGCCGTCGGCCAGCTTCGCGTCCGGCGGCACGAACTCGCCGAAGTCCTCCATCCAACCGTCGTAACCATTCGTCAACGCTTCGGTGATCAACGACTGCCACCACCTCGCCGCGCCCGGCGCGGTGAAGTCGACGATTGCCGACGACGACTTCGTGTACGACAAGAACGGCATCGGGTAGGTGTTGCCGGCTTTCGTCTTCACGAAGTAGCCGTTTGCGTTGCCGACGGCGTACGCGTTGTCGGGATGCTTGGTGCACACGAACGAGTTCACGTACGTCGTCACCTTGTAACCCCACGCGTGGTAGCCGTCGGTCTGCTTCTTCTGCGCGCCGGTGGCGCGGTCGCCCGCCTGCGCCGCGCACGGTAGGTAGTGGGTGTAGGTCTGCGCCACCGTGATGGGCACTTCGAGGCCGCCCTTGCTACGCGGCGTGCGCCATGCGGTGAGCAACTGCGCATCGTTGCCGTGCGGTTGGTACCACGGCCCGAAGAACCATTGTGCGGGCGGTGGCTGACGCCCGACCAACTTGTCTGCGGTGACGCGCTGCAGCACGTCGGTCGGGTGCGGGCCGCCGTACACGCGCCAGTGCAGAGTCGACTCGTGGGTTTCCACGGTCCACTGCTTCGACGACTGCAGGTCGAAGCGGTTGAGCCACGTCGAGTCGAGCAAGAAGCCGTAGCCCCGGCTCGAGATCGCCCACGGCATCGTGAAGTTGCTCGCGGGGCCGAAAGGCGGCGGACCCTGCCACTGCTTGCCCAACACCGGATCGGTCGCCGGACGGAACATCCCGCCCGAGAACGGACCCTCTTCGTTCCATTGCTCCACCGTGCGTCCGGTCTGATCCACGCTGTCGCTGCGCTCGCCGAAACCGAGAAATCGCTGGCTCGCGTCGTTCGCGAAGCTGGCACCGGTCATCAGGACGCGTGACTTGTTCGTCGGCGTCGCATTGAAGTCGACAACGCCCTCGTCGGTGGTGGTGAGCCGGACGCGGAACGAGTGCAACGGGTCGGTCGTGTGCACGAGCAGCGAACCGTCGGATCGCGGCTCGGCTCGCGTGGCCTGCACCCAAGCGACCGGCGCGTCGGCGATGATCCCGTATCCCGCCAAAGGCGTCTGTGCTGCGGCACCGCCGCCGAGCGCGAACGCGAGCGGCCCCGGACCCGAGGTCGACGTCTGCAGTACCGGCACGCCGCGCTGCGTGACGACGACGGAGAACGGGTTGTACGTGACCGTTGCCACGAGCGCACCCGTGCGTACGACCTTCGTGCCCCCCGGTGACGCCGCCGCATCGCTTCGGGTGACGGTCAACAGGCTGGCCACGATCGCCACGCCCGCGAATACGCGTGTCCAAGTACGTCGCTCGCTCCCCATTGGTCGGACGGTAGCGGGTAGCTCGCCGTCCGGGCGCAGTGCTACGTGACGATCTCCATCTGCTGGCCGAACAATCCTTTGTCGTTCTGCAGCGTGATGGTCGTGCCGGTCGCGACGTAGGTGACCGGCGTGTCGTTACGCGCCCAGCGCTCGAGCACCTTCAGACGCGACGCACGCTCGTTGCGTTTGGCGCACGTGAAGCGGATCGAGCCGCAGACGTTGTCTTCGCCGCCGTACACATCGACGTGCAGGTAGCGGCCTTCGGCCGTGACCGAATGCACGAGCAAGCCCGCGATTATTTCTGTGTTGCCAAATGCAAATGCCACCGCCGCCACCTCCGCTGCGCCCTTGCGAGAAGGGTACGTGCTGGAGATGACGGCGGTAGCTCAGATCAGGATCAAATGTTGCTGGTCAATGCGCGCTAGTTATCGGCGCGACCGGCGACGGGTCGACTCCGAACTCGTCAACTGGGCGTCGGCATCATCGGAACGGACGATCTCGTCCCGACCGACGTCGTCGCGGCGGTTGTCGTCGACGTTGTCATAGCGGCTGGTATAGCGATCGTTTTCAGAGCGATCTCCGTCGTAACCGTCCGCGGCGATAACCGCATCGGCCCGACGGTGATACCGACCACCCCACGCCCCACCCAGGGCGCCAGCGAGCAGCATCACGACGACGCCGATAGCGGCACCGGCAATCGCCGAACCGCGATCGATGTGCGTGAACCAGTCGGGCAGGTTCACTCGTGCGAAGAAGTTGTACTTGTCGCCCGCCCACGCGCCCAACGCCGACAGACCGCCGGCCAAGAGCACGAACAACACCGCAGTCATTACGCCGTTGCGCACGCCGTCGTAGCGCGCCATGCGTCCGGCGACCCAGCCGCCAATCAGGAACGACACGAGCAATACCGCGAGCCCGGCGGCGAGGCCGCCGATCGACAGGTTCGTCGTGTCGGTTCCGCGCTGATAGCCGTAGCTACCCGCTGCGCTCGCGATTCCGGCGAGCAGCACGGTGAGCCCGACTGCGGCCAGCAGCCCGGCCAGTGCCGCGGGCAGGTCCATGCCGCCGAAGCGGCGATGGGCTTCGGCGAGTCGATAGTCGTCGCGCTCCCTGTGATCTCTCATCGGAGTCCTCCTAGACATGACGTGAGCGGTGATCCGCTGTGGGGCGGGTACCCAGCACGACGTCAAGGAAACCGAACTGCGCAGAGATCAGGTGTCGAACAGTTCGAGGCCCAGCGCGGCGAGATCGGCGAGCGCGTCGCGGTAGTCGCCGCCCCACTCCTCGCTCGTCGACGCGAGCAGCATCGCCGCGGCCATGAGCGAGGTGCAGATCTCAGGCGTCACCGCGATACCAATCGTGGCGAACCGCGCCCGCATGGCCTCGGCGCGCAGAACCGTTTCGGCGCGCTGACAGCAATCCGTCTCTGCGGTTTGCCGGCGTACCAGCGTCACCAGCTGGTCCCGGCCTTGCGTTAAGTGCTCGTCGCCCACCGCTGCCCCTCGTTCATTGCGCCCGAGGGTGAGGGTACCGAATCTTTCGCCTAAGAAGTAGCGATGTATTGGCTGCTGTTTTACGACTACGCGCCCGACTACATGGAGCGGCGCGGTCCGATCCGGCCCCAGCACTTTGCGTGGGCTACCGAGTTCCGGGAGCGCGGTGAGCTCCTGATGGCGGGCGCGTATGCCGAGCCGGCCGATGGCGCCGTCTTCGTGTTCAAGTGCGACGAGCGCGAAACGCTCGAGCGCTATGTGGCCGGCGACCCCTATCAGCGTGAAGGCCTCGTGACCGGCTACCGCATTCGGGAGTGGACCGTGGTGCTCGGCGGCGACAACGACATCACGTTCAGCTGACTCGCGCGATCAAGCCGCCGCGATCAAGCCGCCTTGAACAGCGGCAGATCTAGCGGCGGGCGTTCGGTGCGCTTCAGTTCCGAGAAACCGGCGAAGTCCGCAAGGGTGCGCAATGCGTCGTACAGCTGCACGGTGCGCTCGTCGTCGGGCACCTCACTGATCACCGGTCCGAAGAGGCTGTTGCCGCTCGGGAGGTACGTGATAATGGGCGTGCCGACGCCGGAGCCGGTGCGGCCGATGGCCTCGTCGGTTTCGGCCCGGATCACAACGTCCCACGCTGCGTCTTCGGCCGCACTGAGCAGGTCTGCGGGCAGGCCGACGGATTCGATCACTGCGGCTGCGTCGCTGCGCCGGGCCGCATTGGCGACGCGATCCGATACGGCGCCGCGCGCTTCTTCGTACCAGTAGCTCTCGCCCCACGCGCGGTACAGCGCGCCGACTGCGTCGTTGCCCATACGCTCACGCGCTGCGGCGCAAATGCGGTGGAAGCGAAGCCCGACCTTCTGCGCTTCTGCCATCTGTGCGGGCTGGTCTCGGTTCGCTTCGTTCAAGAAGCGCAGCGAGATGAATCGCCATCCGATGCGGACCCCGCGCAGTTCTGCGACCCCGCGCATCCACACGGAGGTCTGCCACGCAAACGGGCATCCCGGGTCGAAGAAATACTCGACGTCGTACGGGCCACCGGGCAGTTCGGGAATCGCCATGGGAAGGGAGTGCCCCGATCAAGGGGTGCGCGATACGTCGCAGG
>JBEEFT010000139.1:0-34695 GCA_041166225.1 Actinomycetota bacterium | reverse complement strand
GCGAGCACCGACCCGAACGCGAGAATCAAGATCACAATCGCAAACGCGAGGCCGATGACCTCGGAAGTGGGCGGTTTGAACGCGGCGAAGATCTGACCGCCGAGCTCAACCTGCAAACCATGGACCTTGGGGATCGCCGCCTCGACCTTGTCTTTGATCGCGGGGACCTTCCCAAAGTCGATGTTCTCGGGAAACTCGACGTTGGCGTACGCGATCTTGCCCGCACCGGCGCCCTGGGCCGAGATGGAGCGCTCACTTCCGGGGGCGTAGGGGCTCTGAACGCGCGAGATGCCCTGCAGTTTCGACACCTTGTCGAACATCGCCGTCATTGCGGCCTGCACGCCCGGGTCGGCAACGCCCTGGTCGGCGCGAAACACGATCGTGCCGGACTGCCCTGCGCCCTGCCCACCGAACTTCGACTTCAAAATGTCGAAACCCTTGGACGACTCGGCGCCCGGCAGGTTGAAACTCTGCTTGTAGTTATTGCCGATGCCGCTGCTGATCGCGTTGACGCCGATCAGCAGGAGCACCCAAAGCACCAGCACCAGCCTGCGCTTGTCGTGACACCAGGGCCCTAGTCGAGCGAACAAGTTTCCTCCGTTGAACGGTGATCGCTACGAAAGTTACTAATGGGGTGTGACATCGGCGGCATTGATTACGGGATCGAAATTGCCTGCAGACGCGAAGAAGTGGCACGCCTTGCGATGCGTGCCACTGCCTTCGCCGCTTGGAACCCCCGGGTTAACCCCTGTCCAGAGGATCGCAAAACCCGCGCCACGGCGGCTAGAGCAGTGGACTACTCAGTTTTTCCCGTCGACTCGAAAAGCTCGGACAGCGCGGTCCGGCTCGAGACGCCGAGCTTGGTGTACACGCGGCCAAGGTTGTTGTCGACCGTTCGAACCGACAGTTGCAGCGCGGCGGCAATGTCTCGGCTGGAGACGCCTCGCGAGGCCATCAACGCAATTTCCCGCTCCCGCGCCGTGAGTCGCACGCCGGGATTCGGCGCCATGAGTGCGGGCGTCGACGCGCCCTCACAGCGGGCTCGGAGATCCTCAGATCGCTCGGCGGCACGAACTGCGAGCACCGAAGCCCCACTGCGAGCGTGGGCGCGGCTCGCCTCGGCCGCCGCCTCGGCGGCGTACAACACGAACCCGAGCTGCTCGAAGTCTGTCGCCAGGGCGTCGAGCGCGGGTCCGTCATTCTTGGCCGCCGCGTGGCGCGCGAACAGTGTCGCCATAGGCCCGTCTACTTCGGTTTCAAGCTTGCGGAACTGGCTCAGAGTGTTCGACGCGCCCAAACGCAACGCGTCGTGCAACGCCATGAGTTCGAACGGTTTCATTCCCGCCGCTTCAGCGTCGGCCGCGCACCTGAGCATCGCCGCGCGCGCGGCGGAAATTTCACCGCGCGCCGCCTTCACCCACGCGAGCGCCCGCTCCGAGTCGAAGTCGTACAGCGGGAACCGCGGATCTCGCGTGGACAGCGCTGCGGCGCGAGCGCGCTCGGCCGCGGCCACGTCACCCGACAACGCGAGAGCTTCCGCCGCAAGCGCGAACGCCCAGGGGCCGCGCCCGTAGTCGGGGCCGTCGACAAATTCGGCGCCCGACTCTCGTAGGGCTGCGGCCGCCGAGCGCGGCCGCCCCTGCAACAAGCGCAGGCGGCCGGTGCCGAGTTGCGCCGATGCCCTGGTCTTGTTGTCCGACGATCGCGCTATGTGCGCTGCCATCTGCAACAACATGTCGGCCTGGTCGAGCTCACCGGCCACGAGCAGCGCGAGCACCCGCGGCGCACCCACGTACAGGCCGCGGTCGCTGAAGCTCAACTCGTCGCTGCTGGCGGCCATCAGTTCTTCAGTCAGCCGCAAGACGGTGGTGGTTTCGCCCCGCATGATCAACGCCGTGGACAACGGCGTCAGCGCCCGGAGTTTGATCAGGAGGTCGGGATGCTCCAACGCGCGGCGCGCGATCGCTGCCGCTTCGTCGATCTCGCCCAACGACGCGAGAATCGTCGCGAAGTGCGCTTCACCGAGCGCGGCGTCGTCGCCGATCGCGTCCCACCACCCGCGCATCGCGGCGCGCGCACCGTCGACATCGCCAAGGTCACCGGCGCGGGCGTCCATCTCGCCGAACGCGAACTCGTCGAGGCGATCGCCGGGCCACTCGCGCGCCCGCTCGATCAGTTCGAGCGTCATGCGGGGCCGACGGCTGCGCTGGTACGCGGACATCAGCGACACCGCCACGTCGTGCGTAGGCGCGCGCTCCGCGAGGATCGACGCGAAACGCTCGACGCTGACCCAGTCGCCGGAGCGCTCGGCAAGTCCGGTTACGTGTTCGAGCTCGTCCACGGACAGTTCGGCGCCGATGTCGAGCGCCCAGTGTGCGACGCGCACCGCGTCGCGATCGATCGGGGTGGCGCCCATCAACGCGACGAGCCGCGCCTTGCGCCCGCGCGCTTCGATACTCGACGCGTCGCGTCGGATGACTTCGCCGATCAGCGGATCGGCCATCCGCACCGCCGCGTGGTCGTCGCGGCCCGTCACCGCCACCACACCGCGAGCGAGCATCGCGTTGACCGCGACCTCCTCGGCCTGATCGACCAACGCCGCGAGCGGGATCGGTTCGCCGAACGCGACGAGGCTCAGCGCCTCCACTTCGGCGCGGTCGTACGCGTCGATAGTGCGTTCCGCTAGCGCGCGCAACGACGCGGCAATCGGGAAGTCGGGCGCTAGCCGCCACACGCCCGCGTGCTCCATCGCAGGACGCAGGCCGCCCAACGGCATTTCGAAAAGCGCCGCGAGCCGGGCCGGCAAACCCTGCGACAGCTCCCACAGCCGCTGGACCGACGACCGCTCGGGATAGGCGCCGACCACGTCGGAAATGAAGTCGGCCACGTCGTCGAGCGCCAGCGGCAACACGTCCAGCGCGTCGCACAGTCCGTCCTTTGTCAGTGCGGTGACCGCATCGGCCGTGCTCTCGCCGCAGCGCGTGATCGCCACGAGGCAGATGTCGGCGTGTTGCGCAGCGTGATGCACGAGCGCGGCACTGGTCGGGTCGAGCAGGTGAGCGTCGTCCACCACGAGCACGGCCCGGCGGTCGGTGCTTCGGCGCGCCGCGATCGCCCGGAGGGTGTCGCGTACCACCAGCGTGGTTTCGATACCGGCGCCGCCAACCGAGGCGGTGACGTGCGGGGCGAACGCGCCGAGCGGAACGCTCGCCGCCGCCGTTGTTGCCGCCACCCACACCGGGTCCAAGCCTGCGAGCGCCTCACGCACCAGCCGCGTCTTGCCAACTCCCGCCGCGCCGGAGACGACTAAAGCGCCCGACGCCGCCCGCGCGGACGCGCGGATCGTCGCGAGTTCTACACGCCGGCCGACGAAAGGCCACGGTGTCATTGGGGGTCCACCGCTCGCTCGCCGACCTTTACTTGAAGACGAGCGTGCCGTCCTCGAAGTCGGCGTTGGCCAAGATGTCTTTTTCGGACGTGTAGTCATGGCGCAGCCGCCACGGGTCGTCGGTGCCCTGACGCGGCATGAGGTGCATCGACCGGGCGAGGTAGCCGGGGTTGAAGTTGTCGGGCTCGACCCAGTCGACGAGTTGCATACCGGCGTCTTCGGGACGCAACTCGGGCACGACCATCGTGGAGCCGTGGCTGCTCATGTGACCGAGCAACCGGCACACGAGTTCACTGATTAGGTCGGCGCGCAGGGTCCAACTGGAACGGAAGTACCCGAACACGTAGGCCAAGTTCGGCACGCCGGTGAACATGATCCCGCGGTAGGTGACGGTTTTGGCGAAGTCGACTGGTTCGTCGTCGACGGTAAACGCGATGCCGCCCATCACGCTCAGGTCGAAGCCCGTCGCAGTGATCACCACGTCGGCCTCGAGGGTTTCGCCCGACTTCAACACGATCCCGTCCGCAGTGAAGCGGTCGATGTGATCGGTGACTACCGACGCCCGGCCGTCGCTGATCGCCTTGAACAGGTCTCCGTCGGGGACCAACGCGATGCGCTGCTGCCACGGGCGGTACGTGGGGTTGAAGTGCTTGTCGACATCGAAGCCTTCGGGCAACACGTCGCGGACGGCTTGGATAAGCACCTCTCGCACCATGTCGGGGTACTCGACGGACGCAGTGGCCACCATGTCGTGCTGCTCGACGATTTGCGCGCGCACGAGCTCGTGGATCTCGGCGTCGGGCGTGCCGGCGGCGCGTAACTCGTCGGCCAATTCGTTGCGGTTGGCGCCGACGAAGAAGAACGTAGGTGACCGCTGCAGCATCGTGACGTGCGCGCAGTCGTAGGCAATGTTGGGGATCAGTGTGGCGGCGGTGGCCCCCGAGCCGATGACGACCACGCGCTTGCCGGAGAGGTCGACGTCTTGCGGCCACTCCTGCGGGTGAATCACGTCACCTGCGAACTCGTCGAAGCCCTCCCATTGCGGGGTGTAGCCCGTGCGGTGCTTGTAATAGCCCTGGCACATGTACAGGAAGTTGGCGGTGAACGTGAGCGTCTCGCCGGTATCGCCCCGCACGACTTCGACGGTCCAGATGCGCTCGTCGGTCGACCAGCGCGCCGCCTCGACGCGGTGGTCGTAGCGAATGTGAGGCGCGAGGTCGTACTCGTCGATGACCTCGCCCATGTAGTTGAGGATCTCGTCGGCCGACGCGATCGGCGCCTTGCGCCACGGCTTGAACTTGTAGCCAAACGTGAACAGGTCGCTGTCGGAGCGCACGCCGGGATAGCGGTGCGTCCACCACGTGCCGCCGTAACTATCGAGAGCGTCGAGGATCACGAAGCTGCGATCGGGCTGGTTCATCTTCAGGTGGCACGCGCCGCCGATCCCTGAAATTCCCGCGCCGACAATCAGCACGTCTACGTGCTCTGTGCTCACTTGCGTTCCCCCAGTCATGGGTCCTAGTCCACCACACGAAAGGCCCGGGCCCATCCACGCACCGGCCGTAGTGTCGCAAGCGTGTCCGACCGCTCGCGCTCGCCGTCGTCGGTGCGCGTCGGCGGCTTCCTGCTCGCCGAGACCCTGAGCGCAGTCGGCACGTTTGCGACGATGATCGCGATTTGGGCGTACGCGGCGTACCGCTACGACGCGAGTCCGGCCCAGATTTCGTTGTACGGCGTTGCGTTCACCGCGCCGGGCGTGCTGCTCGGCCCGATCAGCGGCGTGATCATCGACCGGATAGGGCCTAGACGCGTGTTGCTTGCGGCCAAGGTTCTCGGCGTCGCTGCGTCGCTGGCGCTGATCGGCGCGCACACGTTCGCCATGCTCACGTTGTTGAGTGCGTTGCACGGCGTGGGCGGCGCCTTCGCCCGTCCCGCGCTCACGTCGCTGCCACCCCGCATGGTCGACGACGAGTACCTCGCGCGTACCAACGCGATGGTGGGACTCACCGAGCAGCTGTCGATCGTGCTCGGCCCGGTAGCCGCCGGTGTCGCGATTGGAGCGTTCGGGTTCACGGGCGCGTTCGTCTTCGACGCGGCCACCTACGCGCTCGGCATCGTGGTGCTCCCGCTGGTCCACCTCACACCCGTCCCCAAGGACAGCGTCGGCGAGGAACTGGCCACCAACCCGTGGCGAGAGGCCGTCGCCGGTTGGCGCATCGTGATGAACACGGCGGTCGTCCGGCGCGTCGTGATCACTGGCTTCGTAATCAACGCGCTCTACGGCACGTCGATGCTGGCCGAGCCGCTGTACGTGCGCGACGTATTGCACCGCTCACCGTCTGTCTTCGCGTCGTTGCAAACCGTCTTCGGCGTTTTCCTCGTTGCCGGCGGCATCGGCGCGGCTCGCGCCGGCGACCGCATGGCGACGTTCAAATGGGTCGTCGGCGGCGTGATGGTTTCGGGTGTGACCGCATTGATCTATCTGGGCACCCGGAGCCTCGTCATCGCGGTGATCGGCGTGTCGTTGTGGGGCGTGGCCACCTCCGCGATTTGGGGCCCGGCCCACACGGTGCTGCAACGCGCCGCGCCGCCCTCGGCGCTCGGGCGCGTGATGGCGACCGACATGCTCGTTTCGAACTTTGCGATGTTTCTCGGGCTGGGGACGGCGGGAGTGTTGATCGGCGCGTTCGGCGTGCGCACCACGATCGTGGGCATGGCCGCGTTCGTAACGGGATCGGCGCTGTTGTTGTCCGCCGCCGACCGGCGCGGTGGCGCGTCAGTCGAGGTGACGCAGGTGCACACCCTCGCGGGATGAGTCGAGGCCCGCGAGCAGCGCCACGAGCACCGAGCGCGCACTGTCACCCGACATGACCACTTCGTCGGAGCGGCCGCGGAACAGATCGACCATGTGCTGGGTCGACGCAACGAACCCGGCGTCGCCGCCATCGGCCAGCGCGTGGAACGAGCGCACCTCGCCGTCCTTGTAGACCTCGAGCGACGGTTCTTGGCGGCCCGCGGCTGAGATGCGGTTGCAGCGCACCGAACCACGCGCGCAGGTGACCTCGACGCGTTCGTCGCAGCTATAGAAGTCGCTCTTCCAGTACGTGTCGACCGCGAGCGTGATGTCGAGCGTGGCCCGCAGGCCGTTCTGGTGCTCCCACGCCAGCGTGGCCGGAGCGTCGAGCGAGAAGCCCGGTACCACTTCGCTTTCGCCGATCCAGCCCACGATCGAGCGGATCGGCCCGAACAACCAGGTGGCCACCGCGAGCTGATGCCAGGCATGGTCGAACACGAGCATGCCGCGGCCATCTTTGGTTTGCGCGAGTTGCCACTCGTACGCGCCAGGCAGCACGTCCCAACCACCGCGGCCGGTGTTCACGACCTTCATGTGCACGCCAACCGCGTCGCCCAACTCGCCCGACGCCACGATGTCGCGCAGCCGTACGAGCGGCGGAAAGAACACGTAGTCCTCGAGGACGCGCAACATCGCACCATTCGCCTTCGCCGCGGCCAATAGCCGGTCGCAGTCTTCGATCGTGCGCGCGATCGGCTTTTGCAACTGCAAGTGGTGGCCGGCCTCGAGCACCCGTACACCGACATCGCCGTGCAGGGGCGTCGGCACGAGTACATCAACCACATCGACGTCGTCGCTCGCGAGCAATTCGTCGAGGTCGCGGGTAACGCGTGCGCCGGGAGCGAGCGGCGCCCACCGATCGAGGCGCTCCTGGTTCGAGTCGCACAACGCCACGATCTCGACGTCGCGGTGCGCGAGGTACGGCGGCACCATGAGTTCGGCGATCTGTCCGAGGCCGACTACGGCGACGCGCACCGGTCGGTCGTCGAAGGGCACCGGCGTGGGCATAACCGACTCTGTCATCCCGCCGCGATCGCCGCGAGGCCGATGAGCGCAAGCACGATCCCGACGGTCTGGACGCGGCTGACGCGGTCGTGCAGGAACAGCCACGACCAGCCGACGGTGAAACCGGGAGCGAGTGCGGTGATAGCGGCGACGAGCACCGCGAGGTCGGATCGCACACCGGCCACGAGCGAGACCGTTCCGCCCACGTCGAACGCGCCCGCGCCCACTGCGAGCCAGCGCTGCCGAACCGTAAGCGGGCCCGGTGAGGGATTGCCGCGCGACAAGATCAGCGCGCCCGCTATCAACGCGATCGCCACCGCGCGCGCCGATACAAGTGGCCACAAACCGGACCCGTCGCTCGTGGCGGCGTAACAAACGAACCCCGAACCGAGCGCGAAACCCGCGCCCAACGCCATCGCGACACCGGCGCGGGGCGCGTCTGAATCGTCGGGCTCGCGCGCGATGAGCGCAGCCGCAAACACTGCGACCACGACGCCCGCACCGGCGAGCGCGCTCGGGCGTTCGCCGATTGCTACCCCCCATGTGACGGGCACGATTGCGCCCACTACAGCCGTGAGCGGGGCAACGACGCCAGCGCTCCCGATGGCGAGCGCGCGGTACAACAACCCCAGACCGACCGCCGTGCCCACGCCGGCGGCGGCGCCGTACGCGAGGTCGCGGCCTATGGCATGGCCGCTTACCACCAGCACGCACACCAGCGACGCGACTGCTGCGGTGCACTGCGCGATCAGCAGCACGCGCCGCACGTCGACGCCGCTCGACGCGCGGCCACCCAAGTAATCGCCGCTGCCGTAGAGCATCGCCGCCGCGATGCCGTAGATGACCCCCACGAATGCAGTCTGGCTCGCGCCGCCGAGGGCTCGGGATCAACCGGCGCCCGTAAGCTTTCCCGCATGACCGTGACGTCCGATCTCAACGGACTGCTCTCCGACTATCACCCCGGCCCGCGCATCTACTCGCGTACGCCCGAGACGTGGGCGGACGCGCCGTACACGCGCTTCGAAATCGAGCCGCTTGCGCCCACGATCGGCGCGGTCATAACGGGCGTGTCACTGGCGGACGCCGTCGACACGGAGCTGTTCGACCAACTCAACCGTGCGCTGCTCGAATGGAAGGTCATCTTCTTCCGCGGCCAGGACATCACCGGAGAGCAGCACGCCGCGTTCGCCGCGCACTGGGGCGGGCTCGAAACCCATCCGTTCATCAAAATCAAAGTCGATCAGCCCGAGGACAAGCCCGAGGTCGTGCGGCTCGAGAAGGACGACAAGCTCGGCGGCTTCGAAAACGTGTGGCACAGCGACGTCACCTGGCGCGAGATCCCGTCGCTCGGATCGGTGCTGCGGGCGATCGAAGTGCCGGCCATCGGCGGCGACACGATGTGGGCTGACATGGCCGCGGCCTACGAGGGTCTAAACCCCCACGTCCAGGAGCGCATCGCCGACCTCGTCGCCGAGCATGACTGGGTGCAGTCCTTCGGCATGGGCATGAAGCCAGAGGTGCGCGAGGCATTGCGGGCCGACTTCCCGCCCGCCCGTCACCCCGTGGTGCGCACGCACCCCGAAACCGGCCGCAAGATGCTCTACGTCAACCGTGCCTTCACGCAGTTCATCGTGGACATGGACGCCGACGAGTCGCGCGCGCTGCTCGAACAGCTCTGGATCCAAGCGAACTTCGGTGAGTACCAGTGCCGCTGGAAGTGGCAGGTCGGCGACGTGGCGTTCTGGGACAACCGCTCGACGCAGCACTACGCGATCTCGGACTACTTCCCGAACCGACGGGTGATGGAGCGCATCACCGTCATCGGCGACAAGCCGTTCTAACGGCGAGCGTCGAACACGAACGCGGCCATCGAGCCGCTCACGCGGCCGGCGCCGAGGCGCTCGACTATCACGTCGGTCACCGCGGTGATCGCACGCTCGACATCACCGTCGCGCGCGTCGATTTCGCTGCGAACCGGCGTCCCCCCACAAAACCCGCGCGCGACGTCGTCGGCCGAAGCCGCCTCGCCGTCGAGCACGACCCGGTCCGCCGCGACCGACGTGAACCCCGCGGCCACAAGCGTGTTCTCGATGGCAGCCGGGTCGGCATAACCGTGCGGTATTGACTCGATGAACGTCGGCGGATCATCCGGATACGCGTGACGGAGGCCGTCGCGTAGAGCGGCGGCGAACTCGTGCGTCTCCACGGTGTCCCACACGTTGAAGATGAACGCGCCGCCGGGCGTGAGCACGCGCGCCGCTTCGGCGAACGCGGCGAGCTTGTCGGGGAAGAACATCACGCCGAACTGACACAGCACGAGTTCGAAGCTGGCGTCGTCAAAAGGCAGGTTGGTCGCGTCGGCTTGACGCCACTGCGCACCGGGCGCGGCGCGGCCGCCGGCGTCGACCATCGCAGCGTTGAAATCGGTCGCGGTGACGTTTGGAACACCGCTCGCGATCAGCAGACGCGTCACGACGCCGGTGCCGGCCGCGAGTTCAAGCGTGGTGCGCGCCCCGTGGGACACCGCACGTCGGGAGATGTCGACCGCGAACGGTTCGAACACGGCGGGCACAAGAAGCCGTTCGTACACGTCGGGCATCGAGTCGGCCCACACCCGGTTGGCGTCGTCCACGTGTCTGAGTCTACGAAGCGGGTGCACCGATGATCAGTACGACGCGGTCGACCAAGTCGTCGACCGGCTGCGTGAAATCGAGCGTGACACCGGCCTCGTCAGCAGCGAGCGGCTCAAGCAGTGCGAGTTGCGAATCGATCAACGACGCGGGCATGTAGTGACCGGTGCGGGTGGTGACGCGGGTGCGCACGACCGACGGGTCACCCGTGAGGTGCACGAAAAACGAGGACGGCGCGTGATCGCGCAAACGGTCCCGGTACGCCCGGCGCAGCGCCGAGCAGGTGACGACGCCTGCGGTGCAAGCGAGCCAATCACCGATGGCGTCGAGCCACGGCGCGCGATCCGCATCGCCTAGCGCGACGCCATTGGTCATCTTCTCGATGGCCGCAGGCGAATGGAATTGATCACCGTCGGCGAACGCGACGCCCAACGTGCGCGCCAGCGCTCCGCCGACGGTGGTCTTCCCGGCTCCCGCCACGCCCATCACGACGATGGGCGGGACGGCCGCCGCCACTTAGAGACGCGAGCGTCGGTACCCGAGGCCACCGAAGAGGAGAAGGAACAACACCACGATAAGAAGGATTGTCAGCATGGTTTCGGACTACCCGCCCACGGACCGTGTCAGACCCCCACGCTGCGTTAGATCGCGGACGGGCGGCCTTCGGGCCATCCGCCGTAAGGCACCGTGATCGCTTCGAGGAAATGACCACCGGGGTCACACCAGTAAACGCCGCGGCCGCCGTCGTGACGATTGATCTGACTCGCCTGGTTGCGACCGGGATCGGCCCAGTGCTCGAGCTTGCGTTCGACGATGCGCGCGTAGATCGCGTCGAACTCCGCCTCGGTTACGAGGAAGGCGTAATGCTGCGCGGGGAACTCGTCGGAGTTCGTGACGAAGTCGAAGGTTGCTCCGTGGGCAACGGCGACTGCCTTGAAATGCCCGAAGGCGAATGGCGGGTCCAAGCCGAACATCTCGCTGAAAAACTTCGCTGATTCGTCGGCGTCGTGCGCGTGCACGATCGTGTGGTTGAAGGCAACGGGCATAGCGCCTCCTTACGGGCCTGCGATGAAACCTATTCTGCCGCCATGCGCTCCGTCACCGCCTACGCCACGTCGGGCCCGAAAGTCCCGTTCGAGAAGACCACCGTCGAACGGCGCGACATCGGCCCCAAAGACGTCTTGGTCAGCATTGCCTTCGCCGGCATATGTCACTCGGACATTCACACCGCGTTCGGTGAGTGGGGCGACGTGATCTACCCGCTGGTACCCGGCCACGAGGTCGCCGGCGTCGTCGCCGAGGTCGGTGCCGAGGTCACAAAACACGCTGTGGGTGACCGCGTGGGAATCGGCTGCCTGGTCGACTCGTGCCGCGAGTGCACCAACTGCGTCGACGGTTACGAGCAGTTCTGCCTGAACGGCGCCATCGAGACGTACAACTACATGGGCAAAGACGGTTTGCCCACGCACGGGGGCTACTCGAAAGAGAT
Source organism: Actinomycetota bacterium (assembly GCA_041166225.1). Lineage (GTDB taxonomy): Bacteria > Actinomycetota > Acidimicrobiia > Acidimicrobiales > JACCXE01 > JACCXE01. Next base: position 23,329 of record JBEEFT010000139.1, on the reverse strand, counting down.
CGTGTGCGACCAAGATTTCGTACTGAAGGTTCCCGATACCATCGGCCTCGACGTCGCCGCGCCACTGCTGTGCGCGGGAATCACGCTGTACTCCCCGTTGAAGCATTGGGGCGCCGGCCCGGGCAAGAAGGTCGCGATCGTCGGGCTTGGCGGCCTCGGGCACATGGGCGTGAAGATCGCGTCGGCGATGGGGGCCGAGGTCACCGTGCTCTCGCAGTCGCTGGCGAAAGAAGCCGACGGCAAGCGCCTGGGCGCCAGCGCGTACTTCGCAACGAGCGATCGCGACACGTTCAAAGAACTCCGCGGCTACTTCGACCTGGTTGTCAACACCGTGTCGGTGCCGTTGCCCCTGGATCGCTATCTGTCGCTGCTGACGCGCGACGGGGCGATGGTGATGGTTGGCGCGCCGCCCGAACCGATGACGCTGCACGCGAACTCGGTGATGACATTCCGTCGCAGCTTCGCCGGTTCCAACATCGGCGGCATCGCCGAGACGCAAGAGATGTTGAACTTCTGCGCCGAGCACGGCATCGGTGCAGAGGTCGAAGTGATCGGTGCCGAACAGATCGACGATGCGTGGGAACGGGTGCTCGCCAGCGACGTGCGCTACCGCTTCGTAATCGACGCGGCGACGTTCTGATCCCTAGTACTGCTTCCAGTACGGACGGTCCGTCTTCGACTTCTCCACGAGAATGAACACGATCCCCCACGGGTCGCGGAACCATGTGGTCCGGAGCCGGGCGATCGAGGCGATACCCGACACGATCATCTCGACGCCCGCCGCTTGGAGTTCGGCGCGTGTTGTTTCGATGTCGTCGCAGATGAGCCCGATGTGGCTCACGCCCATCTTCGTGACGTCGACGGGGCCGGGCTCTGTAGACGACGGCCGCTGGTTCGGGTACTCGATTACTTCGATGACCTGGTCGCTCTCGGCGATGCCGATCATCGCGGCTTTCATCACCACCGGCGTCGGCACGAGTTCACCCATGTCCTCGTCGATCGCATCGCCCGTCATCAAGTAGGGCGGGGACAAGACCTTTAGCCCGAGCACCGACTCGTACCACGCGACGGCGGCATCGATGTCGGGCACGCAAACGGCGACGTGCGCCATGGCGGTGATCATCGAGCCATCCTGTCGCGGACGCAGCTACTCCGTCAGCTGACGGGCAAACGTGGCGGGCTCGCGTCCGGCCAAGAGCCATCCGCCGGCCACGGCGAGCACGGGCAAGCCGAACAGCAGGAGCAGCAGGTTTGTCAGCGGCAGCGGGATCAAGTCGCCGAGTTCGGCGTGGTACGCCGCCACCAATGTGGCGTACGCGCCCCCGATGCTCAGCACGACGCCGACAAGCGCGAGGGCGCCCGCGGTGCTCGCGGTGAGCGCCCGCCGCACCTGCGCCGACGCACCCGTGGCGGTCAGGGTGCGCAGGTCTGCGGTCGACTCGCCCCGCAACAACCCCATCGTCATCGCCACAATCGCCAGAGCGAGCACGACACCGACGGCGGTCGCGCCCGTGCGCAACGCCGCGAGGTCGTCTTGGCTCGAACGGACCTCGACGGTGAGCCCGGCGTTAGCCGCCAGCTTGCGGGCGGCCGTGATCTGCTCTGACGTCAACGCCTTTGGCGCGCGCACAAACCAGTCGGCCGGGGTCGCGGTCCATCCGTGCGCCGACATCGCCTTCTCGGTGATCAACGTGGTCGGTGCGGACGTGAACGCACCCAGGCGGTCCATGTGCTGGCGCTTCGTCGTTTGCGTGTCGGGGTCGGGTCGCACGTTGCTGTCGAACACGATCACCTTGCCTTTGAGCGAGGTGAGGATGTCGGCGGACGGATTGATCGTGGACGGGTCGATACCTAGCGCGGCCAACACTTCCGGAGTCGCGACGTAGGCGCGGCCCGCGAAGCTGAAGCTGTGCTCGTTGACCTTGCGGACGGCGCCGATCGGTTCGGCCACCTGCGCTCCGCCGTCGCTGTGCGGGCTCAGCGCGACTTCGAGCGCCACTGCGTCGCCGCCGACCTTGGCGGCAATGGCATTGGCGGCCGCGGTCTTGCGGGCCTCGTCAGCAGCCGCCAGCGACGCCTGGTCTGACGTCGGCGTGGGACCGTCCCCGGTTGCAACCAGCATCTGGCGGCTGGACAGATTGCCCTCGTTCGCGTCGTACTGGTTCAGCTGGGCCAGCGCCATGATCGCGACCGAGATACCGAGCCCGAGCGTGATCGCGGCCAACGCCGAAGCGGCGCGCGCTTGGTTGCGCGCGAGGTCGCGCAGCGCCAAACGCGGCGCGAATGGCAAACGTCGCGCCGGCAAGGCGAGCAGGCGTACCGCGCTGGGTGTCACGAGGACCGAGCCGAGGATCATCGCGACGAGGCCCCCGATAAGCGGTGCCGCGCTGACCCTCGGGCGCGTGGGATGCGCCGCGACGATGAGCGCGGTACCGAGACCGAACATCGCGGCGGCCGCCAAGAGCGAGCGGTAGATCGGCGCCGGCCGCGCCGGACGACGCGACAGTGCAGACATGGTCGGTTGCCGCGCCATCATGCGCGCCGGCCACCACGCTGCGGCAGTGCCGGCGAGCACCGCTAGGCCCAGGCACGAGAAGATCAACGTCCAGGGCAAAGCCAGACGGTCGACGCGGTGGCCTATGCCTGCTTCGAGCGCGGGCGCACCCGCGATCCAGCCGACCACGCCGAGCGCGCCGCCCACTACGGCGGCGACGACGCCGACGATCATGCCGTTAGCCACCGTTACAAGGCGCAGGTTCCGCTCGGTGGCGCCGATCGCGTCGAGCAGCCCGAGTTGTCGTTGACGACGCTGTGCAACCACGACGAAGCCTGCCGCTGCGATCAACGCGACGAGCGCCAAGGACACCGTGGTGATCATCAACACGGTGACGCCGACCGTCTGATCGTCACGCGGCGCGCCCTCGACGCGGAAACCGATCGGCGGCGTGGTGGGAGCGACGCCGGCCTGAGCGGGACCGCGATCCTGGGAGCCCGGGCCCTGCGGCGACGCGACGAGCATGGTCAACGCGTCGGCCGAGGCCCGCGCCGACGGCGCCAGCAAACCGAAGTCGTCGTGCAGGTCGCCGGAGTTTTCGACGACGCCGACGACGGTGCGGCTGACGCGTCCGAGCGTCACCCGGGCGCCGACGCGCGTGTCGAGTTCAGCGAGTGCACCCTTGGTAAGCGCCACTTCGTCGTCCGTCGTGGGGTAGCGCCCGCTGCGCAGCCCGAGCGTGGGAGCGCTGAAACGTCCGTGCGGGTCTTGTGAGCGGAGGTCTAGAGGCTGGGGCGAACCGGGGACCGCGACAACCTGATGCCCGACGATTTCGTAAGCGCCGAAGCGGCGTCGCGCCGCCGCGAGGGTGACGTCGAGTTGCGGATCGTGGGCGTCGAGACGGATCAGCGCGCCCGCGTCGCCGAACAACCCTCGGCCCGGCGTTGCGCTGTTCACTGCGAACGCCGAGCCGCCGACGCAGATCGCGACGGCGACCGTGACGAGGCCGAGCACGAGCGCCTGTTGCCGCCACTCGCGTCTGAACAGGCGCCACGCCCAGCGCATCACCGCACGACGACCGGTCCTCATGACCGGCGGCGCGGTGTGCTGACGAGGAGCGACTCGGGACCTTCGGGCGTGCCGGTCTGATCGACGATGTGACCGTCACGTAAGAACACGACGCGATCGGCCCACGACGCGAGTTGCGCCTCGTGGGTCACCACAACCGCAGCGGCGCCGCGGCGCGTGATCTGGCGCAGCAGGCGCATCACCGCCTCGCTGTTCACCGAGTCGAGCGCACCGGTGGGTTCGTCTGCCAGGAGTAACCGGCGTTCGCCGACGATGGCGCGGGCAATCGCGACGCGTTGCCGTTCACCGCCGGAAAGATCGTCGGGATAGTGGTCGCGTCGTTCGCTCAGCCCAAGTTCGTCCAACGCGAGTTGGGCCTCGGCGCGCGCCTCGCGCACCGACATGCCGTCGAGTTCCAGTGGCATCGACACGTTCTCGATCGCCGTGAGGCCGGCGAGCAGGTTGAAGTCTTGGAACACGAACCCGATGGACCTGCGTCGCAACGCGGCTTTGGCCTTGCGGTTCATCCCGTGCAGCAGCGCCCCGTCGACGGTCACGGTGCCTGCGGTGGCATCTTCGAGGCTGCCGGCGATCGTGAGGAGGCTGCTTTTGCCCGACCCGCTCGGCCCCATCACGGCGACAAGTTCGCCTCGCTCGACGGTGAGGTCGACGTCGTTCAGCGCGTGCACCGCGGTAGCGCCTTCTCCGTACACCTTCGACACGCCGCGCAGTTCCAGCACCGGGTTCATGACCGCGCTCCGCTACGCGAGCGCGTCGGGCGTGGCGCCGGCTTCTTTGCCGAAGCGGCGCGGCGCGTCCGCGCCACTTCGCGCAGACGGATGTCGGCAGTATCGAGCCAACGCACGGCCGCTTCGATGCGGAAAAGCTCGGCGTCGACCACGAGCGAGAGCGCCACGTCGTCCTCGGCGGCGTCGGCTTTCACCGCCGTGTAACGCTGCATCACCTCGATCAGATGCCGCCGGTGCACCTGCACCACGTCGTGCACGTCGATACCCGACACCTCGGCGGCGACGAGCACCTTGATCAGCAATTCGTCGCGCGGTGGCTGCGATGACTCGGGCGGGCTCTCGAGCCATGCCGTCAACTCTCGGGTGCCGTCGACGGTGATGCTGTAGCCGCGCTGCGGACCGTCGGGTTCGTCGTCGGATTCCACGAAACCGTCACGCTCAAGCCGCTGAAGTGTGGTGTACACCTGCCCCACGTTGAGCGGCCACACCTCGCCGGTGCGCGCTTCGAATTCCTGTCGCAGCTGCAGCCCGTACTTCGGCCCCTCGCTCAACAACGCCAACAAGGCGTGACGAACGCTCACCGCTGCATCGATCCAGACAAAGGCATACTCGGTACTATACTGAGTATGCTCTCGGGCGCAAGGTCTAGGAAAGCACCACGAACGCAAAGGTCGTCGGTTCGCTGCTGGTCAGCACGAGGCGACCGCCGGCCGCTTCGGCTATCCCGCGCGCCAGCGCCAAGCCGAGCCCGGTCCCTGCACCGTGGCCCCGCTCGAACAGCCGCTCCGCGGCGAGCGGCGCGATGCTGCGGCCGTCGTCGGCGACCTCGACCGCAACCCCACCGGCGACGGCCCGCAGCGTGACCCGCACGACGCCTTGTCCGTGACGCAACGCGTTGTCGATCAGGACGTCGAGCACCTGGTCGACCGCGGCGGCGCTAACCCGTGCCGTGGTGGGCGCAAGGCGGTCGGCGACCAGTTCGCGCCCGCAGGCGGTGGCGGCGGGCTGCCATCGCGCCACGCCGCCGGCGACGACCTCGTCGACGCGAATCTCGTCGGCGCGCGGGATGGCGTGTCGCGCGACCGCAAGGAGGTGGTCGATCGTCTCCTCGACGCGGTCGAGTTCCTGCAGCGCGGCCCGAACCGCCGGAGTCGGTGGCGTCTGTTCCAGCTTTAACCGCAACGCAGTGATCGGGGTGCGCAATTGGTGGGATACGTCCGCGCTGAATTGCCGCTCACGCTGCAATGCATCGTTCACGCGCCTCGTGCGATCGGAGAGCACGGAAGCGAGCGAGTCGATTTCGTCGATGCCGCACGACGGTTCGGGCGCGAGCACACCGCCCTCACCTATGGCGCTCGCGTGCGCGGCCAGATCGCTGAGTGGACCGGCCAGTGTGTTGGCAAGGCGGTTGCCGATAACCCAGGCGAGCCCGAGCGCAGCGACGCCTGCGCCAACCATTGCCGCGTACCACGCAAGTGCCCGGCGCTCGGCGCCGTCGAGTGACTCGGTGAGGCGCAGCACCCCGCGCACCTGCTCGGAGCCAGTTTCGATGATGGGCGTGGCGACGACGATGGCGGTGTCGTCGGTCGACACCGCGCGACCTCGAAGCGCGTCGCGCACGATGTTGTCGGCTCGACGCGGTCCGCGGCCGTAGATCCGCTCGCCTGCGGTGTCGTACACGGCAAATGCGTGCGGGGCGTCGGGTTCGGTTGCGATGTGGCGCAACTGGTGGATCGAGATCGGCACGTCGATCTCCGCGAGCGCGCCGGCCGCGACCGCCTGCTGCTCGACCACCTCTTGGTCCACCACTGACCGATGGACTGCGAAGGCCAACGGCACTCCGAGGGCGAGCAAGATGATGGCCGACACGCCCACGATCGCGCCTCGAATGCGGCGCTTCATCGCGGATCGAGCCGATAGCCCACGCCGCGAACGGCGGTGATGCTGATCGCTTGGCCAACCTTGCGGCGCAGGCCGAGCACGTGCATGTCGAGTGTCTTGGTCGAGCCGTCCCAGTGCTCGTCCCACACGTCGGCCATCAATTGCTCGCGGGTGACGACTCGGCCCGCATCGCGGGCCAAACGCACGAGCAGCTCGAACTCGCGCGGGCGCAGCTCGACGGGCACCTCGGCCACACGCGCGGTGTACGCGGCGGGCTCGACGTGAAGCGCCCCGATCACGAGTGGCGCATCGTGATCCGACGTTTCGGCCCCGCGCAAATGCGCGCGCACGCGCGCCAACAACACCGCCATCGCGAAAGGCTTCGTTACGTAGTCGGTCGCGCCCGCGTCGAGGCCCACCACCACGTCGATCTCGGCGTCGCGGGCCGTCAGCACCACGATCGGCAAGGCGCGATAGACGCCGCGTAGCCAGCGGCAGATGGTGAGACCGTCGGTGTCGGGCAGCCCGACGTCCAAAACGACGAGGTCGGGCGGCGCGAGTTCGAGCGCGCCGATCGCCGAAGCGCCGGTGCGGTGCCATTCGACGTCGTAGCCGTGCGCTACGAACGCCGTGCGCACCGATTCGCCGATCGCCGGGTCGTCCTCTACGAGTACCACCCGAGCGGGCATGCGCCAACGCTACGACCCGTAACGCGTTGACCGTGCGTTGACCGAACGCTTCATCGACGTTGCCCGAGCCACACGTACCGTCGCGCTATGGCCTCAGACCTACGTACGTCGCCCACAGTGGCGAACATGTTGAACAAGGTTCCCGCGATCACCTTGTACTTCTGGATCATCAAGGTGCTCGGCACAACCGTGGGCGAAACCGCGGCCGACTACCTGAACGAGACGCGCGGGCTCGGCCTGAACAAGACGTCGGTGGTGGTTGGGATCGCGCTGGTGGTGGCGTTGTTCTTCCAGTTCCGCACCCGCCGCTACATCCCGGCGATCTATTGGCTCGTCGTCGTATTGATCAGCATCGCGGGCACGCTGATGACCGACAACCTCGTCGACGGGCACGGCGTCAGCCTGAACATCACTACGGCCGGTTTCGCGATCGCGCTCACGCTCACTTTCATCGGTTGGTATCGCAGCGAACACTCGCTTTCCATCCACACGATCGTGACGAGCCGCCGCGAAGCCTGGTACTGGCTCACGATCCTGTTCACCTTCGCTCTGGGCACCTCGGCTGGTGACCTGCTTTCCGAGCGGCTCAATATCGGCTATTGGCGCTCAGGTCTGTTGTTCGCCGCCGCGATCGGCCTCGTGGTTATCGCTCGCATGGTGTTCAAAATGGGCGAGGTGCTGTCGTTCTGGATCGCGTACATCCTCACGCGCCCGCTGGGCGCATCCCTCGGCGATTACCTGCTGCAGAAGCCCAAGCACGGCGGCCTCGGTCTCGGCACCGGGCTCACGACGTTCTCGTTCCTCGCGGTGATCGTTGCGTTGGTCACCTATCTCACGATCAGCCGTACCGACCTCGAGCCCGCGGCCGATCCTCCAGCGTCATCGACATCACACCGGCAGTAATGCGCGTCTGGGCGGTGGCACTCGCGGCGGCCACCGCGGTGCTGGCGGTATTCGTGATCAGCGCCCACGGACCCACCGGCGTCGACCGCAGTGCGCTGCGCTTCGCCCTCGACCACCGCGCCCATCTCGTCGGGGTGTCGCGACTCATGTCGCATCTCGGTGACCCGGTTATATCGGTCGCCCTCGCCCTCGTGGCCGCGCTCGTGTTGTGGCGCGCGAAGAGCCGCCTTGTTCTGGCCGCAGTGCCGATCGTTGCGCTGCTCGGCGCGGCTGCGACCGGCGTAGTCGCGAAACACCTCGTGGCCCGGGCCCGGCCTCCCGCCGTCTACCACCTCGTTCACGAGACGGACTATTCGTTCCCGTCGGGCCACGTCACGGCCGCCGCCGCCCTTTACGTGGCGTGCGCGCTTGTGGCCGGTGCATCGCTGCCGCACCGGGCCCGCCCGATCGCGTTAGGTGTTGCGATTGCAACGGCGTTGGCGGTTGGCGCGGCCCGGCTCCTACTCGGCGTGCACTGGCTAACCGACGTGTTGACGGGTTTCACGTTAGGAACGACGTGGGCCATCACGGCGTTCAGCGTCGGGTCTGCGCGCGTTTGGACAACGCCGCACCGTGCGCGGCCATCTCCTTGAGCACGGCCCAGTCGGGTTCGGCGCCGACGAGGTCTTCGGGCCATTGTTCGACCTCCGCAATAGCCCACGCCGCCCACCGGTCGACCATCGATTCGAACTCGTCGAGAAAACGACCGACCAGAACCAGCCACGGCAGCCGCTCGGGATACGCGCCGCGACCTTCGAGGTACTCCTGCGAAGGGCTGCCCGAGGCCACCGCGTGATCCTCGACCCACGCGCGCATCGACCGCAGCGTTGCGAGCAGGTCATCACGGCTGCCGTGCTCGGCGAAGAACACCTTCACCAGTAACTCCGCCTCGAGCGTCGGTCCGGCGCCCGGTTCCGGCACCCACGTCGACAACGCCCGCCGGCCTTTGCGAGTGATCGAGTAGACGGTTCGGGGCCGCTGACCGGTGTTCTCGCGCTTCGCCGTGGCGAGCCCGAGTGCGACCAGACGCTTGGGCTCAGCGTAAAGATGACTGCGGGCGCGAGGCCAGAACAGTCCGAGAGCGCGGTCCATCTGTTTCGCCAGTTCGTACGTCGTCCAGGGCTTAACCGAGAGCAGCCCGAGGATCGCGTATGAGGTCGTCGACAACTCTTCGGTTGACATAGTCCTCCTTGGACTATAGAAGTAGTCCTTGGTGGACTATACGAGAGGGCACCCATGAAGGTTGCGAATGTCGAAATGGCCGAGGCGTGGAACGGGGACGACGGCACCCACTTTGCCGAGCACGCCGCCCGCTACCGCCGCGGCAGCGGGCGCCTCACCGATCGGCTGATCAAAGCGGCCGCGTTTGAGCCCGGGATGCAGGTGCTCGATATCGGCTGCGGTACTGGCGACCTCACCATCGCCGCAGCCACCGCAGTCGAGCCCGGGGGCAGCGTGCTCGGCGTCGACCTGTCGGAGGTCATGCTGAATGTGGCCGAGCGCGAAACCGAAACGGCGGGGTTGACGAACGTCCGCTTTCAGCAATGTGACGCGCAGGTCGAGCCGCTGGCCAAGGGCGAGTTCGACCTGGTCGTGAGTTCGTTCGGTGTCATGTTCTTCAACGATCCCGTGGCCGCTTTCACGAACATCGCGTCCGCGCTACGGCCGGGCGGTCGAGTTTGTTTTCTGGTGTGGCAAGAAATGGCCCGCAACGAGTGGCTGAGCGAGATTCGCGCCGCGCTGGCGGTCGGGCGCAGTCTGCCGACGCCGCCGAACGGCATGCCCGGTCCGTTCGGATTGGCCGACGACGCCGCCACCCGAGAGACGTTGATCGCGGCGGGCTACGCAAACGTGCGAATCGAGGCCGTCGACGAGCCGATGTATCTCGGTGACGACGTCGACGACGCATACGCGTTCGTGGCGGATCTCGGCATCGTGCGCGGCCTCACGGCCGGCCTCGATGACGAGACGAAAGCGGGCGCGCTGCGCGCCCTGCGCGACGTCGTGGCCAGCCACTCCTCCGCCGACGGGGTGCTCATGGGCACCGCGGCCTGGCTGATCACCGCCGAACTACCGGCAGAACAAGGAGCCCAGTTATGACGACGTCCGTCGACGAGATTTCAGACGGCATTTTTCGCCTCTCCACCTACACCGACGACATACCGGGCGGGTTCACGTTCAATCAGTTCCTCGTGAACGCCGACGAGCCGTTCCTGTTCCACTGCGGTACCCGGAGCGGCTTCGCCGACGTCGCCGACGCCGTCAGAAAGGTGCGACCCGTCGAGGACCTGCGTTGGATCAGCTTCGGCCATTGGGAAGCGGATGAATCAGGCGCCATGAATCAGTGGCTCGCCGCGGCGCCGAACGCCGAGGTCTGCATCGGCGCGCTCGGCGGGATGCTGTCGGGCGGCGACCAAGCCGACCGTCCGGTGCGTTCGCTGGCCGACGGTGAGGCGCTCGACCTCGGTGGGCGCCGGGTTCGTTGGATCGATACCCCGCACGTCCCGCATGGTTGGGACGCCGGTCTGGTGTTCGAGGAGACCACGGCGACGCTGTTCACCGGCGACTTGCTGTCGCAGACCGGCGGGGCCAACCCGCTCACGAACAGCGACATCGTGGGGCCCGCATCGGCGGCCGAGGACATGTTCCACTCGACCGCGCTTACGCCGATGACCGGCCCGACCTTGCGGCGCCTAGCCCAGCTGTCGCCGAAGACGTTGGCAATCATGCACGGCGCCTCGTACAACGGCGACTGCGTCACCACACTGCACGACGCCGCCGCCGACTACGAGGCAAGGCTGCTCAGCGCGATGAAAACCGCTTAGCTGGCGAGCAGCTTCTCGATATCGGCGGCCAGCTTCTCGGGCTTCGTGATTGACCCGTAACGCTTAACCGGCGTGCCGTCTTTGTTCACGAGGAACTTGGTGAAGTTCCACTTGATGCGGTTGCCGAGCATGCCGCCCGTCGCCTTCCGCAGAAACGCGAAGACCGGGTGTGCCTTGCCGCCGTTGACGTCGACCTTCGCGAACATCGGGAACGACACGCCGTAGTTCTTCGTGCAGAACGCGCCGATCTCAGACTCGTCGCCCGGCTCTTGATGACCGAACTGGTCGCACGGAAAGCCGAGAATCTCCAGGCCCTTGTCGTGGTACTTCTCGTAGAGGCTCTGAAGCCCGGCGTACTGCGGGGTGAACCCGCACTTCGAGGCCGTGTTGACGACGAGCACCACCTTGCCCTCGTACGCGTCGAGCGGTTGTGCCTTGCCGTCGAGGGTCTGGGCTTCGAACTCAAACAGATTCGGCATGAAAACTCTCCGGAGACGATGGACGCATTGGATGTACTACTGATCGACGAGCACGCACCGCGTGCCGCTGTAGATCGTCGGCAAGCACTTGTTGCAGTGGATGCATAGCCCGGCGCGCTGACCCGCGGCGAGCCGGTTGGGCAGGTCGGGCTCGCGGAGCAGCGCGCGCGCCATCGCAACGAACTCGAACCCTTCGTCGACTGCGCTTTCGATCGTTGCCAACTCGTTGATACCGCCGAGCAGGATCAACGGCATCGACAACGCGGCCCGGAATTGCCGGGCGAAGGGCAAGAAGAAGCCTTCTTCGAACGGATACTTCGGAAACAACTTGCGGCCGTACACGCGCAGTCCGTAACCGACGACCTTGGGCTGCGCGGCGATGAACTCGCGCATCGGCACGTCGCCGCGGAAGAAGTACATGCCGTTGAGCAACGAACTGCCGCCCGTCAACTGCAGCGCGTCGAGGTGACCGTCGGCTTCGAACAAGCGGGCGAGCGGAATGCTCTCGTCGAGCCACAGGCCTTTGGGCACTCCGTCGGCCATGTTGAACTTCGCCGTGACAGCCATCGTCGACGGGGCGGCGCGCCGCACCGCTTCGACCACGCGCCGAGGGAAGCGGGCGCGGTTCTCGATGCTGCCGCCGTACTCGTCGGTGCGGCGATTGAGATTCGGGCTCATGAACGAACTGAGCAGGTAGTTATGACCGAGGTGAACCTCGACCGCGTCGAAGCCCGCCTCGGCGGCGACGCGCGTTGCCCGCTCGAAGTCGCGCACGACCTCGCCGAGTTGCGTTTCCGACGCGCCGCGCACGCGGCTCATCGCGGGCGCGCTGAACCGGGTCGATGGCGCCAGCGTCGGCGCGTGGTTCGACCGCACGTTGGCGACCAACCCGGCGTGGCCGAGTTGGGCGGCGGCCAGCGCGCCGCGGGCGTGCACGGCGTCGGTGAGACGCCGCAGGCCCGGCACCGAAGCGTCGTCCATTACAACCGTGTGCCGGTGCACCCGTCCGCCTGGCGCCACTGCGCAATACGCGACCGTTGTCATCGCCGCACCACCCGCGGCGACGGCTTCGTGAAAGCCGATCAGCTCGTCGGTAACGGCGCCCTTGGGCATGACGCCTTCGAACGTGGCCGCCTTGATGATGCGGTTGCGCAACGTCAGCGGTCCGAGCCGAGCGGGTTCGAACGGCGCGGGCACGAGCCGAACGTAGCGGAGCGCTCTAGGTTCAGGTGATGCGAATCGGACTGACAGGCGGCGCCGCGACGGCGGAGCGCATCGTGGAGCAGGCGGTCGAAGCCGAGGCCGACGGGTTCAGCAGCCTTTGGTATGCGAGCGCGGTGTTCGGCGATCCGTTGGTGGCGATGGCACTCGTTGGTCGCGCGACGAGCAAGATCGAACTGGGGACGTCGGTGCTCCAGACCTACACCTGCCATCCGGTTCTGCAAGCGAACCGCGCCGCGTCGACGGCGGCCACTATGGGTCGTGCCGGCTTAACGCTGGGTGTGGGCCCGTCGCACCAACCCGTCATCGAAGGGATGTTGGGGATGTCCTACGCGCACCCGGGCCGTCACACCGAGGAATACCTGCAGATCCTGACCACGCTCCTGCGCGGCGAGGGCATCAGTCATAGCGGCGACGAATTCACGGTGAACATCCCAGCTGTCGCTCCCCTCCCGCAACCCGTGAGCGTGATGGTTTCCGCGCTTGCGCCGCGGATGTTGCGGGTCGCGGGCGAACTCACCGACGGCACGATCCTGTGGATGGCGAACGCCCGCTCGATCGACACACACGTGGCGCCGAAGATCAACGCGGCGGCGCAGAACGCCGGCCGAGCCGCGCCCCGAATCGTGGCGGGGCTGCCCGTCGCCGTGCACGACGACGGCGACGAAGCGCGCGCCACCGCGGCGAAGAACTTCGCCAACTACGGGGTGCTGCCGAACTACCGGCGCATCCTCGACATCGGCGGCGCCGCGGGACCCGCCGACGCCGCCATTGTCGGCGACGAGTCCTCCGTTACTTCGCAGCTGCAAGGTCTCTTCAACGCCGGCGCAACCGACGTGTGGGCGGCGCCGTTCCCCGTGGGTGACGACAAGAGCGGGTCGCGCCGGCGCACGCGCGCGCTGCTCAAGGAACTCGCCGCCGCGTAGCTCCTAGTACGTGCGGAGTTCGATGCGGTTGCCGTCGGGATCGCGGATGTACACACCGCGCCCGGTGCCTTGCGCGCCGAACAAGTCGGCGGGGCCCATGTCGATCTCGAAGCGGCCCGACGCCGCAAACTCGTCGAGGTCGACGTCGTCGACCACGAGCGCCAGATGGTCGACGTTCACCCCGGCGCGTTCGCCTTCGAAGATGTCGATGATGAACGTGTCGCTGACGCGCAGCGACACGAACAGCGCCTGTTTAGCCCGCCACTCCTCGAGCCGTTCGGCCTGCATCCCGAGTTGGTCGACGTACCAACGCACCAGCCGCTCGGGGTCGGGCGAGACGAACACGACGTGGTCGGGGCCGCAGAAGCGCACCGGGCCAATGTACGCGTCAACCGATCTAGCGGGTAAGGCTGAGGCATGCACGCCCTGCTGCTGAGCTTCGGCGTGATCTTTGTCGCCGAACTCGGCGACAAAAGCCAGCTGATGGCCCTTGCATTCGCAGCGCGTTACAAGGCCAGGCAGGTGCTGATCGGCATCGTGATCGCCACCGCGGTGGTCCACGCGGTGTCCGTCGGGATCGGAGCGGTGCTCGGCCAAGCCATTCCCACCCGGGCAATTTCGATCGTGGCCGGAGTGGCCTTTCTCGGCTTCGCCGCATGGACCATGCGCGGCGACACGCTCGACGAGGACGAAGCCGCGCTCGCCGAGCGTTCGACGCGCTCGGCCGTAGTTGCCGCGTCGATCGCGTTCTTCCTCGCCGAGCTCGGCGACAAGACGATGCTCGCCACGATCACGCTCGCCACTACCCAAAGTGCGGTGGGCACATGGGCGGGCTCGACCCTCGGCATGGTCGCAGCCGACGCCCTTGCGATCATCGTCGGCAAGCAACTCGGCGCACGCCTGCCCGAGCGCGCAATCAAGATCGGCGCCAGCGTCGCTTTCGTGGTGTTCGGCGTGCTCCTGCTGATCCAGGGCGCCCGGGGCCGGTTAACGCACGGCATCGGCGCTCGGCTAGTCGGTAGGTTTCGGCCATGACGCTGCTCATCGCCGACCAGGTGTGGGACGGCACGGCTCACGCCGCGATCGACAGCGGGTTTGTCGAGTTCGACGGCGCCACAGTGATCGCGACCGGTTCCGTCGCCGATCTCGGCAGCCGAGCCGACGACGCGACGAGCCTGCCGCGGGGCACCACGCTCATGCCCGGGCTGATCGATGCCCACCAACACCTCGTGTTCGACGGCGTCGGCACGCTCGAGGAGCAGGTCGCCGGGATCGACGACAACGGCTTGACCGACAGGTGCCGAGCGAACGCGGAGCTGGCTCTTCGCGCCGGCATCACCACGATTCGTGATCTGGGCGACCGCGGGTTCGTCACGGTTGGGTTGAGCGAGCACGGTCACAGCCTCCCCACGATCCTGCCCGCGGGACCACCGCTGACCCGCGTCGGCGGCCATTGCTGGTACCTCGGCGGTGAGTGCGACGGCGTCGACGCGCTACGCCGCGCCGTACGTGACCGCGTCGAGCGCGGCTGCAAAGTGGTCAAGGTGATGACAACCGGTGGCGGGATGACGCCGACGTTCCCGATGTGGCAAGCGCAGTTCAGCGACGCCGAGGTCCGCGCAATCGTCGACGAGGCGCATTCCGCCGGGCTTCCCGTGGCCGCGCACTGCCATGGTCTCGCGGGCATCGTCCAGGCGCTCGACGCCGGAGCCGACACGATCGAGCACTGCACGTTCATCACCGAAAGCGGCCGGTGCGAACCGCAGGACGACGTCATGCAGCGGATCGCGGCATCCGATGTCGTGGTGTCCGCCACGGTCGGCCACTTGCCCGGTTTCGACCCGCCGCCCTTTGTCACTGCCAACCTCGAGATCATGTTCGGCACGTTCCGAACGATGCGGGAACTGGGCGCCACGATCGTGGGCGGCACCGACGCAGGCGTGGGCCCCGCCAAACCCCACAACGTGCTGCCCACCGCGATGGAGGATTTTGCCGAAATCGGCATGAACAACGTTGAGGCGCTGCGGGCGCTCACCTCGGTCGCCGCGAAAACGGTCGGCGTCGGCGACCGCAAAGGACGCCTCGCGCCGGGTTACGACGCCGACGTGATCGCGGTAAACGGTGACCCGACTACCGACGCGAACGCGCTCGGCAACGTGACGCAGGTATGGCGGGCGGGCCGAGCCTGTTTATGACCGCCACGGTCTACGACTTGGCGGCGGCCGGTGGGTCGAAGGCGTTGTCGGGCACCGACGAGTCCAGCTTGTCGATCTGAATCTGCGCCTCGCTCGAACTCAGCTTCAGCAGAATCCCGCGGTGGGGGTCGACGCACACGCCGAGTTGTTCGGCGCCGGCCGTCGCGGCCACTTGGAAGCACCGCGCTTGGCGGTTGTCGACCTTCGCGGCGTTTTCGCTCACCGCCCGACCCGACAATTGGCCCTGCAACGCAGCGACGAGGCCCACGGCGCCACCCGAGTTGGCCGCGGGCGCCGACGAGCACGTCCAGTCGGCGGTCGACTTCTGGCATACGACGGCCTTGCCTCCCGTGAGGATGCTTGCGGTGTGCACCTGCCTGTCGGCGGTAGTGAGCGTGGTGTCGACGCGGCTCTTGCCCTTCTTGTTCCAGATCTCCATGGTGACGCTGCCGCCCGACACTTTCAGGTTGCCCGACGACGTGTACGTGGCGTGGTAGGTCTCGCCGCGCGACCGCGTGAGCAGCGAGGCGAGCGCTACTGCCCCGGTGTCGCGCTGCGACGTGACGGGGAGCGCGCGCGACGCTCGCGCCTTCGGCTTGTCGTCGTCGCTGCGCACGAGCAGGAACACCACGCCCGACACCGCGAGGAGCGCGGCGACGGCCACGACGTACCACCGCTCCCGAAGGGTTGCGTTCACGTCGAGGACATGGTGGTCGCGCTGAGGCCTCTGTGGGCTGTCACGACCACACGGTAGTGACAGATACTCAAACCCGACAGGTCGATCCGGTTCGCACGCGGCCGGTTCCACATTGAGGAGCCGGATCAATCGCGGCGTTCGTGGGTACCGGCGAAAACATGGGTCATATCAATCGATCGACGATCGTCGCCTGTCCACCGCAAGCCGTATTCGACGTGCTGTCCGACGTCGACCGGCTCGGCGAGTTCTCCGAGATGACGGTGGAGATCCGCAACAGCCCGGGACGGGCCGTGCGCGCCGGCGACCGCTTCGAACAGGTTGTAAAGGTGCTCGGCAAGGAACTCGAGAGCGACTGGAACGTCGTCGAGGTGAACGAGCCGTCGCTGTTGCGGTTCGAAGGCAGTGCGCCGGGCGGCGCGGCGGCCACCCTCGTCGAGCGCCTCGCGCCCGAAGGTGAGGGCACGCGCGTCGAGCTCGACGTCGAATACGAGATGCCGTTGGGCATCCTCGGCGACGCGATCGACGCGGTGTATCTGCACAAGAAGCACGAGGAGAAGGCCGAGGAAATCCTGGCCAAGCTGCAGGCGCTCTGCGAAGGGGCGTGAACGAACCGCCGCGCGACGCGGTTTCGTGAAACGGTGAACGTCGTCGTGCTCGCCGACACCCACATCGGCGACAACAGTTCGACTCGGTTGACGCCTGCGGCGTGGGATGCGGTGCGCCAGGCCGACCTCGTGCTTCACGCGGGCGACATCGTGGGCGACCGCTTCCTCCGAGAGTTGCGCGACGTCGTGGACGTGCGCGCCGTGCTGGGAAACAACGACACCGCGTTGCGGGGCGCGTTGCCCGAGACGCTCGAGTTCGAATACGAAGGCGTACCGATCGCGATGGTGCACGACAGTGGGCCGCGGACCGGACGCGAGCGCCGCATGCACAGGCGGTTCCCGAACGCCCGCCTCGTCGTGTTCGGCCACAGCCATATTCCGTGGAACGCACCGGGCGTCGACGGGCAGTTGCTGTTCAATCCGGGTTCGGCCACGCAGCGGCGGCGGCAGCCGCACAAGACGATCGGCCTGCTGCACCTCCACGCCGGCGACTTCCGGGCGGCGATCGCCGAGGTCGACTGACGAGCGCTTTGGTGCTGTGGGGCACAGAATGGCCGACGTGACGACCTTGAGCCCGAAACAAGAAGAGCTGTGCTCCCAGACGCAATGGGACTTCAGCGACCTGCGCGCGTTGTTCATCAACTGCACGTTGAAGAAGTCGCCCGAGGTGTCGAACACGCAAGGCCTCGCCGACATCTCCATCGAGATCATGCGGCGCCAGGGCGTCACCGTCGATGTGATCCGCGCGATCGATCACGACATCGCGACGGGCGTGTGGCCCGACATGACCGAACACGGCTGGGACCGCGACGAGTGGCCGGCCATCTTCGAACAAGTGATGGCGGCCGACATCCTCGTGTTGTGCATGCCGATCTGGCTCGGCGAGAAGTCGTCTGTGTGCACCCGCGTGATCGAGCGGTTGTACGGCAACTCGAGCCTGCTCAACGACGCGGGCCAGTACGCGTATTACGGCCGCGTCGGCGGGTGTCTCATCACCGGCAACGAAGACGGTGTGAAGCACTGCGCGATGAACACGCTTTATTCACTCCAGCACCTCGGCTACGTGATCCCGCCGCAGGCCGACGCCGGCTGGGTCGGCGAGGCCGGACCGGGCCCGTCCTACCTCGACCCGGGCTCGGGCGGGCCCGAGAACGACTTCACCAACCGCAACACCACGTTCATGACCTGGAACCTGCTGCACGTCGCCCGCATGCTCAAAGACCTCGGCGGCATGCCCGCTCACGGCAACCAACGCGCCGAGTGGGACGCCGGCTGCCGCTTCGACTTCTCCAACCCCGAGCACCGCTAACCCCTTCGAACCGGGTCTCGGGACGCGGTTCGCGGTGGCGCCACAGTGGGTAACGCGAACCCATGAGCCAAACCCGACCCGAGGGGGAGTCCACCGCCGAGCGCGAAGGCATCGTCGACCAGCAGGACGCCGCGCTCGAAAAAATGGAAGCCGACAAGAGCACCGAAGCGCCGGGCGAAACCGACGACAACGGGATGCCGAGCAACCCGTCGCCGTCGTAGCGCGTTACGAGGCGAGTTTC
The DNA here is from genome assembly GCA_041166225.1 of Actinomycetota bacterium. Lineage (GTDB taxonomy): Bacteria > Actinomycetota > Acidimicrobiia > Acidimicrobiales > JACCXE01 > JACCXE01. The sequence goes on along the minus strand of JBEEFT010000139.1, from coordinate 5,008 downwards.
GGTGACGGGGTGAACGTCACCGGGAGGTGCTTCACGCCGCCCACGAGCGGGATGCCCATCGCTTCGAGGGGCACGAGCGGACCGGACACGTCGAGGTCAGGCAGACGACTGAACAGCTGACGGAACACCACCGACAGCTCTCGACGCGCCAGGTGCGCGCCGAGGCAGAAATGCGGACCGGGCCCACCGAAACCGACGTGTGAGTTCGGCGTGCGGTCGACGCGGAACGCGTCGGGGTCGTCGAACATCTTCGGGTCGCGATTGGCGGCCCCGTAAAACAGGATCATCCGGTCGCCGTCGCTGAACTGCTCGCCCGCGAGCGTGAGGTCGTGGGTGACGGTCCGACGCATGAAGGTGACCGGCGCGGCGACGCGCACGATCTCTTCCACGCCCGGACCCGTGAGCCCGTCGACGTCGGCGGCCCACTTCGCCCGCTGGTCGGGATTCTGCGCGAGCAGGTTCACGCCGTGGCTGATTGCAGTGCGGGTGGTGTCGTTGCCGGCAACCGCGAGCAAGATGAAAAACGGCGCAATCTCGTTTGGCGCGAGCAGGTCTTCACCCAAGTCGTTGTGCACCAGCGCAGACGTGAGGTCGTCCTTCGGGTGATTGCGGCGGTCCTCGGCCAACTCGTTCATGAGATTCGTCAACTGCATGCCCGCTTCGAACAGCGCGGTCATGAGATCGCCGCCGCCGGTCATCTCGGGGTCGCCCGAACCGAGGATCACGTTCGTGGCGTCGAGCACCGTCTTGAACTCGCTGCGCGGGATGCCCATCATGTCGCAGATCACCAGCAGCGGGAACGGCTGCGACAACACCTCGACGAGGTCGGCTTCGCCCTTCTCGCAGAAGTCGTCGATCACCTCGGTGCAGATCACCTCGACCGAATCGAGCAGGCCCTGCAGCGCCTTCGGCGTGAACGACCGCGACACGATCCCGCGCTGGCGGGCGTGGCGGGGGTCGTCCATCGTGATGAATGAACCGAAGAATTCGAGCGCCTCGGGTGGCATGTCGGCGATCGACGTCGAGCCCTTGCCCGAGCAGAAGTCTTCGGGACGCCGGCTGATCTCCATCACTTCGTCGTAGCCCGTCACCGCGTAGAACTCGTCGGGCTCGCCCGTCCTCGGGTTGTCGACCGACGCCTTCGCGAACGGGCTGATGGCGCGCAACCGGGCGAACTCGGCCATGCGGTCGTTCAGCGGCAGCTGCCAAAACTCGGGATCGGTGAACGTCATGCGTAGGACTATTGCAGCCGGTGGCGCGTACGTTGACCGTATGTCCCGTTCCGTCCCCGGACGTCCCGCCGCGGTCGACCGCGTCGAGGCCGCCGCCCGCGACCTCGGCGTCGACGTCGAGGTCCGTGAGTTTCCCGAAGGCACGCGTACGGCCGAAGAAGCGGCCGCCGCGATCGGTGTAGCGGTTGGCCAAATCGTGAAGTCACTGATCTTCGCCGTCGACGGCGAAGTCACCGTGGCGCTCGTGTCCGGCGCGAACCGTCTCGACGAAAAGGCGCTCGCGACAGTCGCCGGCGGAACCAAGGTGACACGCGTCGATGCCGACGCCGTACGGGCGGCGACGAGTTACGCGATCGGCGGCGTCCCCCCGTTTGGCTATCCGGCGCCGCTGCCGACGTTCGTCGATCGCGACCTGCTCGGCTACGACAGGGTGTGGGCCGCAGCCGGTAGCCACACGCACGTGTTTGCGATCACGCCGACCGACTTAGTGCGCGTGACCGCGGGCGGGGTCGCCGACTTGAAGCCGGCCTGAAGCCGGCTTAAAGCGCGGCGACTTCCTCGGTGCGGTTACGCACCAAGTCGTTGAACGCCTGGCCCGGCCCGACGTGATCCCACAGGCTCGGCGGGAAGTGCGACACGTACATCGTGCGCCTCCCGCCGTCGCCGGTGGGCTTGGGCGACGCGTGCATCACGTCTTTGATGTGCACCGTGACGTCACCGGGGTCGGTGTCGATCGCGACCACGGGCACGTCGTTGAGCCGCTGCCAAGTGGTGTGCAACGACTGGCCATGGCTGCCGGGCACGAACGTGATGTTGCCCGTCTCCGCGTTCGATCCGGTCAGCTGAATCCCCACGCCGACCGATGGGCAGTAGATCGCGTGGCCACCCATCCCGCAGTCTTGATGCCACGGAATGTTCGACAGGCCCTGCGTTTGGCCCGGGACTTTGAGCAGGATCGCCGCGCCTTCCATGCGGTCGTGCGACGGACGCAGGTCGTCGCGCAGCAACGTGCCGAGGCGCGACACGCGCGGGTCGTACTCGGTGGCCTTCACGATGTCGGAACGAAGTCCCGCGTAGACCAGCCGGCACAGCGCGTCGTTGCCGTCTTCGTCGGTGACCCACCACGACTCGTCGTCGCCCCGCGTCGCCGCCGCGGCGAGACGATCGATCTCCGCGTTCAGTGTCGCGATCTCGTCGGGGCTGAACACGTTCTTCACGTGGAGGTACCCGGTCGCGGTGAGGAAGCTGCGCAGTGCGTCGTCGGTGTCGTCGAGCGTGAACGAACGCGTGAGGTCGACGCCGCTGAGATCGACGCGGGCAGGGTCGTAAAGCGGAACCCCGGCGTGAACCAGCGTCAACAGCGGCGCCCACTCGGCCAGCGCGCCGAAGTCACCGCGCTCGTAGGTGATCTCGCCGGCGAGGTGCAGGTTCACGAGCGTGCGCACCTGCGTGGTGAGATCGCGCCACGCGTCTTCGGAAAGATTCACGACGGTGGCGGCGTCGGAGGCCGCGTCGTTGTCTTCGGTGACCACGCCCTGGTCGAGCACCAGGCGGTACGTGGTGAGGGTGCTGCCGACCCGGAACGCGACAGGCGGGAGGTCTGGGGTCACGCGGGCGACCGCGGCCCGATCGGCGTCATCGAGCGCGTGCAAAGGCATGCGCCGACGCTACGTCGTTCGCCCTCGTCGCACTACTCTCAATTTCGACATCGACGTCAATACCCGAACTGTGCATTGGCAGCGACACCGGGTGTCGCTGCCGATGCACAGTTCGTTGAAGGAGGAGGCAAGCCGTGATCAGGTGCCCGTACCGGGCCGTTGCTCGGCACCACGGGGTCGTCGTCGGCGAGACCACCGCGGCAGTGCGGGTGGACCACGGCGACCGCGCGCCCGAGTTGTGGTTCCCGCTCGACGACGTGCGCGGCGGTGAGGCCGCTGTGGTCAAAGGCGACGGCGAACTCGCGGGGTTCGTGGCTTTCGCCGACGGCATTGAAATCGAACTCGTCGACGATCGTGATTCGCGCGCCCCCGTCGTCACCCGATTCCCGAACTGGGGCGACGCCGCCGACCTCATCGACATCCTCGACGTTCAGCGCGAGCCCGACAACACATGGGTGGGCGAGACGCGCGGCGACTGGCAGCGACCCGTGGTCGAAGGCAGTGAGATCCTGGGCAAGGCCGTGGTCGCGGCGATGCGGGCCAGCGGCGGCCGACGCGTGGTGAACGCGAACATGTTCTTCCTGCGCGCCGCCGACGCCCACCAACCGGTACCGATCGAACTGCGCGAGCTGACCAACGGCCGCACGTTCACCGCGTATGAGGCAACTGCGGCGCAGAACGGTCGGCTGTGCGCGAGCGGCCAACTGCTGCTCGACGCGACGGCGAGCGACGTGATGCGCCACACTGCGAACGCGCCCGAAGTGCCCGGACCCTACGACGCGGAGGCGTTCGACATGGGCGTGACGGGCCGCGAGCTGCGCGTGGTCGACGGCGCGTACACGGGCGACCCCGATGCTCCGGTGGGGCCGCCCGTGATCGACGCGTGGGTGCGCTTCGGTGAGGTGCCGAACGACGACGCAATCCACGCCGGCCTGCTCGTGCAGTTCAGCGGGCACATGTCGATCGCCGCGGCGCTGCGACCCCACGCCGGCGTCGGCCAAGACCAAGCCCACCGCACGCTGTCGACCGCGGTGAACGCAATCAACGTCTCGCTGCATGCGAACGCACGCGTCGATCGGTGGCTGCTGTACCGGCACCTGTCCACGTTCGCGGGCGACGGCATGACGCACTCGGAGTGCCGCGTACACGACGAAGACGGTGCGCTGATCGCGTCGTTCACGAACGACTGCATGGTGCGCGGCTTCGCTACCGCAGCAGCGGGTGACTACAAGAGCTCGATGTGAGGCCGCTCCCCCAATTGACGCCGTTCAACGAGTGGTTCTGGACGTCGGGCGCCGACGGCGTGCTGCGCATCCAGGGCTGCGACGACTGCGACGCCTTGGTGCATCCGCCGATGCCGATCTGCGCCGCGTGCCGCAGCACCAACTGGTCGCCGCGCGCGATGTCGGGACGGGCCACGATCGTCGGCCTCACGGTGAACCAGCACCCGTGGCTCCCAGGGTTCGACCCGCCCTACGCAATCGCGGTGGTCGCGCTCGAAGAAGACGCCAGCGTTCGCCTCACTACCAACATCGTGGGCGTGGATCCGTTCGAGGCGCGGATCGGCGATGTCGTTGCAGTGCAGTTCGACCAGCACGACAACGTGTGGCTGCCGCTGTTCGCTCCTACCGGCGACGTTGATCCCGTCGATCGCGTCGGCGAGCCAACTCTGCCCGCGCCGCGCCGCGCGCCAACTAGTGACCGGTTCGAACACCGTGTTGCTCTAACCGGCGTCGGGCGCTCCGCCATCGGCCGACGACTCATGCGCGACCCGCTATCGCTCACCGTCGACGCCTGCCTCGCTGCGATCGCCGATGCCGGCCTCACGCCCGACGACATCGACGGCCTGTCGACCTACCCCGGTGGTACCACCGCGATGGGCATGGGCGAAGGCGGCGTGACGTCGGTGGAGGAGGCGCTGCGCTTGCGCCCGACGTGGATCAACGGCGGCATGGACCTGCCGGGCCCCGGTGGTTCGGTGATCGCGGCGATGCTCGCGGTGTCGGCCGGGCTGTGCCGACACGTGTTGTGCTTCCGCACCGTGTGGGAATCGACGTATGCCGCGATGGGCTTGCGCGCCTCCGGAGGGGGCGGCGGCGGGAGCGTGATGACCGACTA
>JBEEFT010000138.1:0-4088 GCA_041166225.1 Actinomycetota bacterium | reverse complement strand
GACCCGTCGGCGGCCCGTCCCGGGTTGATGTGATGGGTGCAGGCCGTGATGTCGGCGCGCATCGCGTCGCCGATCAACTGCACGGCGCGCACGTCGCCGCCGAGAATCACCAGGCGCGCGTTCACCTCGTCGAAGACCCGCGCCACTTCGGCGGCGACTTCCTTTGCTTCATGGAGCCAGTCGTCCTCGGCGCGGTTTTGGTAGCGCTGCTGGCTCCAGCCGCCCGGCGCGACCTTTCGTTCCGGATCGCCGTCACCCGCCGTGGTCTCGATCACACGGCCGCGCATGTTCACCGCGATGATGTCGGCGCCACCGCGGTCGGCCAGCACCAGCACGTGGGGCACGCGCCCTTGACGCGCCTTGATCAAGGGGGCGACGTCGGGCACGCGGGCCCACGACGCGCGGTCGTCGTCCAGAGGCTCGTCGTAGTGCTCGGCCAGGCGCACCTTCGTAGCGTCGGCGATCACCGCGAAGCCCTCGCCGCGCTGGTGCGCTTCGGGCACGAGTTCTTCGATCGCGTCGAGTGCCGCATCGGGCGCGCCGGCCGCCGAAAGTTCGGCGCGCGTCGCGCTCCAACGCTTCAGGGCGAGGTCGGCTGCGTTCTCAACTGCGCCTTCGGCGTTCAGGTAAACGGTGACGAACGGACCGGTGTCTTCGACGATCGCGCGAATGTCATCGAGCGGGGTGGGCACCGTGGGCAGGGCTTGTGAAGTACGCACCCTTCGTGGCTACCCGTACGTCACCAACCGAAACCTTTCCGGCGCGCGGCGCCCGCCGCCCGGCGCCCGGCGCGGGCTAGGCGCCCGAGACGTGAATTGTCTTGGTCGCCAGAATCCGTCCGTACGATTCCCACTCGATCATCAACGTGTGCGCTCCGGGCGCGACCGTGACCGGCACCGCGAACGAGTCGGCGCCGTCTGACGTGTCGACGCCTTGCGTCGCAACCTTGACGCCATCGACGTAAACCCGCACGTGCTCCTGGGCCTGTATCGGGCATCCGTCGGCGCCGTCGCCGGCCACGTTGGGACACACATCGCTCGAGTCGGGGACCCCGTCGCCGTCGGTGTCGACCACCTGCTTCGGCGTGATGACCGCGGTCAGCGTGTACGTGTTGCCGTTCTGCGGATCCGTCGACAAGAAAGGCTCGACGACCATCTCGAGATGGCCGCGCACGTTCGTAAGCGCAACCGTTTCGGGCTTCGACTTCGTGGCGCCGGTTTCGCCCGAGTCGGCGGCACCCTTCACGCGCAGATCGAGATCGGCACCGCCGACCGCGTCGGTCCAGTCGAGCACGAACGAGACATCACTGGTCTTGGGGACGTCGAGACTGAACCGGTGGCTGGCGTCGAGGCCGAGGTCGGCGGCCGACGTAACGCCGAGGGTCGAGTCTTCCGGGTGGAACGTGTTGCCGCCGGGGTGGTGGAACGTGACCGTCTCCGACGCCTCACGCGGCGACACGCCGACCACCGGAGTGCTCACCACGCGCGCACTCGAGACGCCGACGCTGTGACCGACCTCGGGGGCGTGGTCGTCGGTTACGAAGGTAGAGAACGTGCCGAGGTTCGACTGGCTCGTGACGTCGTAGGGCGCGGTGATCCCCGCGGACTGTAAGTAGCTCCGGGGGATGTGGAAGGTGACCGTCTTAAACGTCGTGTTCCACGTAGAGGTGCCGGCCGGCATGTAGGTCGACGCCGCGGCGTCGAAGGTCATCGGTGCCGGGTCGATCTTTGGGTAGCGCACCAACGAGTCGAAGCGACGCGCGTCGATCGTGACGGTGTACGTAACCGCGCTGGTGGCCTTCGTGCCAGTGGGCGGTAGCGCCGCGAGGTGAATAGTCGCTTCGACAGTGGTCGGTTTCACGGCCACGTCGAACGACTTGATCTCGGTGTAGCGCGTCTTGGCGTCGTTGTCGGAGTCGTCGTAGTAACCGACCGGCGACGTCGCGGCGCCGCGCGCAACGTGCGCCACGGTGCCCGCGACGTTGAACGCGCCATCGGGCGACGACGCTCCGTCTGACGGTCTCGTCACGTTCAGCACGGGGTCGCTGGTGGTCACCGGCCCCGGTTCCCAATTGGTGCGAGGGCCGGGCACAAGGCCGAGGTCGGGTTGCGGACAGTCGGTGGGCGCGCCGGTGCTCGACGCGTATAAGTGGTCGCGCGGGTTCTGGGTTTGGAACGGGTTCTTACCGTCGCCGGCCTGGTCGTTCGCGTACAGCCGGTCTTTCGCGTCGACCTTGTGGTCGGCGTTCACGTCGAGATACCGGCTCATGCGCGTAGCGATGCCCTCGACGTCGAGGGTCGACACGCACTTGTTCAGCCCGGGCGGATCGGTGTTGTACGACATGATGTCGTTGGTCGGCACCTTGCCCCATGGGCCCTCGGCGCCGTCGCCGACATGGCCGATGGTGAGGCAGTGGCCGAACTCGTGGGCCACCAAGTCGAACATCGAAAACTCTTCGGTGAGGTCGGGCGCGGGGTCGATCGCCCCGTTGATCGCGAAGCAGATGTTGCCACCAGCGCCACCACAGTCTTCGACGTACGTGCCCATGCGCTCTTTGTGATGACGGTCGAAACCGGGCAGGTTGTTCCAGGCGTCGAAGTCGAACGGGTTGTGGATGCCGGTGCAAGGTCCCTCGGGACTCGTGCCGGCAATAGGTGAGATCGTCGTGAGCGGGTCGATGCCGATACCGGCGCCGCCGACGGGGTTCGTTGCGACGACCACGATCTCGGGATCGACAACCGGGTACGTGGTGAACTCGCTGTTCGGGTCGACCTCGTCGACGGTGATGTGGAACTGCATTCCCTGGCCCAGCCAGTTCAAGCCCATCTGCGGCGCGAGGTTGTGCACGCCGCCTTCCCACATCTGCACGGCCTCGCGCATGATCCGCATGTCGCGCTCGGCGGTCGGTGACACCGGCACGAGTATGAGCACGTCGACCTGCGGCGAGTCGAGCCCGTTCATGTCGGTGCGCATGTGGTAGCAGGCGTTGTTCGAATACGCCGTGAGCGAGTCGCGCTCGCAGCCCGGCGGGATGTTGCCGGCGCCGAAGTGGGTGCCTGTGTAGTCCTGCGCCGGGCTCGCCTTTGACGGCGACGTGACGAAGCCACCCGCGACCGTAAGAACTGCAGCGACCACTATCGCCAGAAGACGCCTACGCACTATTGCCTTTCCGGCACCCCAGCTCCCCAGCCGCCGCGCCTCAGGCCGAGAATTCTACCGCGACGGGGTGTCGCCCCGCACCGTTGTGCGGTGCAATTCACGGCGTGAACCGGCGTAGTCGTTGAGCGCGAGATGTTGCGTCGCTCGGTTGTCCCAGATCACCAGGTCACCTGCGCGCCAACGGTGACGGACGGTGAACTTGTGGTCGGTGCAGTGATGGTGCAGGCCCCGCAGGAACGCCGGCATCGCAGACGGCTCGACGTCGGTGCCCGCGATGTCGCGGCAATACGCCTGGTTGAAGAACAGCACCTCGTGGCCGTTGCCCGGATGCGTGGTGATGATGGCGTGCGCGGTCTCGTCGTTGGCGTCTTCGGTGGTGCGGATGTCCATGTGCTTGAGGCCGTCGTGCAGCGCCTGCATCTTCGGCGAGTACGCGTCCTTCGCCGTGTGAATGCCCGACACGCCGGGCTGGTCGATCAGGGCGCGCACGTCGGGTGCGAGTTGGTCGAGCGCGGCGATGTTCGACGTCCACACGGTGTCGCCGCCGCACGACGGCACGTCGATCGCGTGCAGCAGCGTGTAGCTCGGCGGCCGTTCGAGGAAGCTGAAGTCGGAGTGCCACGCCCCGCCGAAGTTGAACGCGGCGCCCTCGTCGGCCTCCTTCAAGACCTTGATGACTTCGGGGAACTCGTCCATCGTCTTCACGAACGGCGTCTCCGACGGCAACCCGAAGTGGTGGGTGAACTCGGTTTGTTCGCCGGGCGACAGGTGCTGTTCGGGAATCACCACAACGAGATGGCGGTCGAGCGCGTCGACGAGTTCGGCGACCACGGCGTCGACGGCGCCCGCGGTTAGTTCTTTCGCGAGGTCGAGGTCGGAAACCTCAGCCCCGATGACACCGGTCACGCGCTCCACCCGCACCCGAGCAG
>JBEEFT010000137.1:0-45885 GCA_041166225.1 Actinomycetota bacterium | reverse complement strand
CCTGCAACCAGCTGAGGTAGCTGTAGAGCGCGAACGCCGCGGCGTTCGGGTGGTCGGCGCTGATCGTGCGGGGGTCGAGATCCTCGGTCACGTCGAGTCGGGTCCCGATCACGAGCCGCAGCTGGTTCAGGGCGGTCATCCACGCGTGCAGTTCTTCGACGGTGATGTGGTTGGCGGTCGCGCCGGCGGCGAGCGTTTCGAGCGCGATGCGGTGGCGGTCGCGCAGGTCCTCGGTCATCAACCGCCGGTACTCCTCGTTGAACCCGGTGTCGACGGCTGTGTACGCGTCGGGGAATAGCCGGGCCAATGCGGGGTCGTCGTGGATGGCGCCGAGGTCGCCCGCGGCGGTGTCGAGCAGCTCCACGAGTTCGGTCGGCAGTGACGCGAGCAGTTCGCGCTCTTCGTCGGGCATGCGCACGTCGAAGCCCTCGCCGTTCTTGGCCGGGCGGATGCGCCGGTCGTCGCGGAACAGGCCCATCTACGTCTTTTCCATCGTGGCCCAGAGCCCGTGCTCGTGCAGACGGAACACGTCGAGCTCGGCCCGCTCGCGCTCGCCACTCGACACTACGGCCTTGCCTTTCGTGTGGACGTCCATCATCAGCTTCGTCGCCTTCTCGACGGAATATCCGAACAGCTTCTGCAGCACGAACGTGACGTAGGACATCAAATTGATCGGGTCGTTCCACACGATCACCTGCCACGGACGGTCATCGGCCGGCGCGTTCTCGTCGGTCGGCGCATCGACCTCCATCGGCGCGATCGTGGGCGTGTCGGTCGAGCTCATTGCGCGGCCACCATTACCACTGGTTTCCTAGATATGTCTTCTAACAGTGGCGGACGGCTCCACAGGGCGAGGCGTACCCGCAGCGCTCCGATCCACACGGCCAGCGCCCCGACCACGTGCATCGCTACGAGCAGCGCCGGCACGCCGGTGAAGTACTGCGTGTAGCCCACCGCAGCCTGTGCGACCTCGACGGCCAGCAGCACCACGACCGCCCGCTGGGCGGCGGGAGCCGCGTCCTCGCGCCGCAATAACAACGCCAGCGCGGCCGTGGCGCCGACGAGCGCGAACACGAGCACGCCGTGCACCCGGGCCACGTCGGTCATGACGAGTTGGAACCTCGGCGCCTTCTCGTCGCCGCCGTGCGGGCCGGTGCCGGTCACCACGGTGCCCGCCGATATCACCGCCAAGGCGGCGAACAGCAGCAGGTTGCCGAGCCGCCGCGCCGGCGCCGACGCGGCGGGAACCGGATCGACGTCCTCGTGGCCGGCCCGGTGGAACAACACCGTCGCATCGGTAACGAGCAGGATCGACACCAGGAAGTGGCACGCCACAACCGCGGGATTGAGATCGGTAAGCACCGCGATGCCGCCCACGACGATTTGGCCGACCACTCCGGCGACCAACCCCCACGACAGCCACACGAGGTCGCGGCGCTTAGGTTGCCGGCGGACCGATCCGAGCACCGCGACGACCACCGCGATCGTCACAAGACCGGTAAAGAGCCGGTTCAACTGCTCGACGGCCGCGTGATACGACGAGACGCTGACGAGCTTGGTCTGGCTGCATTGGGGCCAGTCTGAGCACCCCAAACCCGAGTTCGTGAGCCGCACCGCGGCGCCGGTCACCACGATGATCGTGAGTAGCACGAGGGCCGCGAGCGTGGCCCGGCGGTACGCCGGAGGAGAAACGCTTGGCAACGCCATGAAGCCCCGATGGTAGGAGGCGAAGTGGAGTTCTCCGAAAACGCCCCGCAAGTTGCCGAAAACGGGGAGGTGGCCGTTAATGTCCAAACCCGAATGTCCCGGGTGTCTGCCTATGTCGCGCTTACCAAGCCGCGCATCATCGAGCTATTGCTCGTTACGACGCTGCCGACCATGGTGGTCGCTCAGCGCGGGCTGCCACCTGTCTGGTTGATGGCAGTAACCGTGATCGGCGGATCACTGGCCGCGGGCGGCGCGAACGCCATCAACATGGTCGTCGACCGCGACATCGACGCGCTGATGCCCCGTACGAAGAACCGCCCGATCGTCACCGGCGCGGTCACACCCACGGCCGCGCTCGTGTTCGCGATCGTCCTGGAAATCGGGTCGTTCGCGCTGCTCTGGAGCGCGGTCAACCTGCTTTCGGCCGTGCTCGCGGTCAGCGCCACAGCCTTCTACGTATTCGTGTACACGATGTGGCTGAAGCGCACTTCGACCCAGAACATCGTGATCGGCGGTGCCGCCGGCGCCGTGCCGGTGCTCGTGGGATGGGCGGCCGTGCAGAACCAGCTCGGCTGGGCTCCCATCCTGCTCTTCGGCGTCATCTTCGCGTGGACGCCCCCGCATTTCTGGGCGCTAGCGATCCGCTATCGCGACGAATACGCGTCGGTCGACGTGCCGATGCTGCCGGCGGTCGCGTCGCACGCGTCGACGTCGCGTCAGATCACTGCCTACACGGTGCTGCTCGGAGTGATTTCGCTCGGCTTCGGCGTAAGTGCGCACATGGGCCCGATCTATTTCGTCGCTGCGGTCGCACTGGGCCTCGCCTTCCTCTGGTACTCCGTCGCTTTGCAGCGTGACGGTTCTACGGTGCGGGCCATGCGGTTGTTTCACTATTCGATTACGTACGTGACGTTGCTGTTCGCGGCCATGGCCGTCGACTCGCTCGTCCGGGGACACTGAGGAGCGGCGTGACCGAATCGTTGTTACTGACGGCTGATCACAAGCGCATCGGACGCATGCAGATCGTGCTGTCGCTCGTACTGCTCGGCGTGGCCGGCACCGCTGCGATCGCCATACGCGTCCAGGCCGCCGGTGGCACCATCAAGCACTTCGACGCCCTGACCTCACTCGACGAGGCGCTTCTCGGCGTGTTCGTGATCTTGCCGCTGTGGTTGGGCATCGCCACCGTCGTCGTTCCGTTGCAGATCGGCACCAGCCGGCTCTCGTTCCCGAAGCTGTCGGCCGCTGCGCTCTGGACCTACGTGGCGGGCGCGGTGTTGGTGATCGCGGGTTACACGCAGACGCCGGCACCGTCGAGTGGACGCACGGTGTTCGACGGCGTGCCGTTGCCCGGCTCGCTGGCCAAGCTCGCCAACACGAAGGGCGCCGACCTGCTGGTGCTGGGCATGCTGCTCGGGGCCGTCGCCACAGTGCTGATGGCGATCAACCTCGTCACCACGATCTCGAGCCGCCGGGCCCACGGCCTCACCCTCGGTCGCCTCCCGTACTTTTCGTGGTCAGTGCTCGTCGGAGGCATCGGCGTAGCGATCGCCACGCCCGTCTTCGTCGGCGGCCTCACGCTGGTCTGGGTCGACCAGCACTTCGGCGGCTCGTTCTTCACGTCCAGTTCGGCCAATGTGTTCTGGACCCACGCGGTCTGGCTGGGCGGGCGGCCCGAGGCGCTGCTTGCGTCGGTCTTCCTGCTCGGCGCTGGCAGCGACATCATCGCCACGGCCACCGGCAAACCCAACGAACTCGACATGGTCACGCGGGCCGGTATCGCCGCGATGGCGACGTTCGCATTCGTGCTGTGGACCGGCGGATCGGGCGACGCCGGGTCGCCGATCGCACCATTCTTCAACTTGGGCACCGCACTGCCCGTGCTCGCCGGGCTCGTGGTCGTGCTCAGTTGGGTCGGCCAGCTGCGCCACGGCGTGAAGTCGATCCCGGCGCTCGTGCCGCTCGTGCTCACCATCGCGCTTGGTGTCGTTGCGCTGGTCCAAGCGGGCTTGGTCTTTGCGAACGACTTTGTGCCCGGCACGGGCTGGAGCGAGACCAGCGTGATTTTCTTCGCGATTTCGATTCCCCTCGTCGGAGCCGTCGCGGCGCTCGTGCACTGGGCTCCCAAGCTCGTCGGCGGCCCCGTCGCCACGCCCGCGGCAGCCCTGGCCGGGTTGGCCGTTGCGGGAGGCATGACGTTGCTGGTCGTCTCGGGCGCGCTGCTCGGCGCCGATGGTGCCCCCGACTTCTCGCCCACCTGGTCGACAAGTGACGGCCACGGTGCGCTCGCCATCGTCGGCGCCGTCGGCATTGCGCTTGCCGCCTCGGGCGTGCTCGTGCTCGCGGCCGGGTTCCTCGGCGCGCGTAACCGTGCCGGCGCAGCCGACCCGTACGGCACCGGCGCCACGCTCGAATGGGCCGCGGCTTCGCCGCCGCCGCCGCATAACTTCGACAGCGTCCCCGACGTCACGTCGCCCACCCCGTTACTCGTCGCCACAGGAGCTGCCCAATGACAGCAGTCGCCGCGCTCGAATCGGGCCGGGCGCCGGCTCGGCCGGCGGGCCCGCACGCACTTACGGTTGCGTCCTACGTCGCCGGCGGTGCACTCGTGCTGTTCTCGATCGCTCTGCAGGCCGGCTTCTACAACCTCCGGCACGGTTCGGCGGTGTGGCCGCCGAAAGGCGTCAACTTCGACGAGTACCTCAGCGCGATGCTCACCGCCACATTGCTGTTGTCGGCCGGCGTAGTCGCCTGGGCCGCGTCGGCGGCCAAGCTCGGCAACCGCCGCCAAGCCATGGCAGGGCTCGCGCTCACAATCGGCCTCGGCGCCGCGTTCCTCAACCTCGCCTGGTACACGGGCAGCCACGCCGGGTTCGGGGCTTCGTCGCACCCGTTCGGCACCGTGGTGATCACCGGCCTGGTGGTTGGGTCGATCGCAGTCGTAATCGGTATCGGCTTCCTGGCCGCGGTACTGCTGCGGACCCAGCTGCGGGCCGAACAAGCGGGTGACGGTGGCGTCGGCGCCGCCACACGGTTCTGGTTACTCGTGGTGCTGGCGTGGCTCGTCTCGCCCGTTGCCCTCTACGGCCTCATGAGCCCGAGGTAGTCGACGATGCTGAATAACGCTGCCAAGTACGCGCTCGGGCTCGCCGCCCTCGGTGTTGTCGCTGCCATCGCTACGCGCCTCGCGCATGGCGACCGAGTTTCCGCCGTGCTGCTCATCGGCGTAGCGCTCGTCGCCGCCATCATCGCGTTCGGCGAAAACCGCGCCGTCGGCACCGACCTCACTCCGTTTGTCGCCAGCGACGACGCGGTCGCCGCGACCCCGGTCGATCCCGCTGAGGTCCCCCGCGGGTCCGTCGGCCCCCTCGCGCTCGCAGTCGGCGCCGGTGTCGCTGCCGCCGGTGGTGCGCTCGGCCCTCGCTGGGTGATCGTGGGCGCCATCGTGGCGCTGGTCGGCATCGCCGTTTGGATTTTCGACACGTACCGCACGCCCGGCGTGCTCGACACTCGCGACGTTCGCAACCTCGATAACCGGCTCCTCGGGCCTATCGCGTTGCCCGTCGGTGCGTTCCTTCTGGCGATCACGATCGCAATCTGTTTCTCGCGAGTACTGCTTGCGGTCAACGAGACGGCCAGCTGGGTGATCGCGTTCATCGTGGCCGCCGTGCTGCTCGGGGTGCTCACGCTGATCGCCGACCGTCGCCCGGCCACCCGCATCGTGGCCCTCATCGCCGGCCTCGGAATGCTCGGGGTACTCGTCGCCGGTGGTGCCGGAGCGTCCGAAGGCGAGCGCCAGTTCGAGAGCAAGGCGACCGTCATCCCCACGGCGGACATCACCGCCCACAACATCTCGTTCGACCGCAAAGTGATCGGGCTGCCCGCGGACTCGGACACGCACCTCGTGTTCACGAACCTCGACGTCGGCACGTTCCACAACGTCGCCATCTACACCGCGGGTGACCCCGGCTCGCCGGTCTTCAACGGCAAGCCCATCGCGCACGGTTCGCAGATCTACAACGTGCATACGCCCGCGCCGGGTACGTATCGCTACGTGTGCGACTTCCACCCGGCGATGACAGGCGAACTGCGCGTCACCGCGTCCAGCGGGAAGGGATCCAAATAGTGGCCGTCAACAAATTGCTCGGCGCCATCCGTCGCCTTGGGCTGCCCGGTGGTTTGGCGTTGGCTGCGGCGCTGCTGCTGGGCGCGTGCAACAAGAACGTTCAGCCCCAGAACGTGCTCGATCCGCAAGCGCCGATCGCGCGGCAGCTCGACAACCTGTGGAACCCGGTGTTCGCCGTCGCTGTCGTCGTCTTCGTCTTGGTCGAGTCACTCGTGCTGATCGTGGTGTTCCGGTTCCGCCGGCGCTCCGACGACGATGCGCCCAAGCAAGTTCACGGCAACACCAAGCTCGAACTCACGTGGACTGCTGCGCCCGCGCTTGTGCTCGCCGTTGTCGGGTTCTTCACGGTGATCAACATCGGTGAGCTCGACGCGTACCCCAAGGCGGGCCCGAACGTGATGCGGGTCAACGTCATCGGTCATCAGTGGTGGTGGGAGTTCGACTACCCGGCCAACGGCGTCGCAACCGCCAACGAGCTGCACATTCCGGTTGGCAAGACGATCGACGTGCGCATCACGTCGGCCGACGTGATCCACTCGTTCTGGCCGCCGAAACTCGCGGGCAAGTTGGACGCGGTTCCCGGTCGCCTGAACCACATGCAGATCAAGACCGATCCCCAAGACGCGGGCAAGACGTTCTGGGGCCAGTGCGCGGAGTATTGCGGCCTGTCGCATGCGAACATGCGCCTCAAGGTGGTCGTGCATTCACCAGACAGTTACGCCGACTGGCTCAAGGGTCAGCAGGCGCCCGCGAACCTGGCCTTGCCCGCTGACGGCGATGCGGCCACGGGCGTTTCGCTGTTCCGCGCGAAGGGTTGCGGCGGTTGCCACACGATCAACGGCTACACCGCTGGCAAGGTTGGTCCGAACCTCACCCACTTCATGAGCCGTCGGGTGTTCGCCGGGGCGATCTTCCCGAACGACGTCGAATCCTTGCGGGCGTGGCTGCGTAACCCGCCCGCGATGAAGCCGATGATGCCGAACAACGGCTTAGGCATGCCGAATCTCAATTTGGCCGAAAACGAGATCAGCGACTTGATCGCTTTTCTCCAAACCCTCAAGTAGGTAGAGCATGGCCACCGTTCTCGAACCGACCACAGCTGACGCCCCCGTCGTCACCGCGCCGAAACCGGTGCCGGTGTTGCGCCGACCCACGAACACGTCGGGGTTCTGGGGCTGGATCACCACCGTCGACCACAAGCGCATCGGGATCCTCTACGGCGTCACCGCGTTCATCTTCTTCCTGTTCGGCGGCGTCGAGGCGCTGCTGATCCGGTTGCAGCTGGCGCGGCCCAACGGCACGTTCCTGTCGGCACACCTCTACAACCAGCTGTTCACCATGCACGGCACCACGATGATCTTCCTCGTGGTCATGCCGATCTCGGCGGCGTTTTTCAACTACCTCGCGCCGATCATGATCGGCGCCCGTGACGTCGCCTTCCCGCGCCTGAACGCGTTCAGCTACTGGACGTTTCTCGTCGGCGGCATCTTCATCAACTCAAGCTGGTTGCTCGGCGGTGCCCCCGACGGCGGATGGTTCGGGTACGCGCCGAATACGTCGGTCACGTTCTCACCGGGGCACAACATCGACTTCTGGATCTTCGGGCTCCAGATCCTCGGCATCGCGTCGACCGTCGGTGCGCTGAACCTGATCGTCACGATCCTCAACCTGCGGGCGCCGGGCATGGAGTTGTTCCGCATGTCGGTGTTCACGTGGATGACGCTCGTGTCGAGCTTCCTCATCCTGTTCGCGATGCCGATCATCACGATTGCGTTGTTCCTGTTGATGTTCGACCGCCAGTTCGGCGCCAGCTTCTTCGACCCGGCCCGAGGCGGTGATCCGGTGCTTTGGCAGCACCTGTTCTGGCTCTTCGGCCACCCCGAGGTGTACATCCTGATCCTGCCGGCGATGGGCATCGTGTCCGAGGTCATCCCGGTGTTCGCGCGCAAGCCACTGTTCGGCTACCGCGTGATGGTCTTCTCGGGCATCGCCATCGGCTTCATGGGTTGGGGCGTGTGGGTGCACCACATGTTCGCCGTTGGTCTTGGCCCGTGGGCGGTGTCGGCGTTCTCGGTGTCGACAATGTTCATCGCGGTGCCAACCGGCGTGAAGATCTTCAACTGGCTCGCGACGTGTTGGCGGGGCTCGATCAAGTTCGCCACGCCGATGCTGTTCTCGCTCGGCTTCATCGCGATGTTCACGATCGGCGGTTTGTCGGGCGTGACCCACGCGGTGTCGCCGCACGACCGCCAGCAGACCGACACCTATTACATCGTCGCCCACTTCCACTACGTGCTGTTTGGTGGTGCGCTGTTCGGGATCATGGCCGGCATCTACTACTGGTGGCCCAAGATCTTCGGCTACATGCTGAACGACCGCATCGGCAAGTGGCACTTCTGGCTGTGGTTCATCGGTTTCAACCTCACGTTCGGCCCGTTCCATCTGCTGGGCCTCGAGGGCATGCCCCGGCGCATCTACACCTACGACAAGGGCCTTGGTCTGGACTTCTGGAACATGGTCTCGACGATCGGCGCGTTCGTGATCGCCGCATCGGTGTTGGTATTCCTCTCCAACGTGGCGCGCAGCTACCGCCACCGCACACCGGCACCGGCCGACCCGTGGGACGGGCGCACGCTCGAGTGGACGATCCCGTCGCCCACGCCCGCGTACAACTTTGCCGAGCTGCCCGTCGTGCACGAACTGGACGACTTTTGGCATCGCAAGTACGGCGAAGACGCCGAAGGCCGCATGGTGAAGCTCGCCCCGCCCGTCACCGAGGGGTCGCTGAACCTGCACCGTGAGGGCGTGCACTTGCCGTCGCCGTCGTACTTCCCGGCGCTCGCGTCGCTCGGCCTGCCGATCATGGCCTACGGCATGATTTACCGCACGTACGCCGTGGTGGCGTTCGGCGCGATCTTCCTGATCGGTTCGCTGTATGCGTGGGGTCTCGAGCCGTCGTCGGCCCCGCAGGACGACGCGCACGACGACCACGTCAACGCGATCGCCCCGTCCGGCGAAGCAGCGGCCATCACCGCGGGCGACGCGCCGGCCACTGAGGCCAGCATCGAAGGGGAGCAGCCATGAGCGCCGTAACCGAAGAAACGCCCGACACGATCGCGCACGGTCCCGACCCCCACGCCCACGACGGGCACCCGCCTACGAACACCGGTGTCTCGAACGCGAAGATCGCGATGTGGGGCTTCCTCGGCTCCGAGTGCCTGCTGTTCGGTGCGCTCATCTCGACGTACCTGCTGTACCGCGGCCGCAGCGTCGTAGGCCCGTTTCCCAAAGACGTGTACGACATCCCGTTCACGTCCGTCAGCTCGTTCGTGTTGCTGATGAGCTCACTGACGATGGTGTTAGCGCTGTCGTCGATCCAGCGGCGTGACGAGCGACGTTTGCGGGTGTGGTTGCTCGCAACCGCACTGCTCGGGGCCACCTTTATCGCCGGCCAGATCTACGAGTTCACGAGCTTCGTGCACAAAGGCCTGACCATCCATACGAACCTGTTCGGTTCGAGCTTCTTCGTGATGACCGGCTTCCACGGCGTCCACGTCACCCTCGGCATCGTGATGCTGATCACGCTGTGGGGTATGTCGATGCGCGGTCAGCTGCCACCGGAGAATGCCGAGGTGGTCGAGATCGTCGGTCTGTATTGGCATTTCGTCGACATCGTGTGGATCGTGATCTTCACGATCGTCTACCTCATCAAGTAGGGACGGGACATGGCTGCTGTTGATACGCACAACGACGCGCACACCGACGACGCCGCGCACGCGGGGCATCCCAGCGAACTCGTCTACATCAAGGTTGCCCTCGGGCTCGCGCTAGCGACCGGCGTCGAGGTGCTCTTGTCGTACCACAAGGTCGGCGGCGAGCACGGCACGGTGGCGTTGCTGTTGATCTTGGCCGTCGTGAAGTTCGCCACGGTCGTGATGTACTTCATGCACCTCAAGTTCGACCATCCGTATTTCCGCCGCCTGTTCGCGATCGGCATCGTGCTGGCCGTCGGCTGTTACTGCGTGTACCTGTCCACGCTGCACGTCTTCCATCGACCGCCGTTGCCCCACTGACCATGACCGCCGCGGTCGACCCCTGGCGTTTTCACGCCCACCCCGAAGTCTGGGTGCTGATGGTCGCGATCATCGTGGCGTACTGGTACTTCCTGGTCCGCGTCGGGCCTACCGCGGATCGCACCGCCCCTGACGGCAGCGTCGAGCCGATCGTCACTCGACGCCAGCTGATGCAGTTCACGTCGGGCTGGCTGTTCCTCTGGATTGGGGCGGACTATCCCGTCCACGACATCGCCGAGAAGTACCTCTTCAGCGTGCACATGGTGCAGCACATGTTGTTCTCGCTCGTCGCCCCCGGTCTGTTGTTCCTCGGCATCCCGTTGTGGCTCCAGCGCCGTCTGTGGGGCCACGGCAAACCGGCCGCGGTACTGCGCCAGATCGGCAAGCCGCTGATCGCGGGCGGGGCGTACACCGTGTGGCTGGTGTTCTCGCACTGGCCTGTGGCAATGAACGCAGCGTTGCGCCACGAACCGATTCACTTTCTGATGCACCTGGCGCTGTTCTCAACCGCGTCGCTGATGTGGTTCCCGGTGCTGAACCGCAACCCCGACCTGCCGATGCTGAGCGAGGTCGGCCGCATGGTCTACGTGTTCTTGCAATCTGTGATGCCCACGGTGCCCGCTGCGTTCTTCACGTTCTCCGACGGCGTGATCTACAAGTTCTACGCGCACGTGCCCCACCCGTTTCACATCGGAGCCGTGTCCGACCAGCAGCTGGCCGGAGCAATCATGAAGGTGTGGGGCGGGCTGTTGCTCTGGCTCGTGATCGGCGTGATGTTCTTCCGGTGGACTGCAGCGGACGAGAAAGCTCGGCTGGCTCGGCGACGCATCCTCACGTGGGACGAGGTTCAAGCCGAGCTCGACCGAACCGAAGCCCCCACGGGCGGATGACTTTGCCCCGGCGCGCGGCCGCATTGGCGTGCGTGCTGGCGCTCTGTGCGACCGCGTGCACCAGCGGCGGAAGCGGGTCTTCGTCGCGGGGTGCCGCGGTGAACACCGAGGCGCCGCTGTTCACGACGTTCGACCTCAGTGGCAAAAAGGTTGCGCTCAAAGACTTTCGCGGGAACCTCGTGGTGCTCAATTTCTGGGCATCGTGGTGTGTTCCGTGTCGCAAAGAGTTCCCGCTGCTCGCGCAAGCCGACGCGCTCGATCGGGTGGTGGTGCTCGGCGTCGTTTTCAACGACTCGCCCGCCAAGGCGCGTGCGTTCATGGCGGCCCACGCGGGCACGTGGCCCGGGCTGAAGGACGACGGGCGCATCGCCAAGGCGTACCGCGTGGGACCCGGCATTCCGGCGACGATCGTGATTAGCCCGGGCGGGCTCGTGCTCGTGCGCCACATCGGCGAACTGCGCAGCGTCGCCGATCTGAAGCCGGGTCCGATTGTGGACACGACGAGTACGTCCGCGGACGCCGCCGTCCGTTAACTTTCGCGTTGCATGCGGTTCAAGCTCGTTCCCACCGATGACCGTTTCTTCGACCTCTTCAGTGAGGTCGCCGAGAACGCGGCGGAGTCGGCTCGTCGATTGCGTGACCTGCTCGCCCACTTCGACGACCTGCCGGGTCGCCACCGCCTCATCATCGAGTGCGAACAACGGGGCGACGAACTCACCCGCGAGATCCTCGGCCGCCTCAACACCGTGTTCATCACGCCCTTCGATCGAGAAGACATCCACGCGCTGGCCGAGGAGCTCGACGACGTCGTCGACGACGTGATGGCCGTGTCGCACCGGCTGCAGCTGACTGGTGTCACCAAGCCGCTCGTGGAACTCCAACAGCAAGCCGAGATCCTGGTGCGTATGGCCGATGAGACGGTGCTGCTCATGACGCGGCTGAAGTCGATGAAGAACGTCCAACAGCATCTCGACGTCATCGACCGGCTCGAGACCGAGGGCGACGCCATCTTTCGCGCCACTGAAGCTCGATTGTTCAGCGGCGAGTTCGACGCACTCGACGTCATGCGTTACAAGGACGTCGTCGAAGCGATGGAGGAAGCGCTGAACACTCTCGAGGACGTGTCCAACGTCGTCGAGTCCATCGTGGTCAAGCACGCGTAAGCAGCGACGCCTTGGAACTCGGTGTCGTCATTGTCATTCTGGTCGCCCTCGGGTTCGACTACGTCAACGGCTTCCACGACGCCGCCAACTCGATCGCGACGGTCGTCTCCACGCGTGTACTCAGCCCGCGCATGGCTGTGGCGTGGGCCGCGTTCTTCAACTTCGTGGCTTTTCTCGTGTTCGGAACGCACGTCGCGAACACCATCGCCAAAGACGTCGTCACCCAAGACGTGTTGTCGATCGGCGTGGTGTTCGCGGGTCTTATCGGCGCCATCGGATGGGACTTGCTGACGTTCTACTTGGGGCTGCCGACGAGCTCGTCACACGCGCTGGTCGGCGGTATCGCGGGCGCCGCGGTGGCCGCGCACGGCACCCACGTGCTCGTCACATCGGGCCTGCGCAAGATTGGCGTGTTCATCGTGTTGTCGCCACTCATCGGCCTTGCCCTCGGCATGATCCTGATGCTGATCATCATGCGGACGTTCCACCGCTACAAGAAGGTCGAACGGCTCAACCGCGGCTTCCGGCGCGGGCAGCTCATCTCGGCTGCGGCGTTCAGCCTCGGCCACGGCGCTAACGACGCGCAGAAGACGATGGGCATCATCCTCGCCGTGCTGATCGCCAGCCACCACGTATCGGCCAACTCGGGCGTGCCGCTATGGGTCGTGCTGTGTGCGCACACCGCGATCGGCCTTGGCACATTCACCGGCGGGTGGCGCATCGTGAAGACGATGGGCTCCAAGATCACCCGCCTTCAGCCGGTCGGCGGCGTCGCGGCGGAGACGGCCGCAGCCGCCACGCTGTTCTTCACCTCGGCCGCTGGCATCCCGGTCTCCACGACGCACACGATCACCGGTGCGATCGTCGGCGTCGGCGCCACGCGCCGGTTGTCCGCGGTGCGCTGGGGCATCGCCGGCCGGGTGCTGTGGGCCTGGGTGCTCACGATCCCGGGCGCATTCGGGCTCGCCTATGTCACGTCGCTACTCGTACGGGCGTTCGCGTGAAACGCGACCGGCGCGCCTTGGTGTTCCTGATCTTCGCCGCGGTGTGCGCGCTTTTGGTCCCGATCGCCGAACCCGGCCACCGCTGGGTCGCCGAGGTCACGGGCCTCACCTACGTCGTGCTCGCGGCCGCGTCTGCGCTCGACGCGTGGTCCCGCTCCCGTTCGTAGGCGGCCGCGCTACTCCTGCGTCTTAAGTCGGACGCGCACCGGTCCGCGCCATTCGACTGCCGGGTTCAACACCTCGCCTCGTTGCAACACCTCGACGACGCCATCGGTCGCGAGCGCACGCAGCCGGTCTCGCACGGCAGGCATCAATGATCGCCATCCGGCGCCACCCACCGCTCGCGCCGCGTCGGACGGACAGATCGTGCGGTCGGGGCCGCGCCGGTGCGCGAGTGCGAGCACCGCAGCGTCGATGCGCGACGACTGACCGCGGTCGGTCGGCGCCTCCCACCACGGATCGCCGCGTTCGCCCAACGCCACCTTCGCAAGCTGGACCCAGTCCCGGGCGCGTCGCTCGGCGTCCGAATCGGTCGCTCGCCGTGCCGCGGCCACCCGACGTCGCGCGTCCATGAGCTCGTCGACCAGCTCGCTGCGCAGCGCGTCGGGAATCGCCGGGTCCGTCGCTCTCCAGCGACGGCCGTCTACCACGATCCACCGGCCGTCTTCAGTGGTGCGCTCCACGCCGTGGCCTTACCCACGTGCAGGTGTTCCTGGATCCTTACGACATTCTCCAGCGGGACGTCCTAGCAACGATCCTTAGAGCGCCGACGGCGGCGCTGTGGTGGTGGTGGTGGTGGTGGTGGTGGATTTCCAGCCGCCGGTGTCAGCGAGGCACTGGGCGAAGCGGTCAGGGTGCGCCAGTTGCGGGAAGTGACCGCTGCCGGAGAACACCGTGATCACGGCTTCGGGCAGCCGTTCGTTTAGCCACTCGCGATAGTCCGGGTCAGGTTCGCTGCCGGCGACGATGAGATAGGGAGTGTGCGTAGCGCGCAACGCCGCGAGTCCCGCCTCCGTCGACTCGACCAGTTCGCTTACGGGGCGGTCGAGGACATCTCGCCAGTAGCCCAGTACGAGATCTTGCCGCGGGTTCGTCGTCGACCGAACCAACGCTTGTGCGGTTTCGGGCAGCAACTCGACGTGCATGCTCGCGAGGAACTGCTCCCACATCGCGGGGAAGCCGGGCCCCCGGAGTTGGTCGGCGATGGATTGCAGGAACCCGGCAAACGGCCCGGTTTGTAGCGGTTGATCGACGTTGACAACGCCACGGGAAGGGAACTGAGCGGCGTAGACGCTGGCGACAATCGCGGCCAGCGAGTGCCCGACGATTACCGGTGCGTCGAGGCCCGCCTCGCGGACGGCGCGGTGAACGGCCTGGGCAACGCTCTGGATGTCGTACGCCTCAGTCTTTGCCGACGCGCCGTGGCCGGGTAGGTCGAAGGCGAGTACTCGGCGTCGGGGGTCAATGCGGTCGAGTTCGACCAGAGCCGGATGCCACATCGTGTGATCGAAGGTCAGTCCATGGAGCAGAACGAGCGGAGGTCGATCATCGGAGTAGCCCGCGTCGTACGCAGCGAGCCCCGCCAGCATCGTCAGCTTGTCGACCATGGCGAACCTTCCCACAGTCGCCGGATCGACGGGCCCTTCGTCAGGTGTCGGCGTCTGGCTCCGGTCTCGTTTCGTGTGCAGTTGGGGCCGTGTATCACGGCGGAACCGACTCGATCACGGCCCTAAGTGCACACGAAAGTGTGAGCTCGTACGCCAGCATCGTTCGAGGCGCTCTAAGAGTCTTGTTATTCCCAGCGGAAGTAGCGGGCGGCGAGCACGGTTGCGCCGACGGCCCATACCGCGAGCACGATCCAGGCGCGGGTGCCGGTCGAGTGGCCCACTGCGGCGGCGTGCAGCACGTGGGCGAGTGCTTCGCTCGGCAGCGCGCGAGACACGGCGCGCAGGCCGCCCGGCAGCTTCGAAACCGGGATCACCATCCCGCTGATGAGCATGAGCAAGATGAAGCCCGCGTTCGCGAGCGCCAGCGTGAGTTCGGCCCGCAGCGTGCCGGCCATCAACAACCCGAGCGATGCGAACGCAATTGTCGCTAAGACGACGGCAGGAACGGCGAGGCCAACCGAGAACCCCGACGGCGACCACCCCAGCGCAAGTGCGGCGAGCGTGATCACCGCGACCTGCACTGCGATCACAATGAGAACGCCGACGATCTTCGCCGCGATCAAGCGCGGGCGCCCAAGCGGTGTCGTACCGAGTCGTTTCAGCACCAGATACGACCGCTCGAATCCGGTCGCGATCGCGAGGCTCGTGAACGCGGTCGAGAGAACCGCCATCGCGAGCACGCCGGGCGCCAAGAACGTGACGGGGTCCTTCGTGCCGGTAGGCAGCACGTCGACCAGCGAGAAGAACACCAGCAGCCCGAGCGGGATGCCGATGGTCAAAAGCAGAGACTCGCCCCGCGTCATCGTCATCGAGACTTCGGCGCGCAGTTGCGCAACGAACGCCTTCATTCGGCGCCACCCGTCAACTGCAGGAACACGTCTTCAAGCCGGATACCGCTGCCGAGTTCGGAGACCGGGAGGTTGCGCTCGGCGAGCCACGCGGTCAGCGTCGCAACCCGCGCCGGTGTCGAACCCAGCGCAATCGAGTAGCGCCCGCTCGACGTCTCGCTGACGAAACCGCCGATCACCTCGGTCAGGTTGCCGACGTCGATTCCGGGCGACGACACGAAGGTCATCGTGTCGGTCGACGACGTGAGCGACGCCAACGTCCCGTCGGCCACGACGTGGCCGTGGTCGACGATCACAATGTGGTCGGCCAAGCGTTCGACCTCGTCGAGCTCGTGCGTGGTCAACACCACGCACGCGCCCGCCGCGCGGAGGTCTGCGATCACAGAGCGCACGAGTTGGCGCGCTTGGGGGTCGACACCGGCGGTCGGCTCGTCGAGAAACACGACGTCGGGGTTGCCGATCAACGCCAGCGCCAGCGACGCCCGCTGCTGCTCCCCGCCCGACAGCCGTCGCCACGGGGTCTTGGTGACGCGGCCCGTGAGCCCGACGCGCTCGAGCAACTCCTCGGGTGACGCCGGCGATGGGTAGTACGCCGCGAACAGTTTGAGCGCGGCGGCGATGCCCATCGACGGGTAGATGCCGCCGCGTTGAAGCATCACCCCCATGCGGGGCAACAACGATTTGGCGTCGGCGACCGGGTCGAGATCGTGCACGCGCACCGAACCCGCCCACGGCTTGCGGTACCCCTCGGCGGTTTCGATCGTCGTCGTCTTGCCGGCCCCGTTCGGTCCGAGCAACGCAGTGACCGCGCCGGCGTCGGCCGAGAACGAAAGCCCGTCGACCGCGGCGACGTCGCCAAAGCGAACGTGGAGGTCCTCCACAACAACTGCTTTCATCAAACGGCGACCTTACGCGTACCCTTTCCCATGCTCGACATTCGACGTCTGCGGACTGACCTCGACGCGGTGAAGGCGTCGTTGGCCACGAAGAACGTCGACCCGTCCGAAGTTGATGCTGCGGTAGCGCTCGACACGCGCGTGCGGGCCCTCGGCACCGAGCGCGACGAATTGCGGGCGCAGGTCAAGACTCTTTCGGCCGAAGTCGGCAAGGCCCGCAAGGCGGGCGACACCGCCGCGGCCGAAGCCGCCCAGGAGAAGAGCAAGGCCGTAGGTGAGCAAGAGAGCAAGCTCGCGGCGGAGACAGCGGCGCTCGAAACCGAGTTGCGCGACCGCATGCTGCGCATCCCCAACACGCCCGACCCGCGTGCCCTCGTAGGCAAGAGCGAAGACGACAACCAAGTGGTGCGCAGCGAGCCGCTGCCCGACTACGCCGACCACCAGCGAGTGCCGCATTGGGAGACGGGTGCGGCGCTCGGCATCCTCGACCTTGAGCGCGGGGCGAAGGTCGCGGGGTCGATGTTTGCGGTGCTGCGGCGCGAGGGAGCGACGTTGGCCCGCGCGCTGTGCCAACTCGCGCTTGATCGCAACGCCGACGCGTACGAGGAGATTCGTCCGCCGACGATGGTGCGCAGCGACACGCTGGTTGCCACCGGGCAGTTGCCGAAGTTCGCTGACGACGCGTACCACGTCGAGCGCGACGATCTCTGGCCCATCCCCACCGCCGAGGTACCGCTTACGTCGCTGTACCGCGACGAGGTGGTTGCCGAAGCCGACCTGCCCATGCGGCTGATGGCGTACTCGCCGTGTTACCGACGCGAGGCCGGCGCGGCCGGCAAAGACACCCGCGGCCTGCTGCGCGTGCACGAGTTCGACAAGGTCGAGATCCTGGCGCTGACCACACCCGAACAGGCCGAGGCACTGCACGAGGAGATCCTGGAGCGCGCCATCGGCACGCTCGTGGCACTGGGCTTGCCGTACCGCGTCCTCGAGATCTGCACCGGCGACCTCGGCCAAAGTCATGCCCGCCAGTTCGACGTCGAGATCTACGCGCCCGGCGTCGATCGGTGGCTCGAAGCGAGCAGCGTCAGTTGGTTCACCGACTACCAAGCTCGTCGGGCCAACATCCGTTACCGCGGCGCGAGCGCGCCCGCGTTCGTGCACACGCTCAACGGCTCGGCGCTCGCGGTGCCGCGCGTCCTGGCCGCGCTGCTCGAGCAGTATCGCAACGACGACGGGTCGGTCACGATCCCCGACGCGCTGCGGCCCTATTGCCGCGGTGCGAGCGTCATCTCACACCGTTAACCACTGTTCACCTGCCGTTCACCCGATCGAGGGTGAACGTTCGGATTGCATCCTTAGCGTGAACGCCATGAAGACACGTCAGTTCGTGCGCATCGGCGCGCTCGTGATCGCCGGTGCGATCTTGACCGCCGCGTGCAGCTCCAAGGACGCCCCCAACAGTGGCTCCGCAACCAAGAACACCGACGACACGGTGAAGGGTTTGTCCGTCGACTACACGAAGCTCTCCGCGACGCTCAACGCGTCGGGCTCGACGTTCCAAGCAGCGTTGGAAGAAGCGGCCATCTCCGCGTTCCAAGAGCAGGCCGCCAAGGTCACGGTGAACTACGCCGGTGGCGGTTCGGGCAAGGGCAAGACCGACCTGCAGGGCAAGGTCGTCGACTTCGCCGGCAGCGACAGCCTTATCAAGCCCGAGGACGTGGCCAAATACCAGGGCGGCGCCGTGCTCTACTTTCCGATCGCCGCGGCGCCGATCACGCTGGCCTATCAACTCGACGGGGTCGACAAGCTCCAGCTGAGCCCCGACACCATCGCCAAAATCTTCCAAGCCCAGATCACGAAGTGGGACGACGACGCGATCAAGACGGACAACCCCGGCGCAACGTTGCCGTCGACCCCAATCATCGTGGTGCACCGCTCCGATGGTTCGGGCACGACGTCGAACTTCACCGGCTTTCTCACCAAAGCGGCTCCGACCACGTGGACGCTCGGCAAGGGCGACACCGTGAATTGGCCGGCGTCACCCGCGGGCAACGGGAATCAAGGTGTGGCGCAGCTGATCGGTAACGGCACCGGCACGCTAAAGGGATCCAACGGTGCGATTGGCTATGTCGACTTCGCCGACGCGAAGGCCACGAACCTGAAGATCGCGAGCATCAAGAACGCCGCGGGCAAGTTCGTCGCGCCGTCGCTGGCGGGTGTGTCGGCGGCGCTCGATGCGACCACGCCGAACGCCGACCTCACGTACGACCCGCTGAACGCCGCGGGCGACACGACGTATCCGATCGCCACGCCGACGTGGATCCTCGTCTACAAGAACCAGACCGACAAGGCCAAGGGCGAGGCGCTCAAGGGCTACCTCAACTTCTTACTGACCGACGGCCAGGCGCTCAATGAATCGGTCAATTTCGCCAAGCTGCCGACGGCGTATCGCACCAAGGCGATCGCCCAGCTCAACAGCATCGTCATTCCCAGCTAACGCGTGAACCAAGCCAGCCTCGCCGAGCAACGCACCGGCGGCCGGATTGCCGACCAGGCATTCCGGCTGCTGACGCTGCTCGCGGGCTTGACCATCCTGGTTGTCCTGGTGTTGATCGCATTCACCACGGTCAACAACGCGCTGCCCGCGTTTCGTCACTCGGGGCTCAGCTTCCTCACCTCGCGCGAGTGGATCCCGAACGAGGGGAAGTTCGGGGCGTTGCCGTTCATCTACGGCACTGCGGTCATCGCCGTGATCGCAGTGATGCTGGCCGTTCCGGTGTCGGTCGGCATCGCGCTCTTCGTCACCGAGGTCGCGCCGAGACGGATGCGCTCGAGCGTGGTGTCGGTGATGGACCTGCTGGCGGTCATACCGTCGGTCGTGTTCGGGTTGTGGGGAATCCTCGTTCTCGCCCCCAGCATCGCCTCGGTGTACAACTCGGTCTCAGACGCCGTCGAGCCGGTTCCCGTTTTTACAACGGTGTTCAACCACACGCAGACGGGACGGTCGTACTTCACCGCCGGATTGATCCTCGCGTTGATGATCACGCCGATCATTACGTCGATCACGCGTGAGGTGTTCGCCACGGTGCCGCGCAACGACAAGGACGGCGCGCTCGCGCTGGGGGCCACGCGCTGGGAGATGGTCAAAGGGGTCGTATTCCCGCACTCGATCGGCGGCATGGTCGGCGCGACGATGCTCGGGCTTGGCCGCGCCATGGGCGAGACCATCGCGGTCGCGCTCGTCATCGGTTCCACTCCGCACATCGTGGGGAACCTGTTCGCCAGCGGCGACGCCATGCCGGCGGTTATCGCCAACGAATTCGGCGAGGCATCCGGTGTCCACCGTGCCGCGCTGATCGGCCTTGGTGTCGCCCTGTTCGCCATCACCGTCCTGGTGAACGTGTCGGCGCGCTTTGTGGTGCGTCGAATCGACGTGCGGTTGCGGGGACTCGCCTGATGGCCGCGATCGACGTGACGCGAGACGCGTCGTCGCTGCGAACCGGCGCGGTGTCGCGAAGCCGCAAGCGGCGCGACCGGATTGCGACGGCCGCGATGTGGGGCGCGTTTGCCGCGGCCGCGTTGCCGCTCGCCTTCATCTTGTTTTACGTGGTGCGCGCCGGCATGCACCTGTTCAGTTACGACTTTCTGATCACGAACATCCCGATCATCTCGTCCCAACCGGGACCGGGGATGGCGCCGGCGGTTGTCGGCACGCTGCTGATTACGGGCACCGCGACGTTGATCGCCGTGCCCCTTGGCGTGCTCGGCGCGCTCTACCTCAACGAATACGGCAAACAACGGCCGTTGGCCAACCTCATCCGGTTGATGACCGACGTGATGAGTGGCGTGCCGTCGATCGTGATGGGCTTGTTCATCTACACGATCTGGGTGCTGCGTTACGGGCTGTCGGCCTTCGCGGGCGCCCTCGCGTTGGCCTGTCTGATGCTGCCCATCATCGTGCGCACCAGTGAGGAAATGCTGCGTCTCGTGCCGGCCAACCTGCGCGAAGCCAGCGCGGCGCTTGGGTCGCGCACGTGGCGCACCACGGTGCGCGTAGTAGTGCCTGCGGCCCTGCCAGGGATCGTGAGTGGCGCGATGCTCGCCGTCGCACGCGCCGCGGGCGAAACCGCTCCGTTGTTGTTCACAATCGGGCTCGTGTCGAAGCCGAACACGAAATTGTTCGGCGCCAATACTGCGCTCTCGGCTCAGATTTTCCGCAACGCCCAGGTGCCGTTTCCCGCTGCGCAACAGCGGGCGTGGGCTGCGGCGCTGACGTTGATCGTGTTGGTGTTCCTGTTGACCCTCGCCTCCCGCGTCATAACGGCGCGGTTCGCCCGGAAGTAGCGTTCGAAGAAGGCCGTATGAGCAATCTCCCGCCCACCTCACTGGCTCCGCGGCCAACGGTCACGCCCGCCGTCGCGGCCACCGACCCGCAGGGCAGCGACGCGCCGACGCCCGTGTTCCACACCGACGGTCTCGGCGTGTCTTACGGGTCGGCGCGCGCGGTCGCCGATATCAACATGGATATCTACCGCGGGCAGATCACCGCCCTGATCGGTCCGTCGGGCTGCGGCAAGTCGACCCTGTTGCGGTGCTTCAACCGGATGAACGACCTGATCCCCGATGCTCGCATCGAGGGATCGTTGTTCTACGACGGCGTCGATCTGTACGGCGACCGGATTGACCCGATCGAAGTGCGTCGTCGCATCGGGATGGTCTTCCAGAAGCCCAATCCCTTCCCGAAGTCGATCTACGACAACGTGGCCTACGGCCCGCGGGTGTTGAAGATGAAGGGCGAGAAAATGGACGACGTAGTCGAGCACGCGCTGCGACGCGCCGCGCTGTGGGACGAGGTCTCCGGCAAATTGAAGAAGAGCGCAATGGCGCTTTCGGGTGGACAACAGCAGCGCCTCTGCATTGCCCGCGCGATCGCGGTGGCGCCCGAGGTGATCCTGATGGACGAGCCGTGCTCGGCGCTCGACCCGATCGCCACCGCGCGCATCGAAGACCTCATGGTCGAGTTGAAGCGCGACTACACGATCGTGATCGTGACCCACAACATGCAGCAGGCGGCGCGCGTGTCTGACCGCACCGCGTTCCTCACCGCTCGCGTCGACGAGGCCACCGGTGAACGCACGGGCGAACTCGTCGAGTTCACGAATACCGCCGACCTGTTCCGGGCGCCGGCTGACGAACGCACCGAGGCGTACATCACCGGACGCTTCGGGTGAGACGACGGGCCGAGTTCGACGCGGCCAAGAGCGAGATCGTTCGCCTCCGCGCCGAACGCGATCAATACCGTGCCGCCGCCGCTGACGCGTTTGAGTCCGTCGAGCGCTTCCGGGCCGCGTTCGACGCACTGCCGCTGGGCGTCGTCGTCGTCGACGGCGACGGCACCGAGCAGCTCCGCAACGACGAAGCGGCGCGTCTCGTCGACGCGCGGCACTCAGATGCCCTTGCCGCGCGCGCCGTGGCCGACATCTTGAGCGAGGCGGCTGCCGGTCAAACCGGGCGCGTGATCGAACTGCACGGCCCGCCGCCACGCACCCTGTCGCTGGCCGGCTCGCCGCTGCACAGTGCAGCGGGGCCCGCGGGCACCGTTGCCGTCGTCCAGGACGTCACCGAACGGCACCGTCTCGACGCGGTGCGACGCGACTTCATCGCCAATGTGTCGCACGAGCTGCGCACACCGATCGGCGCCATCGTCGCGCTCGCCGACACACTGGTCGCCGAAGGCGGCGCAACCGCTCCCGACGTGTCGCATCGCCTCGCGGCGCGCATCGCGCACGAGGCCGACCGCGCCGGCCATCTGATCGACGATCTGCTCGACTTGTCGCGCATTGAGGGCGGCGAGATCCAACGCGAAGAAGTGCCGGTCGCCCATCTCGTCACCAGCGCAGTCGCCCGAGCGACGGCCACCGCCGGGCCGCGCGCGTCTGACGTGTCCGTGGTCGGCGTGTTACCCGAAGGCGCGGTCTTGGTCGACGCGTCGCAAATCGAGGCCGCGATGGTGAACCTCATCGAAAACGCGATCAAGTACTCCGATGCGGGCGCGGCGGTAGAGGTCAGCGCCGTCGACGACGCCGACACGCTGAGCCTCGTTGTGCGCGACCGCGGCATCGGCATTCCGCCCGCCGACCGCGATCGCATCTTCGAGCGCTTCTATCGCGTCGACCGCGCCCGCAGTCGCGTCACCGGCGGCACGGGGCTCGGTCTTGCGATCGTGCGCAACGTGGCGCGCAATCACGGCGGCGACGTCTACGTGGAGTCGCGCGAAGGCGAGGGCTCCACATTTGTTATCCGTGTGCCGCGCACCACTGGTGGCTTGAAGACAGGTCGGGACCAATGACAGAAACTCGCCGCGTGTTCCACGAAGAGCTCGATGCGTTACGCGACGACGTCATCCGGCTCGGCGCGCTCGCGGGCGAGGCGATCGAAGCGGCCACGAACGCGTTGCTCGCCGCCGACCTCGCGGCCGTGGAGAAGGTCGTGGCCGGCGACCGGATCCTCGACGACCTGACCCACGACATCGAGCAACGTTGCTACTTGCTGCTCGCGCAACAACAACCGATGGCGGTCGACCTGCGCGTGTTGGTCACGGTGCTGCGCGCCATTCACGAGATCGAGCGGATCGGCGACCTGATGACGAAGGTGGCCAAAGCCGCCCGTCGCCTCTACCCGCACGAGATCGATCCTCGCGTGCGCGGGCTCATCGACCGCATGCGCGACCAGGCCGCCGCGCAGTTGCGCCTCGCTATCGAGGCGTTCGCCGATCGCGATGTGGCGCGCGCCGCCGCGTTGGCCGACATGGACGACGTGATGGACGAGTTGCAGAAAGAACTGTTTCAGGCGATCTTCGCCGTGCGCTCACCCGACGACTCGAGCTTGCAGCAGGCGGTGCAGATCGCCTTGGTCGGCCGTTTCTATGAACGAGCGGGTGATCACGCCGCTAACGTCGCCGATCGAGTGCAGTTCATGGTGACCGGTCATTTCAGCTTCGAATCGCCCGACGCGAGCGCGTGATCTGAACAACAGCCGGCGAGCCGACCTGCAGCTGGCGCTGCTCGCGCTCATCTGGGGTTCGAGCTTCCTGTTCATCAAGGTCGGCCTCAAGGGTTTGTCACCCACCCAGATCGTGGCGGGACGGATGGTGTCGGCCGCGCTCGTGCTCGGCGTCGCGGTGCGCTTCGGCGTGGCGCGGTACCCGCGGGGGTTGAGCGAGTGGCGCACCGTCACGATCATGGCGGTGATCTCCAACGTGTTCCCCTTCGCCCTGTTCGCCTGGGGCGAGGAGCGCGTGACGTCGTCGTTAGCGAGCGTGCTCAACGCCACGACGCCGCTGTGGACCGCCGCGCTTGCCGCCGTCGCGTTCCTTCCCGGTGAGCGCCTCAACCTGCGACGCAGCGCTGGCCTGTTGCTCGGGCTGGCCGGGGTGGTCGTGATCGTCGAACCATGGCGAGCCGGCAGCGGGCAGGTTTTGGGGGAGCTCGCCTGCGTAGGTGCCGCAGCGTGTTACGGCGTGGGATTCGTTTACACGTCGCGGTTCATCTCGGGAACGATCCCGCCGATGACCGCTGCCGTCGGCCAGATCACGTCGGGCGCGGTGGTCGCCGCGCTGATCGCGACGGGCACGGCCGCGTTCAGTTCGAGTGCGACGCACGTCGACTTCCACATCGCCGCTGCGATTCTCACGCTCGGCGCGGTCGGCACCGGCCTGGCCTATCTCCTGTTCTTCAACCTCATCGAGATAAGCGGTCCGACGGTTGCGTCGACCGTGACGTTTGCCATGCCGATCGTGGGTGTGCTCCTCGGCGTGGTGGTGCTGCACGAGACGATCGGGTGGAACGTCGCGCTCGGCGGCGTCGTAGTAATCGCGGGCATCCTGCTGGTTCGTCGACGCGTCACGGTGCCCGAGCCTCTGGAGGTTGGTGCGCCCTGAGGTTCCAACGCTCGATCGTGCGTTGAGCAGGTAGACAGCGTGCATGCCCCGCCTTCACCAAGTGCGCCGAAACGAAACCGATTCCGAAATCGTGCGCGCGATGTACGACTTCGTTTTCGACGCCCGCGATCCGGTCGACGAACCGGGCACGGCCACCGGGTCACGCGGCGACTGGTGGCCGACGTTCGCCAACTCGCCCGACGTGCTCGAGCACGCCGTCGCCGGCTTTCGCCTGTACCGCAGTTCGCGCCGGGTGCTCGACCCTGTTCTCCGCGAACTGAGCCAAGCTCGCGTGGGCTGGGCGGCCGGAAGCCAGTTCGTGTTTTCGCAGCACTGTCATTCGCTGCGCGAGTTGGGCGAGACCGACGAGCGCATCAACGCGATTGCGCACTGGTCCGCAGCACCATGCTTCACCGACGTCGAACGGCTCGTGCTTGCGTACACCGACTGCCTTGCGCTCGACCACGGCCGCGTGCCCGACGGATTGTTCGAACCGTTGAAGGCGGCGCTCGGTGATGTGGCGCTGTTGGAGCTCAGCTACATCGCCACGCTCTACCTGCAACACGCGGTGTTGTCGCGTGCATTGCGCACCGAATGGGACGACGTCGAAGAGCGCGTCGTCGAGGTCCCGTTACCGTGACGGGCCGCGAGCGGCAATAATCGCCGGTCCCGAAGCGGGGGTGTAGGTCAGTGGTAGACCGGCGGCCTTTTAAGCCGCGCGTCGCAGGTTCGATCCCTGCCACCCCCACGGAAGCACGACGCGAACAACCAGGCCACGTGCTGCTCAAGAAAGTCCCAATTCCGCCGATACGCTGGATGTGTGGATAACACTGCCGGCCCGGACGTCGAGGGCGAGGTCGTTGGGCCATTGGAGCCCGAAGCAGCTGACTTCGCCGCCGACCTCGATCGCCTGGCCGTCGTCGAGGCCGAACTTTCGGCCTCCGAAGCCGAGCTCGACGCGCTCGACTCATCCGCTGACCCGCCGGTCACCGAATAGTTCTCCGAACATGGCGCGTTTAACCAATCCACAAGCGGTGCGGAGTTGGTTCCAGAAGTACGTCAACGCGCCCCGTTACAAGACGCGTGAAGATCTGCACTTCACCACCGCTGACGGCGTGAAGCTGCACGCAGTTCGCCTGGCCGGTCCGCCGGACTGCGGAGGCACCGTGGTGTTGTCGCACGGCTTCGCGAACTGGCATCGCCACCCCAAGATCCACGAGTTCGCCACGAAGCTTGCCGAGCACGTGAATGTGATCGTGCTCGACATGCGCGGCCACGGGTTCTCGGGCGGCACGAGCACGCTCGGCGCCCTCGAATACCTCGACGTTGCCGCCGCGGTGCAGCAGGTGCCGACAACCGACGCGTTGATCCTGCTCGGCACGAGCATGGGGTCAGCGGCTTCGGTGATCTACGCCGGGCGCGCCGCACACGGCGACGGCGGCCGGCCGGCCGACGCGGTGATCGCGATCAGTGGCCCGGCGTGGTGGGGCGGGCGCGACGCGGCCAAAGGCGTGAGCCGCGTGCTCGAGCTTGCCGCATCACCGTTCATGCGCGTGTCGATGAAGTACCTAATGCGCGTCCGCATCGAAGGGATGCGCAACGACGGGCGGATCGACCCGGTTTCGGTGGTCGGTGAGATCGCGCCTGCGCCGCTCGTAATCATTCACGACAAGTCCGACTGGTACTTCGGGGCCGACCAGGCCGAAGCGATGGAAAGCGCGGCGGGTCCCACGGCGAGGTTGTGGTGGCGCGACGGCGGCCACGCCACAGACTTGTTCACCGACGAACTGTGCGACGAGCTCGTGCGCGAAGTGGTGGAGCCGGCTATCGCGACTCGGCGGGCGTCACAACACCACGGTGGTGGTGCTGGTGTCGGCGCCGTCGACGCCGAAGTGCGCGTCGAAACCGATCCGTCCGCCGTCGTCGACGGTTAGCCACCGGCCCTGCACGTTGCCGACGCGTCGGTACTCGGTGCCGAGCCATCGGTCGACGGCGCCGATCACCCCGCCGTGCGTGACCACAAGAACCACCGAACCCTCGTCGTTGGCCACGATTGCCTCCACCGCGCGCGACACCCGCGGGGTGATGTCGTCTTCGCCGCCGGGCATTTTGGTGAGCTCGCCGGTGCGCCACTTTTCGAGCAGCCCGGGATAGCGCTGCTCGATCTCGGCGCGGGTCAACCCGCTGATTTCGCCGACGTCACGTTCGCGTAGGCCCGCGACCACCACAGGTGCCGGGAGCCCGAGCGCGGCGGCCACGATCCGCGCGGTTTCGTGCGCCCGGTCGAGATCCGAAGTGACGACGCGGTCTATCCCTTCGTTGCGGAGCGATTCGGCCAACGCCGACGCCTGGGCCCGCCCGGCGTCGGACAGCGGCGGGTCGGCGCTGCCCTGCCACCGGCCCTGCGCGTTCCAAATGGACTCGCCGTGACGCACGAGTAAGAGCCGTTTCGCCACCCGAAGAAGGTATCTGGCCCCGTCGACTGGGCCGGCACGGACGGGCGCCCACTAACTTCGCCGCCATGGCAATTTCGGTTGAAAAGCTGGGCACGGTGTACCCGGAGCAGGTCGACGAGATCGACGGCGACCGGGCCCGGGCCTACGCCGCAGCCACGAACGACGACAACCCGGCCTACGCGTCGGGCCGATATGCACCACCGGTGTTCGCGGTGGTGCCGGCGTGGTCGGCGCTCCTGGGCGTCGTCGGCGACAACGTGGCGCCCGAAGCCGTGATGATGACGGTGCACGGTGAGCAGGACATGCATTTCGCCAAGCCGCTCGTGCCCGGAACCAAAATGCGCACGACCGGCGAGGCGTTCACGGTCCGCGTGTCGCCCTCGGGCACGCGCTTCACCGTGCGCACCCGCAGCCTCGACGATGCCACGAACGATCTGCTTGTGGAGCAATACATCACGATGTTCATCCGCGGCTTGGCCGACGGCGAGAGCGCGGGTCCCGACAAGCCCGACCACACCTTCCCCGACGCGGCGCGCGCCAACCCGGTAGGCGAGTTCGCCGTCCACGTCGACGACGACCAGACGTTTCGGTATCGCGATGCGTCCGGCGACAACATGCCGATTCATGTCGACGACGACTTCGCCAAACAGGTCGGCCTCCCAGGCATCATCGCCCACGGCTTGTGCACGATGGCGATGACGAGCCAGGCCGTGTTGAGCCTCGTCGCCGACTCGGACCCCGCCCGGCTACGGCGGCTCGCCGTGCGCTTCGCCAAGAACGTCTTTCCCGGCAACGACGTGGTGACCACGGTGTACCGCGGTGAGGCGCGCGGCGTGTTCCCCCTCGAAGCGCACAGCGCCGGCGACCTCGTGATCAGCAACGGCTTGGCCGAGGTGACCACATAACGCCTTCGGGATTGCACCGTGCACCGCGTGCGCCGCGCGAACCGCGCGCACCGCGCGCCCCGGCGAAGCCGAAGTCGGGCGCGGTATGGCACGTGTTGCCGCGCGGCCGCCTAGGCGCGGCGTGGTCGATCACCACGTTCGCCGCGGCGATCGTCGGCGCGTCGTGGCTCGCGGGTTGGCTCGCGGCCACCGCCGCGCTTGCGTTGGTCACGCTGCTACGCGGGCAATCGCTTCGCGAACGCGCGGCCGTGGTTGCGCTTGTCGTCATCGGTGTCGGCGCGCCGATCCTCGCCCGCTTCGGAGGCTTAGCCGAAGTGCTGTCGATTCTCGGTTTGGTCGCGGGATACGACGCCGCGGCCTACGTGGTGGGCACCGGCGCCGACAACCCGTGGGAGGGTCCCGCCGCGGGTGTGGCGACGGTGTTCGCCGGCTCGCTCGCTGTCGCGGCGCTGGCCGAACCGCCGTTCAACCTTGCGACCACCGCGCTACTGGGTTTGATCGTGTGCGTGGCCGGGCCTGCGGGTCCGGCACTCCTGCGGCGGCTCACCCCGCCCCCACCCGAGAACTCTGATGACGACGCGGAAGCGGGCGCCGTCGAGGCGCCCGCTGTCCGTCGTCTATCTACGTTTATTGCGGCGGGCCCGGCGCTGTTGTTGCTGCTGGGACTGATCCGCCTCTAGCTACTGCTAGTGGAAGCAGACCTCGAACCACAGGTAGAACAGCGCCGCGAGGATGAAGCCTGTGGCGATCGCGGCCTTGTGCGTCTCGAGGTATTTCTTCGTTGAGCTTTGACCGATGCCACCGATAACGCCGAGGCCGTTCAGTTCGAACAGTGCGATCACGATGATCACCGGCAGCCAGTACAGCGCCCGCTTCGACCCTTCGGGCGCGTGGTTGTACAGCGGCGCGAGGTGGCTGGTGAAGGCCATGAAGAACAACAGCGGGATGCTGAACACCGTGTTCGTGCGCGAGGCGAGGCCGCCACGGCGGCCGGCGTCGGCGGCTTCAGGCAGCGCGGGCTGGCCCTCGGAGACACCGCGGGCTGACGCGATCACGGTCTTCTGGTTGCGCCAAATGACGCCCCACACGTTGGCGAGCATGATCAGCCCGAGCAGCGCGCCGGTGGAGATGCTGATCCCCATTGGCGACTTCATGTAGTCGCCGTCGAATTGCTTCTGGAAGCCGAGAATGAAAAACCCCGACAGCACCGTGAACACGGCGGCCCAACGGAACCACCACAGCGCGCGCGGCACGAGCTTCGAAATCGCTTCGGTGCGAGCAGGCGCATCGAAAGTGGCGAAGGCCGGCGTCTGCACGAAGTTGAAGTAGTAGAGCAGCCCGATCCAGGTAATTCCTGCGAGGTAGTGGGCATAACGAGAGAGGAAAATTCCTCCGTCCCGTGTAAAGAGCTCCAACGCGATCATGCACTTCCTCCTGATTGTCCATCCCTGCCGAGGGCCGAACCTAACACCGAGATACGGTTGATCAAGTGGACGATCAAGCCGACCGATGGCGTGATTTAGGCGAGTTCATTCGCCAGCAGCGCGGCACGGCGCGCCTGTCGTTGCGACGGATGTCCGAACTCGCGGGCATATCGAATCCGTACCTCAGCCAAATCGAGCGTGGCCTACGCAAGCCTTCGGCCGAGATCCTGCGTCAGATCGCCAAAGCGCTGCGCATCCAGGCCGAGACGCTGTACGTGCGGGCCGGGATCCTCGAAGAGCGCGACCCGGCCGACGACCTGGCGGCCGAGATCCTGCGCGATCAGTTCATGAACGAGGAGCAGAAGCAGACCCTCGTTCGTATCTACCTGTCGTTCCGTCACGAGAACGAAGACAGAGCTGTATCGCCCCCGGCGGATTCCTCCGGGGAATCAACCGACACCGAGTAGCGTTTTCTCCCGCTGTGAGGTCTCTAGCGGTTTTGTCGCTGCACACTTCCCCTTTGGCCCAGCCGGGAACCGGCGACGGCGGCGGGATGAACGTGTACGTACGAGAACTTTCGTCCGCGCTTGCGCGCGCCGGTGTCGAATGCGACGTCTACACGCGCGCTGACCGGCCCGGGCTCGACGACGTCGTGCGGGTCGAACCGGGGTTCCGGGTGCACCACATCCCCGCCGGTCCCGCGGCTGCGGTCGATCGCCACGCGTTGCCCGGCGTGGTCGACGAATTCACCGAGGGTGTGCTGGCCCGTCTCCGTCGCACGCCGGCCGACGCGCTACACGCCAACTACTGGCTGAGTGGGCTCGCCGGTCACGCGATCAAGCACGCGCTCGACCTCCCTCTGGTGTCGACGTTTCACACGCTGGCCCGAGTAAAGGCCGACGCCGGCGACGACGAGCCCGAAGAGCGGGTGCGGGCTGAACACGATGTGATGGCGTGTTCCGATGCGGTGCTCGCGTCGTGCAGCGTCGAGGCCGCGCAACTGCGCCAGCTGTACGGGGTCGACCCCGAACGCATCGAGATCGTTGCGCCCGCCGTCGACCATGCGTTCTTCGCGCCTGGCAACCGCGCCCAGGCCCGACGCGCGATCGGCTTGCCCGAGGATCCGCAGGTCCTGTTGTTCGTCGGCCGCATCCAGGCGCTGAAGGGCCTCGACGTGGCGATCGCGGCGTTCGCGCAAATCGACGACGTCGACGCGCTCCTGGTTGTGGTCGGTGGCCCGAGCGGGCCCGAAGGCGAAGCCGAGCACGCCCGGGTGGAAAAGCTCGCAGCGGATCTGGGCGTGGCCGACCGGATCGTGTGGCGCGATCCGCAGCCCCACGAGGTCCTTTCGACCTATTACCGCGCGTCGAACGTCGTGCTCGTCCCCTCGCGCTCGGAGTCGTTCGGGCTTGTCGCACTCGAGGCTGCCGCGTGCGGCACGCCGGTGGTGGCCGCCGCGGTCGGTGGCCTACGCACGCTGGTGGATCACGGTCGCACCGGGTTCCTCGTTGAAGGCCGTGACCCGACGGTCTTTGCCGCATTCGCCGGTGAGATCACCCGCAACGATGCGCTGGCCCAGGCGATGGGTGCGGCCGGCGCGGCCCAAGCCCAGAAGTATCAGTGGTCGATCTCCGCGGCCCGCTTGCGCCGTCTCTACAGCGATCTCACCGCTCGTACGCTGACCACGTGTCAGTAACCGACGGAGACATAGGGCGGCCAGCCGACGCTGCGCAGCTCGACGCGATCGCAGCGCTCATCGAGCGGTGGGCTGAGGCGCAGCGCGAAGAGAACCCGTCGGTCCTCGGCATCGAACGCGAAAACGACAATGGCGTCAGGCGCTGGTTGCTCCGCCTCACCGGCGAGGAGAAGCAATACATCGCGGTGTGGTTCACGTTGCGCCAGCGCAGTGTGTCCGTCGAGACGTATTTCATGCCGGGTCCCGAAGAGAACATTGAGCAATGCTTCACGTACCTGCTGCGGCTAAACGCTCGTCTCGGCGGGTTGCGCTTCGCAGTCGGACAGGAAGAGGCGGTGTATCTGATGGGGGCTACGTCGGTGCATCACGTCACCGAAGACGAGCTCGACCGGCTGCTCGGTGCGGCCTACGCATATACCGAGGCGTACTTCCGCCCGGCTATGCGGATCGGCTACCAGTCGCGTTTCGGGGGCTGATCCCGGGCATTACCGGACGGATTCGTCGATCTGTCCTCTTGCTCACCACGGCTGCTCACGTCTACTGTCGGCCCCTGCAACGAGCCCGGTGGGCGGGGGTCAGTCGTTCGGGGAAGTGCGACTGGCATTCGCTTTACCGGGCTCTTTGCTGCCTAGACTTCTTCGCGCTCGCCGAGGGGTGGCGCGCACCCGTATGACTGCCGACCGCTTTCGCCTGTCCGTCTACGCCCTGGTCACTGCGCTGGCCCTCGGGCTGCTCGCGCCGGCCGCCGCCGCGTCGTCGTCGAAAAATGCGCAGCAGGTGCAAAAAGCGCGTGAGCTCAAGGCCCTGCAAGCCAGCGACACCGAATTGCTCAACGCGGTGAAAGCGCTCGACGGCCAGGTAGCGGAGGCCGACGCGCAAACCCAGAACGGGCGCCAGTCGGTGCGCGCCGCGCAGGCCGCGGCTAGCGCCGCGCAGTCGCGTTTGGCGATTGCCGAGAATGCGATGACTCGGCTGCGCGGCTCGTTGGTGAAGCGCGCCGTCGAGGAGTACACGCGACCCCAGAAGTTCGCATTCACGCAGAGCAGCACCGAAGACATCAACGCGGCGAGCCGCCGCAAGGCACTGCTCGACTCGGTAACCGCGAACGACAACGACGTCCTCGACCAGTTGCACGCGACGCGTGACGACCTGTTGCGCCAGAGGGCCGCGGCGGAGAAAGCGCGTCAAGTCGCCTCCGCCCGTCAGGCGGCGTTGGAAACAGAGTTGCGACAACTGTTGCGCGACAAAGCGGCGAAGGGGCGCCTCAGCGCCGCGCTCGACAAGCGCATCCAAGAGGTGCAGTCCGAGGCCGCCGCGCTCGCCGGCGACGAAACGAACATTCGCGGCATCCTGTCGGGCGGGTCGACCGCCGTCGGCAAGGTTTCGGGATCGGGGCTCATGTGGCCGCTGAAGGGCCGCCTCACGTCGGGGTTCGGTTATCGCTGGGGCCGACTCCACGCCGGCATCGACATCGCGGCGCCCAAGGGCACGCCGATCCATGCCGCCAAGGCGGGCACCGTGGTGTTCGCGGGGCAGATGCGCGGATACGGCAACGTGGTGATCATCGACCACGGCGGCGGTTTGAGCACGCTGTACGGGCATCAAAGCCGTCTCGGTTCGAGTCGCGGTCAGCGCGTCGCGCAGGGCCAGGTCATCGGTTTCGTCGGCTCCACCGGTCACTCCACCGGCAACCACTGCCACTTCGAAACCCGCATCAACGGCACGCCGCAGAACCCCCGCCGTTATCTTCCGTAGATGCCCCGAAAGCTCGTAATTGCCGGTGGCGGCAAGATGGGCGAGGCGTTGTTGGCCGGGCTGTTGCAGGCAGGCTGGGCTACGGCCGACGAACTCGCAGTTTCGGAGCCGGTTGCGGAGCGACGCGCTGAACTTGAACAGACGTATCCCGGCGTATACGTGAGCGACGCGCCGGTGGCTGCCGACGGCGGCATCGTGGCCGTGAAGCCGGCATACGTGGCCGAGGCCAGCGCTGCGCTCGCGTCGGCGGGCTGCGGTCGGGTGCTGTCGATCGCTGCCGGGGTGCCGACCGCGACTATTGAAGCGGCGCTGCCGCCTGGTACGCCCGTGGTGCGGGCGATGCCGAACACACCCGCATTGGTGGGCGCCGGAGCCTCGGCCATAGCGGGCGGAGCGGCCGCGAGCGACGACGACGTGGCGTGGGCCGAGTCGATCTTGTCGGCCGTCGGCATCGTGGTGCGCGTCGACGAAGACCAACTCGACGCCGTCACAGGGTTGTCGGGGTCGGGTCCCGCGTACGTATTTCTCGTGGCCGAGGCGATGATCGCCGCTGGTACGGCCGCAGGCCTGCCGCACGCGATCGCCGAGCGACTCGCGGTGCAGACGATCATGGGCGCGGGCCGTTTGCTCGCCGAAACCGGCGACGCCCCCGAAGAGCTGCGGGCCGTCGTGTCGTCGCCGAACGGCACAACCGTCGCGGGGCTGGCCGTGCTCGACGAGCGCGGTGTGCGCGACGCGTTCGGCGCGGCGGTGGCGCGCGCGACGGAGCGTTCGAAAGAACTGGGTCGCTCGTAATGGCCCGTCGCTACGACACCGTTTCGTTCCTGAGCGACTTCGGTCATCAAGACGAATTCGTCGGCGTGGTGAAGTCCGTGATCCGCGGATTGGCGCCGCACGCCGCGGTGATCGACCTCACGCACGAGATCGCGGTCCACGACATTCGCGCCGGCTCTCTGTCGTTGGCCCGCGCCGTGCCCTACGTCGCGTCGGGCGTCGTGCTTTCGATCGTCGACCCGGGAGTCGGCACCGATCGCCGCGCGGTGGCAGTCGAAGTGGCCGACGGCGAGGGAGTGTTCGTGGGGCCTGACAATGGGCTGATGGCGGCCGCGGTGGCACTTACGGGCGGCGCGCAGCGCTGCGTCGCGCTCACGAATACCGAGTTCCACCTCGACGCCGCCGGTTCCACGTTCGCCGGGCGAGACGTGTTCGGTTCCGTCGCCGGTCACCTGTGCAACGGCGTCGACCTCACTGAGTTCGGTGACGCCATCGACCCCGTCACCCTGCGGCCGGGAATGCTGCCGATCTCGCGTGAGGAAGACGGCGCGCTCGTAGGCGAAGTGCTCTGGGTCGACCGGTACGGCAATGTGCAACTCAACGTCGATGCCGAAGAGCTCGAGGCCTACGGCGACCCGGTGCAGCTCGCCTTCCAAGACAAGACGCGCGTCGTGCGGCGCGCCGCTGCGTATGCGTCGGTCACGCCGGGCGACGTCGGCATCGTGATCGACGCTTACGGGTTGGTGAGCCTCGCCGCCGACCGCTCCTCGGCCGCCGAGACGCTGCGCCTCCGGCCGGGTGACACCGTCGTGGTGCGCTCAGTCGACTGACCGATCAGAGGACGATCGCCTGTAGGTTCTTGCTATGCGACCGGCAACGACCATTGCTCTGGCTGTGCTGCTGCTTGTGATCGTTCTGGCTGCTGCTGTGCAGCTGCTGATCAGCCGGTAACTGCTGCACCGCTGCCTCCAGCGAGGTCGGCGCGGGTGCAGGCGCAACCGTTGTTGGCGGCGCGGTCACGGGCGGCGCGGTCACGGGCGGTGCTGTCACCTTCGGAGCCGCAGTGGTCCGCACCCGCGGCGCCACCGGTGCCGGCGACGGGGCCGGCGGCACGGTCACGGCCGGGCCCGACGACTCGAGCGCCATGAATTCGTGAGCGGTGTAGAGCTGGCCGTCGGAGGTCCGCACGGTCCCTACGCCGATGTGGGTGAACGTCGGGTCCACCAAGTTCTTGTAGTGCCCCGGACTCGCGATGAAGGCGTCCATCAACTGGCCGACGGTCGGCCCGACGCCGACGTTCTCGCCGAGGCGCTTCCACAATTCCGAGATCCCGGCGCGGATGTCGAGACGGTGGGAGATGCCGTCGTCCTGCGCCATCTTCACGGCCCAGTCCTGCGCGATGTTCGTGAGTTGTCCGTCGACGGCCAACGCGTTGAGGCCTTTCGACGCCCGCAGATCGTTGATCGCTTGCACGAACTGCGCGCTCTGATCGGGAGCGGGCGCGATCTCCGAAAGGGGCATCGCAACGGCGCAGGTGACCTGCATTGGCGACGCCACGGCCCAGGCCGCGGCGAGAACTGCGACGACGAGAGTCGTCGAGAACGTCGTCAAAATCGTGCGTGCTTTCAGGCTCACCGACGCCCTATCGGCGCGTCTCTTCCTAGGATGAGCGAGTGAACCTGGCATCCATTATCGACGGGCATCCCGACGACGCCGCCGCCGTTATGAGCCGCGGCGAGATAACAACGTATGGAGATTTGCGGCGCCAGACAGGTGAACTTCGTGGCGCTTTGACCCGTTTGGGAGTCGACAGTGGAGATCGTGTTGCGATCGCCATGGCCAACAATTGGTTTTTCGTTGTTTCCTACTTAGCCGTCCTCGGCATAGGCGCAGTTGCGGTTCCGATCAATCCGGCAAGCCCGGCCGCCGAGATGGAGGGCGAGCTGGCTTCGGTGCGACCCACGATGTTGATCGCGGGCCCGGCCGCCGCGAACGGGGTGAACGGCTTAGACGTCGCCGCGCTCGGCGTCCGTCATTTTGTCGCGCCGAACGGGTCGGGGATCGACGGGACATCGTCCTTCGACGACCTATTCGGCGGCGAGGCCACGCCGATCGTCGACCGGGCGCCCGACGACGTCGCGGTACTGATCTTCACCGCGGGTACCGGTGGTTCGCCCAAGGCGGCGATGCTCACGCACTCGAACCTGTTGTCGAACATCGAGCAGGCTCAGGGCGCACCGGGCAACGAAATCCTGGCGAGCGACGTCGGCCTCGGTGTGCTGCCGATGTTCCACATCTTCGGACTGAACGTGGTGCTCGGCATCTCTTTGCACGCCGGCGCGTCGGTCGTGCTGGTGGAGCGGTTCGATCCGGCCTCGGCGATCGACACGATCCGCGACCGCAAAGTCACCGTCGTCGCGGGAGCGCCGCCGATGTTCGCCGCTATCTCGTCGTTGCCCCGCGTCAGCGCGGCGCACTTCGCGTCGGTGCGTCTGGCGTTAACCGGCGCCGCGCCGCTGCCCCCCGAGGTCGCCACCGACTTCGAAGAGCGGTTCCACCTCCCGCTGCGGCA
This sequence comes from Actinomycetota bacterium, assembly GCA_041166225.1. GTDB lineage: Bacteria > Actinomycetota > Acidimicrobiia > Acidimicrobiales > JACCXE01 > JACCXE01. Next base: position 9,987 of record JBEEFT010000137.1, on the reverse strand, counting down.
GGGCTACGGATTAACCGAGGCGTCGCCGGTCGTGACGGCGTCGGTTCTCGAGGGCGAGCCCCGGCCGTTCTCGATCGGCACGGTGTTGCCCGGTATCGAGCTACGCCTGATCGATGAAGAAGGCGAAGACGCGCTCGAAGGTGACGCCGGCGAGATCTGGGTCCGGGGGCCGAACGTGTTCCCCGGCTATTGGGAGAACGACGAGGCCACCGCGGCCGCGAAAACCGACGACGGGTGGCTTCGCACCGGCGACGTCGCGATCACCGACGACGACGGCTATCTCTATCTCGTCGACCGAGCCAAAGACCTCATCATCGTTTCGGGCTTCAACGTGTACCCGGCGGAAGTCGAAGACGTGATCGCCGCGCATCCCGGCGTGGCCGACGTCGCGGTCGTCGGCGTGAACCATCCGCACTCGGGCGAAACGGTGAAGGCGTTCGTGGTCGCCAAGCCCGGCGTGCACCTCGACGAGGACCAGCTGATCGAGTTCGTCGGCAACCGCCTGGCCCGTTACAAGTGCCCCACGAAGATCACCTTCGTCGACGAGATGCCCCGCGGCCTCGGCGGCAAACTCCTGCGGCGCGCACTGCGCTAATCGCCGGCGAACCGGAGGTTCGCCGGCGAGCTTGATCGACGGCGCCTTCGGCGTCGCAACCTTCGGTTGCTCGCCGAGCTTGATCGACGCCGCCTTCGGCGGCGCAATTCTTGCCTCCGGGCCGAACAAGTCGGACCCTGCGGCTGCCCGTGGCCGTAACTCCACGCGCGACTGGTCAGCGTTTGGGATGCGCGACGACAGCTTTCGCGCGGGTCTTGTCGCGGTCTTTCATTAGGCGGGTGGTTTCGTCGGACGGGGGGCTTGACAGCATCGACGCGACGAGGTCGATGAGGTCGCTTACGAAGAGCCGGTCGTCGCGGTGGGGGCCGGTGCGGGCCCGGCGGGCGATCTCGGTCGCACTGAAACGGATCGCTGCGAACCGGCGGTGCAGGCGGGCCGCGTCGTCACCGATGAACGGCTCGACCAACAGGCGCCACCGTTGCACCGAGTCGCGGCCGCCCGTGGACTTGCCGTCTTCATTACGCGAGGCCTTCGCAGGCGGGATGTTGACGATCTCGGCGTAGATCTGGAGGTACTCGAGCCCGCCATGCGCGTCTTCGAGCTTCGACGCCAGCGGACGCACGAGCGCGGCGGCCAGAGCGCGGATGTCGTTCACACCGTTGGCTTCGTACTCGTCGAGCATGGCGTGACGGCGGGCGTCGACTGCGGGGAAGTGCTTGGCGCTGATCGCGCGCACGATGCCGTCACGATCGCCGAAGTGGTACTGCACGGCCACGGCGTTCTTGGCCCCTGCCGCGCGGTTGATTTCGCGCAGGCTCACGGCCCCGATGCCGTGTTCGGCGAACAGCATTTCGGCGGCGTCGATGAGGCGGCGGCGGGTGGATTCGCTGCCGTCGTCGGCGTCGGTCACCGCGGCGCCATGCAAGTGCATTGACCTATAATGCAGGTGAATCAATCTGTCCGCAACCGTTTAGGGGGACACGCACGTGGCGTGGGACTTTTCAACCGAACCCGAATTTCAGAAGAAGCTCGACTGGGTCAAGGAACTCTGTATCAACGAGATCGAGCCGCTCGACTTGGTGTTCCCGTACGCCGTGCGCTCGAAGGACCCCAAGATCAAGGCTCTCGTAAAGCCGATCCAGGATCAGATCAAGGAACAGGGTCTGTGGGCGCTGTTCCTCGACGAGGAGTTGGGCGGCCCCGGCCTCGGCCAACTCCCGCTGGCGCTACTCAACGAGGTGATCGGCGCTTACGGCAGCGCGCCGGCACTGTTCGGTTCGGCCGCGCCCGACACCGGCAACATGGAGATGCTCGCGGCCTACGGCACCGAGGAGCAGAAGGAGCGGTGGCTCAAGCCGATGCTGAACCAGGAGATCTGGTCGGCGTATTCGATGACCGAGCCCCAAGGCGGCTCCGACCCCAACCTGTTCAAGACCACCGCGGTCAAAGACGGTGGCGAGTGGGTCATCAACGGTGAGAAGTGGTTCACGTCCGCCGGCCGCGCTGCCGACATCCTGTTCGTGATGTGCACCAACGGCATGTTCGTGGTGCCCCGCGACACGCCCGGCGTCGAAATTCAGCCCTACCCGTCGAGCCATAACCACATCATCTACAACGACGTGCGCATTCCGCTCGACCACCTCCTCGGCCCTGAAGACGGGGCCAAGGTGCTCGCGCAGCGGCGCCTCGGTGGCGGCCGCATCCATCACGCCATGCGCACCATTGCGCAGTGCAAGAAGGCCTTCGACATGATGTGCGAGCGCGCCCTGTCACGCGAGTCGCACGGCAAAATCATCGCCGAGCACCAGATGGTGCAAGAGGCGATCGCCGAGAGCTACGCCGAGATCGAGATGCTCCGGCTCCTCGTGCTTCACGGCGCGTGGACCATCGACAACTCGTCGACGCAGGCCGCCCGCACGCAGATCGCCACGATCAAGTTCACGATGGCGCGCGTGCTGAAAGACGTCTCGTTCCGCGCGCTGCACATCATGGGCTCGCTCGGCACTACCGACCTCACACCACTCCAGGCGATGTACGCCGCGGCGCCCACGATGGGTTTGGCCGACGGCGCCGATGAGGTGCACAAGGTCACCGTCGCCCGCAACGTGCTGAAGAGCTACCGCCCGCACGAGGGTTACTGGCCGACGGAGTACATACCGGCGAAGAAGGCCGCCGCGCGCGAGCACTACGCCGAATTGTTCAAGAGCGATCCGTATTACGAGCAGTACGCGGACGGCATGGAGAAGTACATGCGCGGGCGGCATTAACCCACGCTTGTCGCGCGCACTCCGCCGGGAGCCGCTGCTCAGCCGCCCGCTGCCCGTTCGCCGGCTGGGCGACCTTCGGTCGGCTTGCCGCTCACTTATGCGGGCTCGCTGAGCTTCGACTCCCGGCTGGTTTGAGTGCGTACTCGCTGGGGCGCTCGCCCCGGTGTGGTGGCGAGGAGGAAGCCCGCGAATAGGAGGGTGATTCCTATGGCGAGCATTACTACGAAGCCTCTGGTTTCTCCTACGACGGAGTTCAGTAGGCCGGACGCGCCGTTGGCTATCACGCCTAGCGCTATCAGGATGTTGGCTTGGGCGATCCGGGGGACTCGCGTTCTGAGCGCGGTGTAGGCGGAGCCGATTATTACGGCCATCGCGCCGACGCCTGAGCCGACGGCGGCGAAGATTCGGGGGGCGGCGCCGAAGACCTTGGAGCCTTGGGCCAACTCGTCGACCGGTAGCGGGTGGGTGAAGGGGGCGGCCATCACTACGCCGACGCCTATCGCGGTGAGGATCACCGTCGCTGCGGCTACCTGGTCGCCGATCTTCTTGCCGAAGTGGAGATAGATCGTGCCGATCGCCAGGATCGGCACGGTAGCGACGGCGCCCGCGGCGTAGAACCAGCGAAACACGAAGCCGCTCCAGCCGCCCTGGATGCCCATGGCCAACGCCAGCGACGCCAAGGCGTACAGCGCGAACGCGCACGACCACGCCAGCTCGTGGCGGCGCTTCTTGAGCAGCCATCTCTCCCACGTGGCGGCGCAAAACGCGGCGGCCAGGGCCGCCGCACCGGCGGCCAACGCGGTGTCGAACACGGCGCGAGCGTACGACTGGGCTCTGCGCCTGCGAGAATCTGCGCCGCAGCATGACTACGCACTACGACGTCCTGGGGATCGAGGCTGACGCGTCACCTGACAAGGTCAAGCGCGCCTATTACAAGCGCGCCCGGGCGTATCACCCCGATGCGCACGCCGGTTCGCCCGCGGAGTTGATCGATGAAGCCGAGCGGGCGATGGCGGCGGTGAATACGGCATGGACGGTCCTGCGCGATCCCGCCCTGCGCCGCGATTACGACCGCGACCTCATCGCTGCGGCCGAGGCCCGCACCCCGGCCGGCGCCGGGAAGCGCGCGCCGAACGGCGCCCGTCGTACCCCGCCGACCGAATTGCTCGGTGCCGGGTTCACGTATTGGATGGGGGGCCTCGGCAGCACGGCCACGCGCGCCGGAGAACGTCGGATCAGCTTGGCTGTCGACGGCGCGACGTCGTTCTCGGCTCTCAAAACCCTCGCGCCCGATCGGTTGTGGTCGCTGCACGCCGAACGGTCGCTCATCGACGACGACGAGCTTGTCAACCTGCAGGGCATGACCGACCTGTTGCACCTCGACCTCTCGCGCACGCCGGTCACCGACGCCGGTTTGCTCCACCTCCAAGGCCTCGAGCGGCTCGAGGTGTTGCAGCTTTGGGACACCTCGATCACCGACGCCGGACTCGCGTTGATCGGCCGGTTGCCGAACATCGTGCAGCTCGGCCTCGGCAACACCCGCGTCACCGACGCGGGCCTGCCGCACCTGCGAAAGCTCAAGCGCTTGCGTTTGCTGCAGCTGTGGGGCACCGGTGTCACCGGGCGCGGGCTCATGCAACTGAGCGGGATGACCGACCTCGACATGATCAGCGTTCCGATGCGCGTCCACGGCTTGCACCGACGCCGGCTGCGCCGCGCGCTGGGTGGCGCGCATGTTGCCTGAGGCCGACACCGACGTCACCCTCGACATAACCGGCGTTGTGGCCGGTGGCGACGGGATCGGACGCGACGAGTCCGGACGGGTCGTGTTCGTCAAAGGCGCGTTGCCCGGCGAGCGGGTGAAGGCGCGCCTCACCGAGCAACGACGCGACTTTGCACGCGGGGTGATCGACGAGCTGCTGGTGTCGTCGCCCGACCGTGTGGCGGCTCCGTGCCGGTTCGTGGCCGACGGGTGTGGCGGCTGCGAGTGGCAGCACGTCGCGGCCGAGGCCCAGCCCCGGCTCAAGCGCGACCTCGTTGTCGACGCGCTGCGTCGGATCGCTCGCGTGGAGGAGCCCAACGTCGCGCCGTGCCTGGCGTTGCCCGGCCTCGGCTACCGCACGACGGTTCGTGTCGCGATCGACAGCGTGGGGCGCCCTGCGTTCCGTATGTCCGAGAGCCACGACTTGGTCACTGTCGACGACTGCCTCGTGGCCCACCCCACGCTCGCGGCGATGTTGGCCGACGGGCGCTGGCCTGGCGCCAAAGAAGTGGTGTTGCGCGTCGGCGCCCGCACCGGCGAGACGTTGGTCGAGCTGAAGCCGCGGCCCAAAGGCGTGGTGGTGTCGTCCGCGGTCCACGAAGAGGTCGCCGGACGCCGCTTCCAAGTGTCAGCCGGCTCGTTCTTCCAGATCCGTCCCGACGGCGCCGACGCGTTGGTGAGCCTCGTCAGTGACGCGTTAGCCGCGCACGGCGCGCGCACCGTCGTCGACCTTTATGCCGGCGTGGGCCTCTTCGCGGGCACGCTGCACGACCGCGGCTTCGACGTTCGCGCCGCCGTCGAAGGCGGCCGCTTCGCTACGGCCGACGCGCGCGTCAACCTCGTCGGCGTGTGCGACGTCGTCGAGTGCGACGTCGCGAAATGGCGCGGCGTGCCCGTCGACGCAGTGGTCGCCGACCCGTCGCGGCGCGGCCTCATGGCCGAAGGCGTCGCGACCGTGCTGCGATGCGCGCCGCGGGTCGTAGTGCTTGTGTCGTGCGACGTCGCGGCGCTCGGCCGCGATGCGAAACTGCTCATGGCCGAGGGCTTCGTGCTTGAGGGCTCGACGCCCGTCGACCTATTTCCGCACACCCCTCACGTCGAGGTCGTGAGCACGTTCAAACGGGCCGACTGAGCTGCCCTCGTGCATTTGTGAATCGCAGGTAGCCTGGGGCGATGGCGGCGCGGCCGATTCCCGAGGCAACGGTGGCCCGCCTGCCGGTCTACCTGCGCACGCTCATGGAGGCCGCCGCCGCGCACGAAACCACGATCTCGTCTGAACGACTGGCCGAATTGGGCGGCGTCAATGCGGCGAAAGTCCGCAAAGACCTCTCGTATCTCGGCAGCTTGGGTACCCGAGGCGTCGGTTACGACGTCGAGTTCCTGCTGTTTGAGATCAGTCGCGAGCTCGGGCTCACCCGCGACTGGCCCGTAATCATCGTGGGCTTGGGCAACCTCGGTCACGCGCTGGCCAACTACAAGGGATTCGGTGCCCGCGGCTTCCAGGTGGTGGGGCTGGTCGACGTCGACCCCCGACGCGTCGGCGAGGAGATCGGCGGCATCACTGTGAGCCATCTCGACGATCTCCCCGCTTTGGCATCGAAGTTGCGCCCTGCAATCGGCGTGATCGCCACGCCCGCAACGGTGGCCCAAGACGTCGCCGACCGGCTCGTCGCCGCGGGCGTCACTTCGATTCTGAACTTTGCGCCCGGGGTGTTGTCCGTACCCAAGGGTGTAGCGGTGCGCAAGGTCGACCTCTCGATCGAACTGCAAATCCTGAGTTTCCACCAACAGCGCCAAGCCGCGCAGCACGCATGATCGAAGCCGCCGTATTCCCGGTCAACCTCGTCGTCGCCGGCAAAGACTGCCTGGTCGTGGGGGCCGGCGACGTGGCTGAGCGCAAGGCCGAAGCGCTGCAGGCGTGCGGCGCCCAGGTCACGATGATGGACCCGAGCGCGTTCGCCGACGGCGCCTGCGCAGGCCGGTGGTTCGTAGTCGCGGCAGCCGACGGCGCGGTGAACGCGGCCGTAGCCGCCGATGCAAACCGTCACGGCGTGTGGATCAACGCGGCCGACGACCCGGCGAACTGCACGGCGATTCTTCCCGCGGTTCTTCGGCGCGGACCGGTCACCATCACCGTTGGCACCGCCGGCCGCAGTCCCGCGATGGCGACGTTCCTGCGCAATCGCATCGACGACGCGCTCGGTCCCAACATCGGCGCGCTCGTCGAACTGGTGGCAGCGGTACGCGACGACCTGCGGGCCCAGGGCATCCCCACCGAACAACTGCCGTGGCAAGCGTCGTTCGACCCGGAATTTCTCGAGCTCGTCGCGGTTGGCAAACTTGAGCAAGCAAGTGAGAGGCTTCGCGCGTGTCTGTTGTCGTCGTCGTCGGTCTGAACCACGCGTCAGCGCCGTTCGACCTGCTTGAACGGGTGCATGTAGGGCCCGAGCAGCAGCACAAATTGCTGGCCGAACTGCCGTCGAGCCACGCCATCGACGAGGCGGTCGTGCTGGCCACCTGCCAGCGCACCGAGATTTACATCGCCGGCGAGTGGTACCACCCCGCCGTCGACGAGGTGCACGCTGCGCTCGCCGACCTCGCGGGCGTGTCGGTCGAAGACATCACGGCGCACGGATTCGCCTACCACGGCGACCAAGCGTTGAAGCACCTGTTCCGGGTGGCGGCCGGGCTCGACTCGCCCGTCATCGGCGAAACCGAAGTGCTCGGCCAACTTCGCTCCGCCGCCGCTGCGGCCCACGCCGCCGGTGCGGCAGGCTCCGAGCTGAGCGCCGCGTTCCGCAAGGCCACGTCGGTTGCGCGGCGGGCGCGTGCCGCGCTCGCCGCCGGATCTACCGAGCCGCGGCCGTCGCTGGCCAGTGCTGCGGTGGCCATGGTCGACGACCGTTTCGGCGACGCCACGCCGCGGCGTGTCGGCGTACTCGGCGGGGGCGACGTCGCGACCAGTGTCCTCGATGCATTGATCGCCGCCGACCCATCGCGCGAGGTAGCGCAGTTCACGCGCAAAGCCACGGCGGCTCGGCGCGTGCGGGCGCGGGTAACCGCCCATCCACTGGCCGACCTGCCCGAACACCTCGTCGACCTCGACGTCGTGTTCTGCTGCACCGGCGCCGACGCAGCGATTGTCACCGAGCCGATGCTGCTGACGGCCCTGGCCGACCGCGACGCCCGCGCCCTGTGGCTGGTCGACTTGGCCGTGCCCCGCGATGTGGCGCCCGCGGCTCGCGACATCGAAGACGTCACCCTGCTCGACGTGCGCGACGTCAGCCGCTTCGCGGGCGAGCGATTCGCGCCGCCCGCGGCCACGATCGCTGCGGCCGAGGAAGCGGTGATCGACGGAGTCGACGCCTACCTTGCTGCTGCGACGGGCCGTACCGTCGCGCCGATCGTCACGGCGCTGCGCGAGAAGGTCGAAACCGCACGCGTGGCGGAACTGCAGCGAGCCAAGGCGTTGGTGGCGTCGCTTGACGACGCGCAGCGCGAGGCGCTCGACGCGTTGACCAAAGCGTTGCTGGCCAAGGTGTTGCACGAACCCACCGTCCGCTTGAAAGACGCCGCCGGTTCCGAAGCGGGTGATCGTCTCGCGTCGAGCGTGCGCCACCTGTTCGACCTAGACGACCGATGACGGCCCGCGCGCTGCGTATCGCAACGCGCGGCAGCCCCCTTGCACTGGCGCAGGCCGAGCGCGTCGCCGCGTATTTGGCCGCCGACGCCGAGATCGTTGTGGTCAAGACCGAGGGTGACCGGCGCACCGACGAACCATTACGCGACATGGCCGGGCGCGGCGTGTTCACCACCGAAGTGCAAGTAGCAGTTCTCGACGGCCGCGCCGACCTTGCGGTGCACTCGGCCAAAGACCTGCCCGCTTCGGCCTCGCTGCAAGTCGAGGGCCTCGTTATCGCAGCGGTGCCCGAGCGAGCCGATGTGCGTGACTGCCTCGTGGGTTCGACACTCGACGGGCTCGCGCCGGGAGCGACGGTGGGTACGGGCAGCCCGCGTCGTCAGGCGCTGCTGGAACACCTTCGGCCCGACCTGAACTTCGTCGGCTTGCGCGGCAACATCGCGACGCGCCTCGCGCGGGTCGGTGAACTCGCAGCAATTGTGGGTGCGGTCGCTGCGCTCACGCGGCTCGGGTTGGCTGATCAGATCAGCGAGGCGTTCGACCCGTCGACGTTCGTGCCTCAAGTCGGGCAAGGCGCGTTGGCGGTTGAATGCCGCGTCGACGACGCCGCCACCCTCGACCGGGTTGCGGCAATAGACGACTCCGAGGCGCACCGGGCGCTGCTGGCCGAGCGCGCGTTTCTCGCCACGCTCGGCGGCGGCTGCGATGCACCGGTGGGTGCCTACGCGCGGGTCGACGGAGGAGAGCTTTCCCTCGTCGGATTCATGGTCACCGATTTCGGCCCGCAGTGGGCGACCGACACCGGCGGTGATCCCCGCGCGCTCGGTGAAGCCGTCGCCAACGCCGTGCGGGGTGGCAGAGCGTGACGGTGTATCTCGTCGGCGCGGGCCCTGGCGATCCCGGGCTGCTCACGGTGCGGGGCAAACAGCTGATCGAGCGGGCCGACGTCGTGGTGTTCGACCGCCTGTCGGCCGCGGCGATGGTCGAGATGGCGCCGAGCGACGCCGAGCGCATCAACGTCGGCAAAGCGCCGGGGGGCGCGACGAGCCAGGACGACATCAATGCGTTGCTCGTCGAGCGCGGGCAGCGCGGATTGAACGTGGTGCGCCTCAAGGGGGGCGACCCGTTCGTGTTCGGACGCGGGGGCGAAGAGTGCGCGGCGCTGGCGGCTGCGGGCGTCGCGTTCGAAGTGGTCCCGGGCGTGACGTCGGCCAGCGCAGCGCCGGCCTACGCCGGCGTGCCGCTCACCCATCGCGGTTTGTCCTCCAGCGTCACGATCGTGACCGGGCACGACGACGAGGCCACGCCCGGCGAGGCCGACTGGGAGGCCGTCGCCCGCATGGGTATCGGCGGCGGCACAATCGTCGTGTTGATGGGCGCGGCCCGGCGCGGCGAAATCGCGCAACACTTGATCGACCACGGCCTCGACCCGTCGACGCCGGTTACCGCGGTGACGTGGGGCACACGCCCGGAACAGGTGACGGTTCGAACCACGCTCGCCGAATTGGGCGACGCCGAGGTCAAGGCGCCAGTGACGATCGTGATCGGCGCCGTCGCAGCCCTCGCCGACGAGCTGTCGTGGTTTCAGTTGCCGATGGCGGCGCGGCGCGTCGTCGTGGCCGCGCCTACCGGTGACGGCGCCAGTGAGTCGAGCTTCGGTGAACGCATTGCCGCCGCCGTCGCGCGCACCGGTGCCGAGGTATTGCCGCTCGCGACCGGTGCGCGTGTCGCACCCACCGACGGTGGAGCCGCGTTACGCGAG
>JBEEFT010000136.1:0-3172 GCA_041166225.1 Actinomycetota bacterium | reverse complement strand
GGCGGCGTCACCTTGGAGCCCGGTGTCGAAGACCGCATCCGCAGCGAGGCCAAGCAGCTGCTCGCCGACACCGGCATGGTCGAAGTCGACGTCGAGGTAAGTCCGCCCAACCTCGCGGCGCAGTGGGCGATGGGCAACCTCGCCACGCTCCTGGCCGACATGGGCGACAAGTGGCCGCGCTGCGCGCCCGACCTCACCGACGAAGTCGCGTTCGGGATGTTCCTGTCCCAAACGATGTACAACCTGCACACCGCAGCGGCGGCCGAGGAGTTGCGGATCCAGGCCAACGAGACGATGGCCCGCACGTTCGAACAGGTCGACTTCGTTATCGCGGCGACGAACCCCGGTCCCGCGTTCCCGGCCGAGTCCACCACCAGCGCGCCGCAAGACGGGATCGTCGACAAGGCGATGGCCAGCGATGCGGGCAAATACGCGGTGCGCGGCCTGCTGAGCGTGGTGCGCCTCGCGGCCACGATCCGACCGTCGCTGCCGTCCGCCATCCTCGACTTCGCCAGCCGCAAGTTCCCCGACCTCGTCAACATGGGCGCGCTCACGATCATCTCCAATATCTACGGCAACCCCGCGGTGTCGATCCCGGCGGGCACCGTCGACGGCCTGCCCGTCGGCATGCAGGTGCTCGGCCGTCACCACGAAGACGCGCTGCTGTTCGACGTGGCGCTGGCCGTCGAGCGTCAGCGGCCGTGGCCACTGGTCGCACCGCGGTCCTAGCCGTGCGCGTCGGCGCGGTCTACCCGCAGATCGAACTTGGCGGCAGCCCCGACGCGGTTCGCCGGCTCGGCACGGTGGTCGAGGAGATGGGCTACGACCATCTGCTCGCTTACGACCACGTCTTAGGAGCGGTGCACGCCGACCGTCAGCCCGAGTTGAGCGGTCCATATACGGAGCAGGATCCGTTTCACGACCCGCTGATGATGTTCAGCTACCTCGCTGGGCTGACGCAGCGGCTGGAGTTCTTCACGGGCATCCTGATCCTCCCGCAGCGCCCGACCGCGCTCGTTGCGCGGCAAGTCGCCGATCTCGAGTTGTTCTCCGGCGGTCGCTTTCGCCTCGGCGTCGGCGTGGGGTGGAACTACGTCGAGTACGAAGCGCTGGGTCAGGACTTCGCGACGCGGGGTGCGCGCGAGGAAGAACAGATCGAGTTGTTGCGCCGGCTGTGGAGCGAGCCCGTCGTCGATTTCACCGGGCGCTTCGATCGCGTCGACCGCGCCGGCATACCGCCCCGGCCGGCAACGCCAGTCCCGATTTGGTTGGGCGGGTGGGGCCAAGCCGCGTTCGCGCGCGCGGCGCGCGTCGGCGACGGTTTCGTGTTCGGCGGACCAGTCGATCGCGTCGTCGAGCATTGGAACCGGGTGCGCGACATGGTCGCCGACGCGGGTCGGCCCGTCGAAGGCTTCGGCGGTGAGGCCGTGGTCTTCACGACGAAGGGCCCGGCCGCAGTGGCCGAGCGCATGGCCGCGTGGGAGCAGGCGGGCGGAACGCACGCGTCGGTGAACACGATGGGTCACGGTTTCACCGACGTCGAACAGCACGTGGAGTACCTCGCAGCCGTCGCGGAGGCCCTCGGCCGGTAATGCGCGCGCCGGACGGCCGTTGGTATTGTCCGAGCTTCGCATCACCTTCATGCAGGGGAAGCCGGTGAAAGTCCGGCACTGACCCGCAGCCGTAACCACCTTGGTGGAAGTCGGATTGCCTGCATGCGGGATTAGCCGTTGCGTGGACCCAACCAAAGGCGAACTCACATGAACACGAAGCACCCTGTTCGACGGGCGACTGCGCTCGGCGTCGGCCTCCTCCTCAGCAGTCTGGCTCTTGCCCCTTCGCGCGCCTCGGCGGGCGAGGTGCGCTCACAATCGCTGGCCCCGTCGGCGTCATCGGGCATCGACTGGATCGAGAAGGAACTCACGGCGAGTGGCCACCGCTTCCAGGTGACCAGCACGTTCGAGGGCCAGACCAGTACCTTCGACGACCTCGGCCTCACGATCGACGGGCTGCTCGCGATCGCGTCGGCCAGCCGCAACGCCGACGCCGAAGCGAAGGCAACGTCGGACTTCGTCGTGGCGCACACGAGCGACTACGTCGGCTCGGGTACCGAGCGCTACGCCGGCCCCCTCGGCAAGCTCATGGTGATGGCGCAGGCCCGCGGCCTCGACACCACGAACGTCGGTGGGCTCAACCTGGAAAACGAGATCCGCGGTCGGTTGCAGTCCACCGGTCGCTTCACCGACAGCAGCCAGTTCGGCGACTTCAGCAATGGCGTCGGCCAAGCGCTCGACATGATCGCCCTGGCCCGCACCACGAACAAGATCCCGGCGTCGTCCGTCGGTTGGCTGTTCGCGCAGCAGTGCGCCAACGGCGGGTTCCGCACCGATTATGCCGACGGCACCGCCTGCACCGACGATGCCGACGCCAACGCCGATGGCACGTCGTTCGCGCTGTTGGCGCTGAAGTTCGCGTCGACGTCGGACGCGCAGGACGCCAAGATCGACGACGGGCTCAACTACTTGCTCGACCAAGAGTCCGACGGCACGCACCTCGTCGGCAATGCCAACTCGAGTGGTCTGGCGTCGTCGGCGTTGCGGGCCTACGGACTCGTCCCCGACGCCAACGACATCGCTGCCGGTGTGGCCTCGTTGCAGTTGACCAGCGGCGCGGACGCGGGCGCGATCGCGTTGAACAAGGCTGATCACGACGCCGCTGCGTCGTCGGGCATTAGTGACGCCAAGCGGCCCGTGTTCGAACGCACGACTCCCCAAGCCGTACTCGCGCTCGGGTTGCCCAGCTACGTCGACCGCGGCGCGATCCCACCCGTCGAGCCGGCGCCCCACATCACGTTGTCGACGAACTCAGTGAAGGCGGGCGACTCGATCACGGTCACCGGCGGGGGCCTCGAGGCGGCCGAGCCGGTGAACGGTGTAGTGCAGAGCGATCCGGTCAGCATCGGCTCGACCACGTCCTACGCCGCAGGTGAGATCGCGTTCACCTTCACAATGCCTGCATCGGTTCCCGCGGGCGCACACACGATCCGCTTGACGGGCGCCGATTCGGGGCTGGTGCTCACCGCACCGGTGACCGTGGTCAGCTCGCAGGTCGCGGCCACAACGTCGACCACGCTGCGAGCGGCGGTGACGCCCGCACCGATTGCGCGCACCGG
>JBEEFT010000135.1:0-5073 GCA_041166225.1 Actinomycetota bacterium | reverse complement strand
ACGGCCTGCCATTCGTAGAAGCCGTCGGCGGGCACGATGCACCGGCGCTTCTCGAGCAGCTTGCGGAACGCCGGCTTGTCGGTGACGGTCTCGGCCCGCAGGTTGATCATGCGGTTGCCGATCTTCTCGTCCTTGGCGAAGCCGGGGACAAGCCCCCACCGCAACGCACCCATGCGGCGGTGCCCGTCGCCCGTGGTGACGATCGTGTAGACGTCGAGCGTGGGCGCGACGTTGTAACGCTCGCCGAGTTCCTCGACCACGACCTCGTCGACGTGGAACTCCTCGGCGAGTTTGGAAGCGGCGGTTGCGGATACGTAGCGGCCACACATGACACCCCTATTCTCGCCGCTCGTGAAGGCAGTGGTTTTCGATCTCGGCAACGTGCTCGTGGAATGGACCCCGCTCGCTGTTCTCAGCGAGGAGTTCATGCGCGAGACCGACTTCTTCGCGTGGAACGCGGAGCTCGACCGCGGCGCGTCCTTGACCGAAACGCTGGAACGGCTCCGCACCGAGTTCCCCCACCACGTCGCCCACACCGACGCGTTCGACGAGCGGTGGCCCGAGACCCTCGGTTCACTCATCCAGGACACGGTCGACGTCGTGGATGACCTGCAATCGCGGGGCGTGCGTTGCTTCGTGCTGTCGAACAGTTCGGCTGAGACCGTGCCCCGCAGCGAACTGCTGACCGAGTTGCTGAAGAAGTTCGACGGCGTGCTGTTGTCGGGCGAGGTCGGCGTGCTCAAGCCGGACCTCGAGATCTACCGCATCGCTGAGAAACAATTCGGCCTCGACCCGTCCGCAACGTGGTTCGTCGACGACAACGAGGCCAACGCGCAGGCCGCGACCGCGTGCGGGTGGCACGGCATCCACTTCACCTCTCCGGAGGTGCTGCGGCCGGCACTCGTCGAAGCGGGCGTGCTCTAGACGGCGGTACTTCTCGGCATCGGATCGGCTGCAGAACGACCAATTTGATGCCGAGATCCGCGACGCAATTGCTCCACGAGATCAGCGGATGGCGAGGCCGAGCTGGTGCGCGAAGAAGCCAAGTTCGTCGGCGCCTAGGTCGAGTGTTCGGTCAGTGGAACGCACACTGTGGCCTACGTCGGCCTCGCGGCGAAACAAGATCGGCTTGGCGTCGGGGTCGCTTGCGGTGGCGTGTTGCAGCGCGGCGCACATTTTGCGCGGGTGCATCACATCGGTACGCGAGTCGTTGTCGAAACTCGTGAACAGCACCGCCGGGTAGGCAACGCCCTCGCGCACCTTGTGCACCGGCGAGTACCCGTAGAGCCATTGGAACTCGGTCGGGTCGTCGGCCTTGCCGTACTCGTCGTTCCACGTGATGCCGAGGCCGAAGTGTTCGTAGCGCAGCATGTCGAGCAGTGGCGCGCTGCAGATCACGGCGGCCATTTCGTCGGGCCACTGCGTCAGCGTCGCTCCGACAAGTAGGCCACCGTTCGAGCCGCCCATGATCCCGAGCTGGTCGGTGGTGGTCCAACCTTGCGCTCTGAGATAGCGCGCCGCGGCGATGAAGTCTTCGAACACGTTCTGCTTGTTGGCGCGCATCCCGTCGCGGTGCCACGCTTCGCCTTCCTCGGAGCCGCCGCGCAGACAGGCCACGGCATAGACGCCGCCGGCGTCGACCCACGCCTGCGCCAGCGAGCTGTACGCAGGCGACATCGAGATGTTGAATCCGCCGTACCCGTAGAGGATCGTGGGACGGGGGCCGTTGCTCGCGTCGCCCTTCGCCACGATGAACAGCCGCACGTCGGTGCCGTCGTGGGATTGGTACACGACCTGCTGGGCCAATATGTCCGACGACGGGGCGGGAGCGCCGGGCGCAGTGGCCCACGTGGTGACGTCGCCGCTGTCGACCGCGACGTGCAGCACCGTGCCCGGCGTGACGTAGTCGGTATAGGTGATCCACGCTTGCGCGCTGTGGTCGCGCGGCGTCGACACGACGGCCGTACCGGCACCGGGCAGTTCGATCGGGGTGACGGCGCCCGTCGACGGATCGAGAATCTCGATCTGCGTGATGGCGTGTGTCTCGCGCGCAATAACGATCCCGCCGCGCGTGATGCCGGCGAAGGAGAGAACACCGTCGGCTTCGGGCACGACGTCGGTCCAGTTCGCCGGCTCGGGGCGAGCGGGGTCGACCTTGACCAGCCGCTTCTTCGGCGCGTCGAGTGTGGTCACGAGATAGAGGTCGTCGCCGATGACGTCGCCGTAAGTCTCGGCGTCGACGCCTTCGATGACGGGGTGCAGCGCGCCATCACCTTCGAGGTCGGCGATGTAAAGGTCGTTGCGGGGCTCGGTTCCGATCGACGCGCCGATCAACAGCCAGCGGCCGCCGGTCGACACGTCGAGGCCGTAGTACGTCGACGGGTCGCGTCCCTCACCGAAAAGCATCTCGTCGTCGTCGAGTGGCGCGCCGATCACGTGGCGAAACACGCGTCGGTTGAACGGCTCGGGCGTGAGGCGGCGCACGTAGAAGAAGCCGCTCGAGTCTTCGAGCCAGCCGATCGACGTGTAGCGGGTGCGATCAATCGGACCGTCGACAACCTCCAGCGTGTCGACGTCGACCACTGTGATCACGGTGTCTTCGTCGCCCCCCGACGACACGCCGATCACCATCAGGTTCCCGTCGGGCGACACCGACGCGACGTCGAGGGTGGTCAGGCCCGACGGGTCGACGGCGCTGGGATCGAACAGCACCTTCTCGGTGCCGTCGCCGTCGCGCACAATGAACTTCGCGTGCTGCTCGCCGGGCTCGCGCCGCATGAAGTACAGCCGGTCGCCGCGCATCGCGGGCGCACTAATGCTGCCGGGCAGCAGCCGGGCTTGCGCGGCGCGCCACTTCGATTTGTCGGGCAGTGCCGCGAGCCACGGCTGGCAGATGTCGTCTTGTTGTTGCAGCCACGTTTTCAGGTCGTCGCTGTCGGTGTCTTCGATCCAGCGGTACGGGTCGGCGACCGGGGTGCCGTGGTAGTCGTCGACGACGTCGACGCGCGGTGCGGTCGGGTACCGGACGCTTGGTAAAGCCATTAGCCACACTACGGTGCGTGCGATCCGGTGAGTAGCAAGAGATTCGGGGGGATCGCGAGATGATCGAAGCGCTGCGCCGGGTGACGTTGGAGCCGTTGCGCCGGAAGTTCGAAGCCGACACGCGCGGCGAAGCGATCTTCCCGCTCGTAATCCTTTCGGCGCTGTACTTCTTCGACGAGTTCGACACGTCTGCGTTCGGCACGCTTGCGCCTGAGATCCAAAAGACGTTTCACCTCAACGACAACCGGTTCATCCAGCTGATCATCGTGAACGTCACCGTGACGGTGTTGCTCGCAGTGCCGCTCGGCTACTACGCCGATCGCGTAAGCCGCAAGCGCCTCGTGGTGATCTCGGGTGTGCTGGCCGGTGCGTTCAGCCTGATGACGGGCTTCGTCGGTCTCGGTGTGAGCGTGGGCCTGCTGACCGTGGCCCGGCTCGGCAACGGGCTCGGCCTGCTTGCCAACGGGCCGATACACAACTCGCTTCTGTCGGACTACTACACCCCCGACGCACGGCCCACTGTGTACGCCAACCACGCGAACGCGGTGTACGTCGCCGCGTTCATGGCGCCCGCGTTCGCCGGATTGATCGGCCATTTCGTCGGATGGCAGGCCGCGTTTTTCGTGCTCTTCATCCCGATCATCATCGTGACGATCATCGCCGCGCGGCTTGAAGATCCCGTGCGCGGCGGCACCGACCCGGGCGGCGCGGTAGTCGCCGGGTTCATGAAGCCACCGAAATTCCGCGACGCGGCGCGCACGTTGTGGCGGATCAAGACGCTCAGGCGCATCTTCATCGCGGCGATCTTCATCGGCGCCGGGCTGATCCCGCTCGTGGCCTACCTTGCGCTGTTCTTCAAGAAGGTTTACGGCTTCGGCCCGCTCGAGCGCGGCGCCTTGGGCTCGGTCACCGCCGCCTTCACGTACGTCGGCGTGCAGCGCGGCGGCAAGGCGACGCCGGGATGGTTTGCCAAGGGCATGGGCGTGCCGAACCAACGCGTGGGCCAGGTGCTGTCGATTGTCGGCGTCGGGCTGGTGTTGATCGCCGCGATACCGAACGTCGTGGTCGCGATTGGCCTGTCTTTGGTGACCAACTTCATCCTCGGTTACTTCCTCGCGCCGCTCGCCGCTATCCAGGCCCTGGTGTCGCCGGCGCGTGAGCGCAGCCTCGCGTTCAGCCTCGGCGCAATTTTTCTCGTGCTGGGTGTCGTCATCTTCTCGGCGCTCGGTTTGGGCCACATCGCCGACAACCACGGTTTGCGTTGGGGCATAGCGGCGCTGGCGCCGTGGTGGATCGTGGGCGGCATCATCGGCTCGACGTCGGGCAAGTTCGTAGAAGAAGACGTGCGCAACGCGATGATCACGTCCGCGGCGGAGAACGAGGCCGCCGAACGAGAAGCCGCCGCGCTCGCCCAAGCCGGTGATCCTGCCGCTACGAACCCACGCAACGAAGCACCCGCCCCGAAGGACGACAACTCACCTCTATGACCGACGCGATCGCCCGTCCCAAGCTCACCCCGCTCGACGAGGGTCTGTGTCACCAGATCCCCGAGCCGTTCCCGACGCCGTTCATCGACCACCCGCACTGGCGCGAGTCGTTGTTCTTCATCGCCCACCCTCCCGACGGGCTCGGCGACGTCGTGATCCTCACGCTGGCGTCGTTCCCGACACGCGGGGAGATGGACGCGCTGCAACTTGGGCGCATCGGTGCGATGCCGACGATCGGCCGTCACGTCCGCGAGTTGGGTGATGATCCCCACGCGCTCACCGCGGGCCCGGTGCACATCGACATCGTCGAGCCGTTCAAGACGCTGCACCTGCAGGTCGCCGAGAGCCCAGCCACGCCGCTCGCCCTCGACCTCACCTTCACCGCTCGCACGCCGCACTACGCGCTCCGGCGGGGCACGATGAAGTACGGCGACGAGACGGTCTGGGATCAAAGCCACATGATCCAGAGCGGCTGGTTCAACGGCACGCTGGTGCACCAGGGCAACACGATCGAGATCAAGGACTGGTGGGGCCAGCGCGATCA
>JBEEFT010000134.1:0-5883 GCA_041166225.1 Actinomycetota bacterium | reverse complement strand
TGTACGACGGCGCTCGGCGGCGCCGTCGCCCTGGGTCGCGTCGGCGCCGGGACCGGCGCGACGATCGGCAAGATCGGCGGCCCTGATACGACGAGGCCGGCTGGGATCGGTTCGGCGACTGAACGCGACGGTGACCTCGTGGTGAGCGCCCTCGTGGTCGCAAACGCTTCGGGGCACCTACGCGACGCGTCGCAGCGCGAGACGCCGTGGGCGGCCATGCCGATCGCACCCCTGGACAACACGACCATCGGGGTCATCGCGACCAACGCGACGCTGGACAAGACCGGGTGCCATCTGGTTGCGCAGTCGGGCCACCACGGCATCGCGCGCGCGTTCGACCCGTCACACACGAGCTTCGACGGTGACGCGCTTGTCGCGTGTGCGACCGGCGACGTCGAGGCTGACGTCGACCGCGTGCGGTTTCTCGCCGCCCACGCCGTGGAAGCGGCCTGCCGAAGCGCCGTCACTTAGAGGCCTGCGGCGTCGGTCCCGTACGATGGGGGCGCTATGGCGACCCTCGCCGAGATCGCGGCGCAGGCAGCCGAATGCACAAGGTGCGGGTTGGCCTCGACGCGCACGCAGGTCGTGTTCGGCGTGGCCCACGAGCGCGCCTCGCTGATGTTCGTAGGCGAGGCCCCGGGCAAAGACGAAGATGCTCAGGGCGAGCCATTCGTGGGACGCAGTGGCAAGTTGCTCGACCAGGTGATGCAGGAAGAGTTGGGTGTCACCCGCGACCAAGTGTCGATCGTCAACACGGTGAAGTGCCGGCCGCCGGGCAACCGTGACCCGAAGCCCGACGAGATTGCCGCGTGCAACCCGTGGCTCGAGTTACAACTCGATCTGATCGCACCCAAGGTCGTGATCACGCTCGGCAACTTCGCCACGAAGCTGTTGCTCTTCGGTGATCCGGGCGCCAAGCAGGGCATCACGAAGTTGCGGGGCAACTCGTACCCGTGGCGCAACGGGGCGGTGCTGGTGCCGACGTTTCATCCCGCAGCCGTGTTGCGCAGCGGGGGAGGCCAGCCGCTGGCGCAGATGAGAGCTGACTTCATTCGCGCCAAGCAAGCGCTCGTTGCTGCGGGAGTAGCACTGTGATCACGCGGGTGACCACAAGCCTCGAAGAGACCGACTCGTTCGCGGCCGACGTGGCTGCGGTCGCCAAACCCGGTGACCTCATCGTGCTCGTAGGGGGCCTAGGCGCGGGCAAGACGCGTTTCGTTCAGGGGTTCGCTCGCGCGATGGGCGTCGACGAGCCGGTCACGTCGCCGACGTTCGCGCTCGTGCACAACTACGAAGGCGCGGTGCCGATCGTGCACGCCGACCTCTATCGAATGGTGAGCGAGCACGAGGTGCTCGACCTCGGTCTTGACGAGGCTCTGGCCGACGGCGCGATCGCGCTCGTCGAATGGGGTGACATCGCGACTGACGTGTTGAGCCCGCACCGATTGACGATCACGATCACCGACGTCGACGAGACGTCGCGCGCGTTCGACCTCGACGGGTGGGGCGAGAGGTGGTCGGCGTGATCGTGCTCGGCATCGAGTCCGCCACGGCTCGCGCCGGCGTAGCGCTCGGCACCGCCGACGGCGTAATCGCGTCCGCCGAGGTGACCCGAGGTCCGCGTCACGCGGAGATCCTCACCCCCGCGGTGCGATTCGTGTGCGAGCAGGCCGGCGTCGCGCTGTCGGCCGTCGACGTCGTCGCCGTGGACATCGGTCCAGGGTTGTTCACGGGCTTGCGCGTAGGGATCGCGACTGCGAACGGGCTCGCGCAAGCGCTCGGAGTTCCGATGATCGGCGTCGCCAGTCTCGACGTGCTCGCGCACCACGCGCGGTACGGCGCAAACGAGATCGTCGCCGTGATCGACGCTCGTCGCAGCGAGGTCTACACCGCCAGTTACGGCGTGTCCGACGCCGGGCTGAAGCGGATCGTGGAACCGCGCGTCATCGCGCCCGCTGAGTTGCTGGCCGAGCTTGATGGGCGCAGCGACGTGACATTGGTAGGCGACACGTTGCGCGAGTACGGCGCCGTCTTCGCGCTGCCGTCGGTCGAGGCCCTCGTGCAAATCGCCGCGCCGATCGCACAGGCGGGCGGCGCCGTCGCGCCCAGCGCGATCGTGCCGCTGTATCTCCGTCGGTCGGACGCCGAACTGAACGCCGAACGACTTGCCGCCCCTCCCGGGAAGGGGGCGTAGTGGCTTCGGAACCCGTCGATCCTCGTGAGCTGTACGAACCTCCGGCGGAGCGCGAGCCGGTCGACGTGCAGCTCACGCCGATGCGTCGCCGCCACCTGCGAACCGTGATCCGGATCGAGACCGAGGTGTATCCGCGCCCGTGGACGATGAACTTGTTCATGAGCGAACTCGCAATGCGTTCGAGCCGCTCGTACTACGTGGCCAAGATCGGACCGACCGTCGTCGGATACTCCGGAGTGATGCTCGTAGGCGAAGACGCCCACGTCACGACGATCGCGGTCGACCCGCGCTGGCACCGACACCAAATCGGGACGCGCCTGCTGATCAACATCGCACAAGACGCGCGCAACCGCGGGGCCCGTCATCTCACCCTCGAGGTGCGGGTGTCGAACGAACCGGCACAGCGCATGTACCGCACCTTCGGATTCCGCCCTGCCGGTATCCGCAAGGGGTATTACGTCGAGACGAACGAGGACGCGTTGGTGATGTGGGCCGACGACATCGACGACGACGCGTATGCGGCTCGGCTTGTGCGCATCGAGAGCGCGATCGTCGGCACGACGACCGTGGAACCGGGGCGGCCATGAGTGACTTGGTGCTGGGTATCGAGACCAGTTGCGACGAGACCGCCGCGGCGGTCGTAGCCGGCGGAACCACGGTGTTGTCGTCGGTGGTGTCGAGCCAGATCGACCTGCACGCGCGCTTCGGCGGCGTGGTCCCCGAACTCGCCGGCCGGGCCCACCTCGTCACGCTCGCGCCTGTGATCGACGACGCGCTTGCACAGGCCGGTGTGGCCGGGCGCGACTGCGCGGCGGTCGCAGTGACGCAGGGGCCGGGTCTGATCGGCGCACTGTTGGTGGGGCTGTCGCACGCGAAGGCGCTTTCGCTCGCGTGGGACGTGCCGTTCGTCGGCGTGAACCACCTCGAGGGGCATCTCTACGCGTGTCTCCTCGAGCGCCCCGACCTGCCGCTGCCCGCGATCGTGCTGTTGGTGTCCGGAGGTCACACGATGCTCGTGCACGTGAAGGGCCAGGGTGACTACGCGATCCTTGGCGGCACGATCGACGACGCGGCAGGCGAGGCCTACGACAAGGTCGCGCGAGTGCTCGGGCTCGGCTACCCGGGCGGGCCCGTCATCGACAAGCTCGCCCAAACGGGAAACGCGAAGAACGCGCCGATGCCCAAGGCGATGCGCGATCAGTCTTACGACTTCAGTTTCAGCGGCATCAAGACCGCGGTCGCCCGGCGGGTCGCAGCCGATACCGACCACCAACTCGCAGCGGCCGACGTGGCCGCGGGGTTTCAGAAGGCGGTCGTCGACATCCTCGTGGAGAAGGCGAAGCGAGCCGTGATCGCGACCGGTGCCAATGCGCTGTGCCTGGCCGGGGGCGTGGCGGCGAACTCGCAACTGCGGTCGTCGACCGAGGCCGCGGCGGACGAACTGGGCGTGGAGTGCCTGCTGCCGGCGTTCAAGTACTGCACGGACAACGCCGCGATGATCGCGGCCGCAGGGTGGTGGCGACTGCAGTCCGACGGGCCGACCCCACTCGACGTCGGAGCGCTACCAAATCTCCGCCTTGCCGTGACTTGACCGTCTGGCTATCGTTAGCACTCGCAACCTGAGAGTGCTAACAGGCCTTATGGAGGTCCACCGCAATGAATCTGCAGCCCCTCGACGACCGTATCGTCGTGCGTACCGACGAAGGCGAAGCCACTACAGCTTCGGGCCTCGTCATTCCTGACACCGCCAAAGAGAAGCCCCAGCAGGGTGAAGTCCTTGCTGTCGGTCCCGGCCGTCGCTCCGAGCAGACCGGCGAGATCATCCCGCTCGGCATCTCGGTAGGCGACACGGTCGTGTACTCCAAGTACGGCGGCACCGAAATCACCGTTGACGGCGAAGAGCTGCTCATCCTCACGAGCCGCGACGTTCTCGCCCTCGTCACCAAGGCCACCAAGAAGGGCAAGTAGTCATGCCCAAGATCCTGAAGTTCGACGACAACGCGCGGCGCAGCCTCGAGGCCGGCGTCGACAAGCTCGCGAACGCGGTGCGCGTCACGCTCGGCCCCAAGGGCCGCAACGTCGTAATCGACAAGAAGTGGGGCGCGCCCACGATCACCAACGACGGCGTCACCATCGCCCGTGAGGTCGAACTCGAAGACGCCTTCGAGAACATGGGTGCCCAGCTCGTCAAAGAAGTCGCCACCAAGACCAACGACGTGGCTGGCGACGGCACCACCACGGCCACCGTTCTCGCCCAAGCGCTCGTGCACGAAGGCCTGCGCAACGTGGCCGCCGGCGCCTCGCCCTCGGCGCTGAAGAAGGGCATCGAATCGGCCGTTGCGGCCGCAGTGAAGTCCATCAAGGCCGAGGCGAAAGAGATCGACGGCAAAGAGCAGATCGCCCAAGTGGCGGCCAACTCGGCGGCCGACAAGGGCATCGGCGACGTCCTCGCCGACGCGATCGACAAGGTCGGCAAAGACGGTGTCGTCACCGTCGAAGAGTCCAACACCTTCGGCCTCGAGCTCGAGTTCACCGAGGGCATGCAGTTCGACAAGGGTTACCTGTCGCCCTACTTCGTCACCGACCCCGAGCGCCAAGAGGCCGTCCTCGAAGACCCGTACATCCTGCTGTTGAACGGCAAGATCAGCGCCGTGCACGAGTTTGTGCCCGTCCTCGAGAAGATCATGCAGTCGGGCAAGCCGTTGTTGGTTGTCGCCGAAGACGTCGAGGGCGAAGCCCTGGCCGTGCTCGTCGTTAACCGCATCCGCGGCACGTTCCCGTCGGTCGCAGTGAAGGCTCCCGGCTTCGGCGATCGCCGCAAGTCGATGCTGCAAGACATGGCCGTGCTCACCGGCGGCCAGGTCATCTCCGAGGAAGTCGGCCTCAAGCTCGAGACCGCCACGCTCGACCTTCTGGGCCGGGCCCGCAAGGTTGTCGTCACGAAGGACACCACGACCATCGTCGAGGGTTCTGGCACCGAAGGCGACGTCAAGGGCCGCATCGCGCAAATCAAGCGCGAGATCGACGACACCGACTCCGACTGGGATCGCGAGAAGCTCCAAGAGCGCCTTGCGAAGCTGGCCGGCGGTGTCGCCGTGGTCAAGGTCGGCGCAGCCACCGAGGTCGAGCTCAAGGAAAAGAAGCACCGCATCGAAGACGCGCTGTCGGCCACTCGTGCCGCCATCGAGGAAGGCGTTGTGGCCGGTTCGGCCTCGACGTTGATTCGGGCGCAGAAGGCAGTCGCCAAGTTGATCGCTGATCTCGACGGCGACCAGGCCACCGGCGCTCGCTCGGTGCTCAAGGCGCTCGAGGCCCCGATGTTCTGGGTTGCCCAGAACGCCGGCGTCGAGGGTTCGCTGATCGTCGAGCAGAGCAAGAACGAGAAGGGCACCCGCGGCTACAACGCGATCACGGGCAACTTCGAAGACCTGCTCAAGGCCGGCATCATCGACCCAGCCAAGGTCACCCGTTCGGCGCTGCAGAACGCGGCGTCGATCGCGTCGCTCCTGCTCACCACCGAGGCGCTCGTCGCCGATAAGCCGGAACCGGCGGGCGCAGCCCCGGCCATGCCCGGTGGCGGCGGCGGTATGGGTGGCATGGGCGGCATGGGCGGCATGGGCTTCTAGTCAAGGCCTTCGGCCTCGCCCAGAACCCCTGGGCGCAGCATTTATGGCTCGCCTCCGGCGAGC
>JBEEFT010000133.1:0-32421 GCA_041166225.1 Actinomycetota bacterium | reverse complement strand
CGCGTGTCGGCCGATGCCGTCACCTACGACCTGCCCCGTCCGTTCCTGGTGCTCGCGACCCAGAACCCGATCGAGCAAGCCGGCACCTTTCCGCTTCCTGAAGCGCAGCTCGACCGGTTCTTGTTCAAGATGAGCCTCGGGTACATGGACCGCGCCGCCGAGCACGACGTGATGTTCGCCAACGCCAAGCAGTTGTCGATCGAGGATCTCGGTGCGGTCACCGACACGCGCGAGATCGAGCGGATGATCGCCTACGCGAGCGACATCGAAGTGTCCGACGAAGTCGCCTATTACATCGTCGACCTGGTGCAAGCGAGCCGTAACGACGCGAACATCGCGATGGGTGGCTCGCCCCGAGCCACGATCGCACTGCTCCGGTCGTCGCGCGTGCTGGCTGCTTCCGACGGGCGCAGCCACGTGTACCCCGACGACGTCCGCAAGGTGCTGCCGTATGTGATGGCGCACCGCATTGTCCTGAACCCCGACGCGATCCTCCGGGGTGAAGACGTAAGCAACGTGCTCGACCGGGTCACAAACCAAGTCAAGCCGCCTGTCACCGCCAAGGCCTAGGAGTCTCAAGCCTTCTTCATGGCTGTATTGCGCCGTTCGAAAACTGCGACCGCTGGGGCGGCGCCCGGGGCACCGCAACTGTCCTTGGGCCGACGGGCCCGGGCGCGCCTCGACGCGCTTACCGACGCGCTCGCGCCCGCGGCGCTGCGCCGGCGCACCGAAGGTTGGAAGCGGGCGACGGGGGTCACCGTGTTCGGCGTCGTGGCCGCCGTGGGGGCCGTGCTCGTGTGGTTGCTGGCGAAAATCGTCGCCGGCACCGCGATGTACTTGTTCGCGTACGGCCTCGCGTTGTTGTTCGTGGCCTGCTTCTTCCTGGCCCCCCGCAACCTCAAGCTCACCGGCGAGCGCGCCGGGCTGTTCCCGCGGGCGCACGAAGGCGACCGGCTCGAGGTCGAGGTAAGCCTCGAGGCGGGGCGCAGCGTGTCCACCTTCGTGCTCGAAGAGCGAGTGCCCGAACGCCTCGGCCAGTCGGTGCGCGTGCCGATCACGCGCCTGGCTTCAGGTGAAAAACTCACGCACCGCTATTCGGTGCGCTGCACGCGCCGCGGCGTGTACGAAGTGGGTCCGCTCGTTGCGATCAAGGGCGATCCGCTCGGCCTGACCCAGCGCGAGACGTTGATCTCGCCGCCCTTCGAGCTGTTGGTGCACCCCCGCATCGAGATCGTCTCCGACCGCCCCCTTACCCGGCAGTTTGAAGACCCCCCCATCCGTCCGCCGGTGTCGAAGCCGTGGCCGTCGGGCCTCGAGTTCTACGGCATGCGCGAGTACCAGCCGGGCGACGACCTGCGCCGCATCGTGTGGCGGGCGTCGGCGCGCACCGGAAAGATCATGGTGCGCGAGGCCGAGCAGGGCATCACCGACAAGATCACGATCATCCTCGACACCGACCGCGGCGCCCACTCCCGCGACGGCGAGGGCCTTTCCGAGAGCTTCGAGGCGGGCGTGCGCGCCGCCGCTTCGCTTGCGGTGCGCCACTTGCGTGAGGGCTACGAAGTAAAGATCGAGACCAATGGCGGGCCGCTCACCCGCTCGTTGCGCGGCGCGCAGCAGCAGCTGCCTCTGCTCGACGCCTTCGCCAAGGTCGAGATGGGTCGCGATCCGCTCGGCACGGTGATCCGCCGGCTCCTCGGCAACGCCCAGCGCGACGCCCACAACGTGTTGATCACGCCGAAGCTGGGTCAACACGAAGCGGCGCAGCTGAAGCTCCTGCTCAACAAGGGCATCTCCATTCTCGTCGTCGCGCTGCTGTGGGACGACGAGAACGCCGACACCGCGGGCCTCGCCGCTGCGATGGGCTGCCAGGTCGCCAGCCTGCATCCGGGCGGCGACCTCGCGTCCGCGCTGTTCCACAACATCGGCGCCGGAAACCGAATCTGAATCTGATGTCGTCGACCATCACGCCTGATTCCGATCTGTCGGCCCTCGAAGAAGACGTCCTCGAGCACCTCGACGACGCCGGAGGCGTGGAAGCCGACATCGAGCGCGCCGCGGGGGCGCCCGAAGACGAACCGGCCGACGAGCCGGTCACGCGTATCGCCGTAGCGATGGCGTTCCCGGTAATCGCCACCGCAGTGATGACCGGCGGTGTGTTCAGCGGCACCGGCCCGCGTATCTACGGCGCCGTCGCCGGCCTCCTCGGTATCGGCCTGGCCATCGTGGCCCACCGGCAGCGCCGCATGGCAAGCACGTTGATCATCATCGGTGTCGGGGTGTTCGCAATCGGCGCGCTGATGATGGTGCCCACCGGGGTCGGCAACATCGGGTCACTGGCCAAACTGGTCAAAGAAGCCAACACGCAGGGCGACCTCACCCGCCCGCCCGTACCGTTCATCCCCGGGTGGCACGCGATTCTCGGCTGGCTCATGGCCGTGGTCGGCTTCTCGGCCGCGTGGGTCGCGCTCGCGTTCCGCAAGCCCGCATTGGCGCTGGTTATCCCGGTCCCCTTCGCCGCGCTCGGTGGCATCAGCGTTCCGAAAGACCAACAGATCGCCAGCGGCATCGCGGTGCTCGTGCTGTTCGTGTTCGGCTTGGTGTTGCTGTCGTCGAACTCCGGGCTCGATGGCGACGACAAGCCGACGCTCGCGTACGAACTGCGCAACGCGATGCGTTCGCTGCTCGTGATCGTGCCGGTGACGGCGCTGCTCATTGGCGCGAGCCAACTCGACTTTCTCTTTCCCAAGCCAACCGTCAACCCGGCGGAGCAGCCGCAGAAACCCAAGACCGTGCCGCTGTCGAAAGTCGTCGACCGCCCACTGTTCCGCGTCACGTCGGAGCTCTCGGGGCCGTGGCGCATGGGCAGCCTCGACGAATACAAGTCCGACGACGGCTTCTGGCGCTTGGCCGCGGTCACCGACGCGAACGTGAAGCCCGTCCCCAACAGCGGCGTGGTCGATACCGAGTTGACCCAGGGTTCCAGCGCGAACTTCAACGTCTTGGGTCTCACGGGCGCCGTGTTGCCCGGCTTGTCCAACCCCATCGGAATCCAATCCAAGGGCATCATTCCGTCCTTCGACTACCGCTCCGACAACTTCCGTCTCGCCGCGGGCACGCTGCGCGCCGGGCAGAGCTACAAGGTGGTGGCCGCAGGGCTTCCGAGCATCACCGACCTCGAGGCGGTCTCCGAGCCCCCACCCGCCGACGTGCTCAAGTTCGCCCAAGGAGTAGGCGATCCGCCTCCCGGTGTGGCGGCACTTCTGGCCCAGGCACCGACGTCGAATCTGTGGGACAAATTCGACTACCTGCGCAATTACGTGCTCGACAACGTGGTCGCCGCCGGCCCGGGCGTGCCGGTTGCCGTCACGCCGGCCCGCGTCGACGAGATCCTGAACAAGCTCGAAGCGACGCCGTATGAAATCGTCGCCACGCAGGCGCTGTTGGCGCGCTGGATCGGTGTTCCGTCACGGATCGCCTTCGGCTTCGACGGTGGCGAAAAGGTCTCGGGTCACACGCTCGAAGTACGTCCGAAGAACGGCGCCACCTTTGTCGAGGTGTACTTCCCGGGCTTCAAGTGGGTGCCCGTCGTCGGCGTGCCAAAACACGCCAAGCCCACGGTGAGCAGCGACCCGGGCACGCAGCAAACCGACCCGAACATCCTGCCCAGCGAAGACGTCACCATCCAGGTTTTCCTGCCCACCATCACGGCGCCGAAGTCCGTGTTCGGCCAACAGGTGCTGCGCTTCGTCCTGATCGGCCTGCCGATCGTGCTGTTGCTGCTGGCCATCTATTCCACGTATCCGGCGCTGCGCAAGGTCCGCATCCGTTCCCGCCGCCGAAGCGCGGCCTCGTTGATGGGCCCCCGGGCGCGTATCGCGCTCGCCTACGCCGAGTTCCGCGATCTCGCCACCGACTACGGGT
Organism: Actinomycetota bacterium; assembly: GCA_041166225.1. Classification (GTDB taxonomy): domain Bacteria; phylum Actinomycetota; class Acidimicrobiia; order Acidimicrobiales; family JACCXE01; genus JACCXE01. Next base: position 28,497 of record JBEEFT010000133.1, on the reverse strand, counting down.
TCTCGTATCCCACGGATACGCCGCTCATGTATCTCGATCGGTTTATCGACGACGACGAGCACACCGAGTTGGCGTGGCTCGTCACGCGCGTCCTTTGGGGCGACCTCCAAGAACAAGCGCGCCTCGAGCTCGCCGTTGCGGCCGAGGAACTGTCCCGGTCTTTGCGGCGCCGCCTCTCGTCGGCGCAGCCAGCGACTGTGCGCTTCGTTGCTGCGGTGTCACGCTTGTCGTTGCGCGACCCGTTCGCGCCTGATCTCAACGCCATACTCGCCGCAGGCGGGAAGGAGGCACCCGATGAAATCGTCGCTGCATAAGGCACCTCGGGCGCTAGCACTGGTTGTGCTGGTCACACTCGCCACTGGTGCTTGCGTCAAACAGAACAAACCTGGCGTGGGGGTCGTGAACTTCGACTCCACGGCGGTGTTCGGGGCGCCCACCAACAAGAACGACATTCCCGGCTTCGAAGCACCCCCCCAATTTGGCGATGAACTGCCGGTCGACGAGACCAGCAATATCTCTGACCTCGTCCGGAACCTCGCGCCGAAGATTGCCGATCCGGGTCCGTGCCCGCCGGCGAAGCTCACGGCGTTCCCGAAGGCGTCGGCCACGGTGAAGCCAATCGGAGCACCGGCCGAAGGGGTGTATCGCTGGAAGCGCGCGCTCGTCGTCACCAAAGACGCCGCAAAGAACCCGCCGGAGACCGCGCGGCCGTTCGGTCTCGAAGACCGTGCGATCCGCCACGTCGTGCACGACAGCGACCATCAGTTCAGCTTCGAGATGGTCGCCCCCGATTCGCTTGCTCCCGAGCGCAAAGTGATCACGACGTTCCGGGTGAACACCAACCCCGCCCTGTTGGTCGACCGCACGGTGCCCGCCCGCACGATCGGCGTCGTCCCAGTCCCCGGCACCAGTGTGCGCCTCGTCGACCCCGGTGACGCCGCCGGCATTTACGTCCTGTCGATCGTCGAGCAAGACAGTGCGAACCGCGAACTGTCGGCGTTCCGCCCCGTGGTGCCGATGCTCATCCTTCCCCTCGAAGGCGGGATCCTGCGCACCGGCGAGACGTTCAACAGCGTGGGCATCGACACCTCTACCGGTGCCGTGCTCGCCAACTCGGGCACCGTGGGGCGAGCACTCCGCATCGACGCGTGCGGCGAGATCGTCGAGGGCTACGCGGTCGCGCTGAAGCAGACCTACACCGCCGATATCCCGGCCAGTTCGTTGCCCAACTCCGCCGTGCGGTACGCGTCGCGCAACGAGACGCGCGAGGCCGCCTATGTGTTCGCGACGCAGTACGGCGCGCTGCCGATCGCCGAGACGTTGAGCATCGGCGACATTGCTTCGGATCCGACCGCCTTCATGGGCAAGTGGGAACTCGGCGGGCTTACGCCGGCCCCGTTGCCCGCTTCGGAGAAGTAGGCGCCTTCACTTCATGCTCGCAACAGTCTTGAAGCCCGGCACCCGCGCCCGATCGATCGCGGCTGGCGCGTTGTCGCTGCTCGTCGCGGCGATATTCGTGCAATTCGTGCTGCCGGGTACGCCCGGCGGCGGACGGGGCACGCCGCTGGCCATCCTGTTCTACGGGTTGGTCGTCGGCTGCTACGTCGCGGTCATCGCGCTCGGGCTGGTGCTCGTCTACCGCTCGCTCAGGATCATCAACTTCGCCCAGGCGGCGATGGGCGCGGCCGGCGGGCGGCTGTTCTTCGAGTTCGTCGAATTCACGCGTGTCCCGTTCGTCGTCGCGTTGTTCCTCGGCATCGCCGGTGGCGCGTTGATCGGCATCGGTTTCGACCTCGTGTTCGGACGCCGATTCTTCAACGCACCCCGCATCCAACTCACCGTGGTCACGATCGCCGCGTTGCCGTTCTTCGCGTTCGCGGTGTCGGGTTATGTGCCGAGCCTGCCGTTCTTCCCGCGCGCATCCAATCGCACCGTGCTCGAGCTGGCCGGCGGCGTGATCTCACGTCCGTTCTTGCCCTTCCCCGGCCTCGAGTTCCAGGTCGGGGGCTTCACGAACAAGTACGGCTTCCCCGAACTGTTCAACATCGAACTCTTGGTCTTCGCGGTCATCGCGGTGGTCTGCTTCCTGCGCTACACCCGAAGCGGCGTGGCGATCCGCGCGCTGGCCGAAAACTCCGAGCGCGCGTCGCTGCTCGGCATCCCGGTCGGCAACCTCTCCACGATGGTGTGGGGGATCGCGGGCGCGTTGTCGGCCGTCTCCGTGATCGGCGTCGGTTCGCTCAGTGCACCTTTCGCGGCGACGGCGAGCGGCGCCGCGATCCCCGTACTACTGGCGCCCATCACAGCGGCCGTGATCGCGCGTTTCCAGAGCATCCCCACCGCGATTTTCGCGTCGTTGTTCATAGCGATGGTCTCGCAGGCCGTGAACTACAGCTTCCCGAGCGATGCCGGTCTGATAACGGTCGGGTACTTCGTCGTGGTCCTTGCCACGTTGCTGTCGCAGCGCCGACGCGGCGCCCGCAGCGAAGAGGGTGCAGGCACCGGCTGGGCCGCGGTGCGCGAACAACGCTCGATCCCCAAAGAGTTGGCTCGTATCACGTCGGTGCGGACCACGCGCTGGGCCCTCATCGCCGTGGCGGGAGCGTTCCTCCTGCTGTACCCGATCATCGTGCCCACCCGGTTCCAGTTCCTGGGCAGCACCATCCTGATCCAAGCCATCGTCGGGGTGTCGCTCGTGGTCTTGACCGGTTGGGCGGGCCAGATCAGCCTGGCGCAGTTCGGCTTCGCGGCGATCGGCGCGGTGGTCGGCGGCGCGCTCACCGCCACAGTCGGGATCCCCTTCTGGTTCGCTGTTCCGATTGCTGCGGCCATCACCGGCGTGATCGCGGCGATCGTGGGCCTGCCGGCGCTGCGGCTCAAAGGCCTGTTTCTCGGTGTAGTTACGTTGGCCTTCGCGATCACTGTCGAAGCGACGCTGTTCGACAAGCGGTACTTCGGGTGGCTGCTGCCGAGCCGGATCGATCGCCCCACCCTGTTCTTCCTGAACTTCGAGCAAGACCGCCCGATGTACTACCTGTCGCTGTTCTGTCTCGTGTTGTCGATTGTCGTCGTGGTGAACCTGCGCCGCAGCCGTTTCGGGCGTCTCCTCATCGCGATGCGCGAGAACGAAGCGAACGTGCAGAGCTTCGGCGTCTCCGCGGTTCGGCTGAAGCTCACTGCCTTTGCCGTGTCGGGCGCGTTGGCCGGTTTTGCCGGTGCGGTGTTCGTGCACCAGCAACGTGGGCTGTCTCGCGACTCCTTCGTCAGCCAGCGCAGCCTCGACGTGTTCGTGTTCACGGTGCTCGGCGGCGTCGGCTCAGCCGGCGGCGCGCTGCTCGGCGCGCTGTACGACAACTTGCTGCGCTACTTCCTGCCGTCGAACGACTTCTTGCGCACGGTCCTCAGCTCAATCCAGAACGGCGGCAGCACGCTGATCGTGCTGTACATCGCACCCGCAGGGCTCATCGCGCTGTTCGTCGCGCTCCGCGACGCGTGGTTGCGGATCATCGCCCAACGCCGCCAAATCGTCGTGCCCAGTTTGTTCGCCGACTACGACGCCACCGCCCTCGAACGCCGTCTCATCCCGCTCGCCGACGCTGACGGCAACAGCGGCCTCGCCGCCCTCGGGCCGGGCGCCCGGTTCCGGCTCGGGTCGGAGTTGCACGGAAGCGGCAGCAGTGGAGCGGCCGCGTTGCGCAGCCGTACCGAGGAACGGCTCGCCATCGGCGCCGCCGTGAAATCGCTGGGCGACTTCGACGCCGACGTGCCCGAAGACGTCGTAGGCGCCACGCTCGCGGCAATGGGAGAGAACAAGTAATGGCTCGCGACCCCAAGCAACGCAACGCGATCGCGGGCATCGCCGCGGGAGGGTGGCGCCAATTCCGGTTCATGCTCGGCGAGGTCCGCCGCTACGGCGACATCCGTCAGACGCCCTACGGTCTCGGCCCGTTCATCACGCTCACGGTGTTGTCGACGTTCCTGCGTTTCGAGGGCGCGGCGGTAAGTGTGGCGCTGCCCGACGTCGGCCAAGACCTGCACATCAGCATTCAAGGCCTGATTGCCCTCGGCTCCACAGTGGCGGTGATCGGCATCATCGCCGGGGTCTTCGTCGCCTATGCCTTCGACCGCGTGAAGCGGGCCCCCTGGGTCGGCATCGGCACGATCATCTCCGGCTTCGCCGGGCTGTGGTTTACGCAGGCCGGCAGTTTCGCGACCGTCGCCGGGTCGCAGGTGATCGACCAGGGGGCCACGCTCGCGATCGACACGCCTCTCGGATCGCTAATGGCCGACTACTACCCGCCCGAGGCGCGCGGCCGCGTGTTCGCGCTGCGCGGGTTAACCGGCCCGATCATTGGCGTGCTCGCAGTGGCGATCGCAGGGCCGATGGTCGATCACCTCGGTTGGCGCAAGTCGATCTTCATCTTCGCAACCTTGGTCGTGGGTTCGGGCTTTTACGCGTTGTTCAGGTTGCGCGAGCCGATTCGCGGGTTCATGGAACGCCGCGCGATGGGTGCCACCGACGAGGCGGCGTTGCGCGAAGACGAACCTCTGTCGCTGGGCGAAAGCTGGCGCACGCTGTTCAAGGTGCGCACGCTGCGGCGGTCGCTGCTGTCCACTGCGGTGAACGGACCCGCGGATGTTGCGTTGGGCCTCTTCTTCCCGCTGATGCTGTCGCAGGAGTACGGCCTCAACGCCACGCAGCGAAGCTTGATCTTCCTGCCCTCGATCGTGTTCGGGTTCCTGGGCACGCTGGGCGGTGGCGCGTTGATCGACTATTTCTCGCGGCGCAAGCCCAGCCAGGTGCTGGTAACCGTCGGCGTGTTCGGTCTGATCACATCGACGGCGCTCGCGGTGCTCGCCTTCCGGCCTCCGATCGCGATCGTGGTCGCCACGCTGTGTTTCAGCGCGTTTGGGAACGGGCTCGCGGGGCCGGCGCGTGGCGCGTTCTACTCGCAGGTCACGCCGCCGAACGTGCGCTCGATGAGCTTCGCGCTCGACGGGATTTTCCAGCTCCCCGGTTACCTGCTGTGGACACCGATGGCCTCGGCGATTTTCGGGGTGTTCGGCTTCAAGGCGGTGATCGCCTTCGGTGTGCCGTTCGGCATCATCAGTTCCCTCATCGACTTGTCGGCGGCGCCGCTGTTCGAGGTCGACCGGCGCAACGCCTTCACCGCAGCGATGGCGGCCGAAGACTTGCGCCAGTCCCGAGCTTCGGCCGACGCCAAGCTGCTCGTCTGCCGCGACGTGTGCGTGTCGTACAGCGGCGTGCAGGTGCTGTTCAACGTTGACTTCGACGTCGACGAGGGCGAGATCATCGCGTTGCTCGGCACCAACGGCGCCGGCAAGTCGACGCTGCTGCGAGCCATCTGCGGTATCAGTGAACCCGACGACGGGGCCATCATCTTCGACGGGCGCGACATCACCCACAGCCCGCCGTACGAGATCGCGGCGCGCCACGTGATCTGTATGCCCGGCGGCCGAGGCGTGTTCCCCGGCTTGACGGTGCGCGACAACCTCCTGCTCGCGAACTGGCTGACCCACGACCCCCAGGAAGCTCGCGACCGGCTCGGCGAGGTCTTCGAGATCTTCCCGATCCTCCGGGAGCGCGCCGACGTGAACGCGGCCACGATGTCGGGCGGCGAGCAACAGATGCTCAGCCTGGCGCTGGCGTTTCTCGCTCGTCCCAAGCTGCTCATGATCGACGAACTGTCGCTCGGCCTGTCGCCTGCCGTTGTCGGCGAACTGATCGAGATCGTGAAGGAGATCCACCGGCGCGGCGTCACCGTGATCGTGGTGGAGCAGTCGGTAAACGTCGCCCTCACGCTGGCCGACAAAGCGATCTTCATGGAAAAGGGCGAGGTCCGTTTCTCCGGCGCCACCAAAGACTTGCTGCGTCGGCCCGACATCTTGCGCGCCGTGTACGTCAAGGGAACCGGTGCGCTCACCGACGGCGCCGGTGCGGCCGGTCGACGGCTCGACGAGCGCAGGCGCCAAGACGAATTGGAAGTGGCCCGGCCCATCCTGGAAGTCACCGGCCTGACGAAGACGTTCGGTGGCGTCACGGCCGTCGACAACCTCAGTTTCGCGTTGCGCGAGGGCGAGGCCCTCGGCGTGATCGGCCCGAACGGATCAGGCAAGACCACGCTGTTCGACATCATCTCGGGCTACCAAAACGCCGACGCGGGTTCGGTGCTCTACGACGGAGTCGACATCACCAATTGGCCGCCCGAACAGCGGGCGCGGCGCAAGCTGGTTCGCCGGTTCCAAGACGCCCGCATGTTCGGATCGCTGTCGGTCTACGAGACGATCCTCGTATCGCTCGAGTCGCGCGTCGAGGTTCGTTCGACGTTCCTCGCTGCGTTCGGCGCCCCGCAAGCGCGCCGGGCCGAGCGCCGCCTTCGGCTGCGCGCCGACCGGTTGATTGAACTACTCGAACTTGGCGCCTTCCGCGACAAGTTCGTCAGCGAGTTGTCCACGGGCCTTCGCCGGATCGTCGACCTCGCTTGTGTCCTTGCCGCTGAACCGCGTGTGCTGTTGCTCGACGAACCGTCGAGCGGCATCGCGCAGGCGGAGGCGGAAGGTCTCGGGCCGCTCCTTTCGCGGGTGCGCTTCGAGACGGGCTGTTCGATGTTGGTTGTCGAGCACGACATGCCGCTTATTTCCGCTGTCTCAGACGAACTGATGGCGCTCGAGCTTGGAGCGTTCGTCACTCGCGGCACCCCCGAGGAGGTGCTGAACGACGAACGCGTCATCAGTGCCTACTTGGGCACGTCCGAGGCAGCACTTCGACGCTCCGGGAGCCTTGTGTAATGCATCACGTACGTATCCGCCTTGTTGTGACCCTGCTCGCGTTGGCGTTGTTCGCCGGCGCGTGCGGCGGTGGGGGAGGCGTGGGCAACGGCCTCAAAGACGTCAAGGGCGGCAACAAAAACGGCGCTATCGGCCAAGCCACCACCACGGTGCCCGCGCCTGTTACCACCGCGGCGCCCGCCGTCACCACCACGATCAAGAAGGCCGCGCCGACCACCGCTAAGCCTGTGGCGGCCACGCCCGAAGCGACTTACATGATTCAGTCCGACACCAAGGGCCAGTACATCGAGCCGTTGTCGCACACCGTGCGCGCCGGCGCGTTGGTGCGCTTCACGAACCAGGACACGATCCCGCATGTCATCGAAGGTCGCATCAACGACAAGGCGGTGATGGGGCCCTCGCCCTCGATCGCTCCCGGCGCGAACTGGGACGTGCGGCCCACCGTGGCCGGTACTTACGACATCGTCGACCAACAGCGGACGTACGCGCAGGGCGTAACGCTCACGGTCGTCCACTAAACGTGACGCGAGTTCCCCCCCGGTTCTTGGTGTTGGGCGTCGCGCTAGCCGCCACGCTCGTGGCTTCGGCGTGCGGTACCAGCGCGCCCAAAGGCACCGAGGCCAAGAACATCAAGCAGCTGCCGGCAGACGCGGTGAGTGGCACCTTCCTCGGCCTTACGCCGCACCTCGAAGATCTGAAAGACCGGCTGCAGTCTGAACAGGGCAACTCGTATGTGTCGGGCGTCGGGCTGTACTCGTTGCGCAAAGGCGACGAGCTCGAGGCCACTCTTCAGCTCAGCAAGTTGTCGAAAACCGCGCGTCCCAAAGACGAAAAGTTCCAGCAACTCGTCGCCGGACAGATCGGCGGCACCAAGGTGCAACCCTTCGTGATGGGCGGACGCACTGTCTACCGGTCGTCGTTGCGCAAGCAGAGCCTCACGTCGTGGTTCACCGACGACTACTTCATGATCCTGTCGGTGCGCGAGACGTACAAGACGCCGCGAGCGTTGTTGCGCGTCCTGCTCAAGGAGGTCAACCCGAAGTGAAGCGCGTCGTAGCGCTCGGCGCGGCGGTTGGCCTGTTAGCCATTGGACCCGCTTGCGCCAAGAAGGAGCAAGACAAGATCGACCTGCAGAAGTTGCTGCAGAAAAGTTCGCATGCGTCGGGGGTGTTCCGTTACACCGACACCACGCCCACCACGCCGCTCGCGCAGGGCCGCGAGGTCAGCGTGCGCGGCCTCGTCGAAGACGACTTCCGCTACAAGGCGCGTCTCGCAGTCGACGGTCAAGACGCGCTCGACGAGATCGTGGCCGACGACGCGCTGGCCGTGCGGTTCCTCGATCCGTCGTTCATCCCGCGCTTCACGGCCAAAGGTGGCGCCGACGCCGCGACGCTCGCCGCGTTGAACGCGCACTACTGGGTGGCCGACCCCTACGGGGCGCCCTCTATTGGTGACGCGGCCGTTACCGACAACCTGATCGGCGTCGACCCGATCGTCGACGCCCTGTCGGTAGTCGACTACGTCAACGACGCGATCGCTCAGGCGCAGCGGGTCGAGAAATTCAACGCCGAACGCCTCGACTACCGACCGCTCGAAGATCCGTTCCCGCGCCCGGCGCCAGGCTCAGGCGTCACCCGTTGGGACCTCGTGCCCAAGCCAATGCCGCGCGCCGACGCCGCCGACACCGGCCAGGGCAACGCGTCGCTCGCGCGGATCTCGGTATTCCGCCAGATGGCGATCTATGTGAAGGGCGGTCGGGTGCTGCAAGTACGCGAGCAGATCGCGGCCAAGTACGACCTGCTCGACAAGTTCCGCAACTACATCGAGCGCTACCTCGACAAGGGCGGTGACAGCGAACGCGTTCGCAATGCGAAAGCCGCGATCGAAAAGGCGAAAGATCAGCCCGATCTGCTCGAAGCTGTCCTCAACGCCGCGCTGAACGGCATCCTCAAGTCGGCGGGCGAACAGCCGGTGCGCTTCCACAGCATGAAGTACGAGTTCTCCAAACAGGGTGAAGCGGTTCACGCCGACCTGCCTGCAGGCGACGACGTCAAGCGCGGCAATCTCGCGTTCTTCGGCGTCAACTCCGTTGCTAGCACGCAGAACACGAACAACACGCCGAGCGCAGGCGGCGGCGGCGACACCGCGACCACTACGCCTACGACCGTCGCCCCGTGATCCGCGTCATCGCACGCACGGTGCTCGTGTTCGGAGCGTCGGCGCTCGTACTCGCGGGCTGCGGTGGATCGTCGTCGCCGGCGGTGAAGCTCGACGGGTCACCACGCGTGCCCGACGTCGAGGGCGTCGTCATCGCAGCCAACGCCAAAACGTTGACGCTCGACGGCGGACGCCATTACAAGGTCAGCGAGCACCTCGTGAGCTTCTCGACGTACAACCGCCGAGTGGTTGCGCTGAAGTCGGCGATCGGCGATTACGTGCAACTCGGCCTCAAGGGCGACACCGTCGTATGGCTCGGCCGAATTGGCGTCGTGATGACCGACGATGCGAAGCATCAAACCGTGGCGTACCAAGGCGTACTCACGGCCGTTTCCGGCGCGCGGATGACGTTCAAGGACGGCACGGTTTTGCGCCTCGCTCCGGGGCTGAAGGCGCCGGCCGACGCTCGCGGTACCACGTACGCCGTGATCGACGCGAAGGCGCACAACGTGCAGGGCGCGACCTTTAGCGCCGCTCCAACCACAACTTCCCGACCGTAGAAAACGCTGAGGATGCGACACACTGTGAACGTGCAACGAACTCGACTCTTGACCGTCGCTGCCGGCGTCGCGGCGCTGCTGATGGCGTGCGTGTCGCAGGCGAGCGCTACGAGCGACCCGCTGTGGTCGCAGCAGTACGGCCCGGTCCAGATCGGCGCGCCCACGGCGTGGCAGAAGAGCACGGGCAAGGGCGTAAAGGTGGCCGTCGTCGACTCCGGTATCGACATGGAACACCCCGACCTGCAGAAGAATCTCGACAAGGCCGATAGCCACGACTTCTCGTGCAACGACGACAACGCCGACGACGATGCAACGGTAAAGGACGGCGAAGGCAAGGACATCAAAGGCCACGGCACGCACGTCGCGGGCACGATTGCAGCGACGGCAAACAACAACATCGGTGTCGCCGGTGTGGCACCTGACGCGAAGATCATGGCGTTGAAGGTGTTCAAGTCCACCGCGGCCTGCGGGGACCAGTCTGGACTGTTCTCCACTGTCGTCACTGACGCAATCGATTGGGCCGTGAGCCACGGCGCGCGCGTAATCAATCTTTCTCTTGACGAGCACATTGATGCCGGCGCGTTTACGGCGCTGTACTCGACGATCGACGGACGGTGTCGTGCCGCGTTCAACAAGGGCGCGCTGTGCGTGATCGCCGCTGGGAACGCCGGCCAGGGTCGGAAGTCGGGGTACAGCTACGACATCCCCGCGCTGATAGTCACCGCAAACGACAGCCAGGGCGCGCATGCGTCGTTCGGTCAGGACGCCGACACGATGTGGGGCGTATCGGCGCCCGGCGTCGCAGTGCTCAATACCTGGCCAATCGACGACCCCGCGCATAACGGTTACAACTCGATCCAGGGCACGTCGATGGCCGCGCCGCATGTCAGCGGCGCGGCCGCCGTGCTGTTCGGGATGGGAATGGACGCGCGCAAAGTCGCCGAGACTCTGGTGAAAACCGCCGGTCCTCCGCGCGACTCACTCGTGGAGGGCGCCGGGCAGATCCACCTTGATCGGGCCGCCGGATTCGAACCTGTCGCTACGACCCTCGCAGCGCCGCGTACCAACACGCCGAACCAGGCGACGCCGGTGACGCGCGGCGGACGGGCTGGCGCGGGCGGCGGCAAAACCGCTGCGCTGCCGACGACCAGCACGACCGAAGTCGACGCTACGGGGCCGACGTCGAACTTCGACGAGGGACTGCTCGACAACAGCAATAGCAACGACATCAACGCGCTTCGGCTCAACCAAGCCAGCAAGAACTCAGCGAACACACCGTTCAACGCCACCGGCCCGCTGGCAGTGATGTCGATCGTCGGCGGCCTGGTTACCGCCGCAGTGTCGATCTCGCGCATTCGCGCGAAGGACACGCCTCCGCTCACCTAGCGCGGCAACGTTCACGCCCGTTACCGGTCGGCGCGCGCTCGCCTTCTTATTGCTGACTGCCGTCGTTCACCGTTGCGCTCGGTGCGGTGTTGGCGACGCGGTTTGGGTGAAACAACCCCGTATCAACCGGCGGACGTGCCCCATACAATCGCCCGATGCTCGAATCGTCGGTCGTACAGAACGTGTTGGGTGCCGCGTTGCGCAGCGGCGGTGAATGGGCCGAGATCTTCGTGGAAGACCGTGCCTCATCATCGGGCCGTCTCGACGACGGGCGCATCGAGGAGTTGTCGTCGTTGCGCGACCGCGGTGCCGGCATCCGCGTCGTGGTCGGTGAGACCACCGGCTTCGCACACACGGCCGACCTGAGCGAGAACGGTTTGCGGGTCGCAGCCGAAGCGGCGTCCGCCGTCGCCCGCGGCGGGGGCGGCGGGGTGAGGGAAGTGGCGCTCACGAAGCAGACCCAGCCCCTTGTCAACGAAGTCGTCACCCTTCCCGAAACCGTGGCCAAGGGCGACAAGGTCGAGATCCTCAAGCGCGCCAACGCCGCCGCGCGCGGCGAGGGCAACGCGATCAATCAGGTCAACGCGAACTACGCCGACATCCGTCGGCGCATCCTCGTGGCGAACAGCGACGGTTTGTTGGCGAGCGACGACCAGGTCCGCACGCGCTTCTCCGTCACCGCGGTGGCCACGGGCGACACCGGCATGCAGACCGGCTATCAGTCGACTGGCTTCTCGATGGGCTGGGAATTGTTCGACCGCATCGACGTCGAAGACATGGGCCGCAAGGCCGCGCAGAAGGCGATCACGAAACTGCGGGCCCGGCCTGCGCCGAGCGGTGCCATGCCGGTCGTGCTGGCCAAGGGCAGTGGTGGCGTGATGTTCCACGAGGCGTGCGGCCACGGCCTCGAAGCCGACGCCGTACAGAAGAACACCACCGTCTTCGCCGGCCGCGTCGGCGAACTGGTCGCGTCGCCGCTTGTGACGCTGGTCGACGACGGCACGATGGGCCCCGAATGGGGGAGCTTCTCGATCGACGATGAAGGCCGTCCCGCGACCTACAACGTGCTCATCAAAGACGGCGTGCTCACCGACTACATGTGGGACTACCTCCGAGCGCGCAAGGCCGGACGCCCAACGAGCTCGGGCAACGGTCGCCGTCAGTCCTACGAGTACCTACCGATGGTCCGCATGACCAACACCTACGTGCTCGCAGGCGAGGAAGACCCTGAAGAGATCGTGCGTCAGACGCCGCGCGGCGTGTTCGTCGCCCACCTCGGCGGGGGACAGGTCAACACCGCCACGGGCGACTTCGTGTTCGGCATGGAAGAGGCGTATCTGATCGAGAACGGTGAGATCACCGAACCCTTGCGTGAAGCCAACCTGATCGGCAACGGGCCCGAAGTGTTGAAGAACATCGACGCGATCGGCAACGACTTCGCAATGGGTTCGCCCGGCATGTGCGGCAAGAACGGTCAGAGCGTGCCGGTCGGCGACGGGCAACCGACGTTGCGCGTGAGTTCGATGACGATTGGCGGTACGGCGGCGTGACTGAATCGAACGAGCTTTTGGACCTTGCGGTCAAGGTCGCGGGTTGGGCGAACAAGGGCGAGCAGGTCGAGGCCTACGTGTCGCGAGGAAACTCGACCACAGTGCGGGTCTACAACGCCGAGATCGAGTCGTTCTCCTCGGCCCAGGAAGAAGGCGTCGGCATTCGCGTGATCGTCGACGGTCGGCAGGGCTTTGCGTACGCGGGGTCGCTCGACACTGAGGTGCTGGAAGACACGATCAACGAGGCGCGCGACAACGCCGGGTTTGCCGAGTACGACGAGTTCGTCGCACTGGCCGAGCCCGACGGCGTGGCGTTTGCCGAGATCGACTTGTTCCGTCCGTCGCTGCTGAACGTGCCGACCGACAAGAAAATCGAGACTGCATTCGAACTCGAGAAGCGACTGCTGGCCGCCGATCCCCGCATCACGACTGTGCCTATGGCGCTCTACGCCGACGAATGGGCCGAGGTCGCGCTCGCCAGCACCACCGGCATCACGACGTGGCAACAGGCGAACGACTGCGCGCTGTCGACGTACTGCCTTGCGGTCGAGGACGGCGACACGCAAACCGGCTTCGGCTTTTCGGTGGGACGTGAGTTCGACGAGCTCGACATGGACAAGGCGGTCGCCGACGCGGCGGCGCGAGCCACACAGCTGCTCGGGGCGAAGAAGCCCAAGAGCCGACGTCTGCCCGTGGTGCTCGACCCGTATGTCACTTCGCAGTTCCTCGGCGTGATGGGCTTTCCGCTGACGGGCGAAGCGGTGCTGAAGGGCCGGTCGTTCTTCGCCAACCGCGTCGGCGAGACGGTCGGCAGCCCGGCCGTCACCCTCGTGTCCGACCCCACCGACACGCGTTCGCTCACTGCGAACAAGATGGACGGCGAAGGCCTCGCCAGCCGACGCGTCGCTCTCATCGAGCAGGGCGTGCTGACGGGCTTCGTGCACAACAGCTACACGGCGCGGCGTTCGGGCACGCAGTCCACCGGTTCTGCTGTGCGCAGCATGAAGACCACGCCGTCGGTGGGTTGCCGCTCGCTCACGCTGCAAGAAGGCAATCAGAGCCAAGACGAACTCATGAAGCAGTTGGGCGAAGGTGTCCTCGTGCGCTCCGTCAGTGGGCTGCATTCGGGCGTGAACCCTGTGTCGGGCGACTTCTCCACCGGTGCCGACGGCGTGATGTTCCGCGACGGCGAACTGGCCGAACCGATCCGCGAATTCACGATCGGTTCGACGCTTCAACGGATGCTCACCGACGTCGCCGCCGTCGGCAACGACGTCGAGCAATTGCCGTCGGGCCTATCGATGTCCGTCGCGATCAACGACATCTCGATCAGCGGCGCCTAACCAAATCTAAAAGCGCGCGGGCCGCGCTCTACGGTTTGGCCGTGCCGATCTTTCACGCCATCGTGCTCGGGATTGTTCAGGGGCTCACTGAGTTCTTGCCGATCTCCTCGTCGGGTCACCTCGCTTTGGTGCCGTGGCTTTTCCACTGGAACGAGCTGACCCGCAACCACGACCTGAACCAAACCTTCGACGTGGCGTTGCACATCGGAACCTTCCTCGGCGCGCTCGCGTATTTCTGGCGCGACATCTGGGACATCGTGTTCAATCGGTCACGGCACCGTCTCGGCGTTCTGCTGGTTCTCTCCGCTATTCCCGCTGCGCTCGTTGGTGTCGCGTTCGAGTCGACACTGGCCAACGCCAACGAGGCGCTCATCGGTGTGATGCTGATCGCGTTCGGGCTCGTGCTGTATTGGGCCGACCAGCGCGTCGCCACGCGAGCCGCCGAGATGGGCGACCGGCCGTTCGGCCCGCGCGACGCCGCGATCATGGGCATCGCCCAGGCCGTGGCGCTGCAACCCGGCGTGTCGCGTTCCGGCGTCACGATCAGCGCGGGACGCCTGCTCGGCTTCGATCGTGAGTCCGCCGCCCGGCTGTCGTTCCTCATGGCCCTTCCCGTGATCGCGGGTGCCGGTTTGGAAAAGGGCTTGAAGATCATGCTCAACGGCGGCCTCGCGCCGGGTCTGGCCGCGCCGTTCTTCTGGGGGATGCTCGCCAGCGCGGTGACCGGCGCGTTCGCCGTGTGGGGTCTGTTGCGGCTCGTGAAGACGCACAGCTTCACGCCGTTCGTGATTTATCGCGTGATCGCGGGACTAGCCGTGATCGCCATCTATTTCGCGCGCTGACCCTGGCCCTCGTATCACCAGCGTTACTGCGGCCTTCGCCAAGGCGAACGCGACGCGTGGCGCAGCATCAGCGTCGACCGCGAGCGTGATCGCCCGCGACGACACCGTGAGCACCTCGGCGTTTGATGCGACCGCAAACGACGGCGCGGCAACGGGCGCGTCGACGGCGGTTGTGCCGTCAGCCGCAGGTGCGTCAACGACGTCGAAGGTGGCCAGGACGTCGACGCGGTCGCCGGGGCGCACTGCAGGCATCGTGTCGTCGTTCTTGATGGCGACGGCGCGGAAACGCGGCGGCACCATCGCCGCCACTCCGTGCGCGCCGCGCCCGGCGAGGCGCTGCGTCAACACGACCTCGCCGCGTTGCACGTCGACGCGTGTGGCCTCGCCCACCGGTGACGTGGCGGCGTCGAGCGCGCCGTCGGGCACCACTCCGCGGGGCCGCTGTGAACGAACGACATCGGCGGCGACGAACACGCCGCCCGCGGCGACGCTGCGGCGCACGACCCACACCCCGCGCCGCGTGCCCCACTCGTCGGCCGCGTGCGTGGCCCGCCCGACGGCCGACCCGACGACGCTGGCAGTAATCAAGCCCAACGCAATCGTGGCGATCCACCACAGCACGGCCGAGCGCCGCAGCATGCGCCACACCCGCGGCCGAGGCCGCCACGTTCCTCGTGCACCCATCGGTTTCCCCTCTTGCGCCCGCGGCGCGTGACATGAGCAAGTGCGAGGGGAGTGGCGGTGCAACCAACGGACGCCGAAGCGCCGGGGCGATGTTACGCAGCCGCAGGGCGACCGCCAAGGGCTACGTGGTTGTAGTGGCCTTGGCCGGCTTCTTGTCGGCCTTCTTGTCCGGCTTAACCGCCTTGGTTTCCGACGGTTTGTCTGGCGCCTTGGCCGGCGTCGAAGACGACGACTCGGACTTTGAGTCCGACGATTCAGCTGACGCGGAAGACGATGACTTCGACGACGAACGGCTGTCGGTTTTGTAGAACCCGCTGCCCTTGAAGGCAATGCCGACGGAGCCGAACACGCGCCGAACTGCGCCGCCGCAACGCTTGTGCTTCTTGAGCGGTTCGTCGTCGAAGGACTGCACGACGTCGAAGCGTTCGCCGCATTTCCTGCACGCGTATTCGTAGGTAGGCATTGAAGAAGCAATTTTACTCAGACGGTTGCGCCCGTCCCGAAACCGCTTCGTAGGATGCGCCTTCGTGATCGCCGACGTACTCGCCGTTGGCGGCGCCTATGCCCTCGGCACGTTTCCCACCGGCGTGCTCGTCGCGCAGAAGCAGGGCCACGCGGTGCTCGACGAAGGGTCGGGCAATCCCGGCGCGTCGAACGTCTACCGGGTTGCCGGTTTCCGGGCCGGAGCGGTGGTTTTGGTCGGCGACGCGCTCAAGGGTGTGATCGCGGCGGGTGCGGGCTACGCGATCGGCGGGCGCGACCTGGCGTTCCTGTGCGGGCTCGCCGCGGTGGTCGGCCACTGCTTTCCCGTACAGCGATGGGGCAAAGGCGGCAAAGGGGTCGCCGCGGCCGGGGGCATGGGCTTGGTGCTGTTCCCGTGGGTGCTGATCGTGCTCCTCGGCGCGTGGTTCGTGATTGCGCGTGTGCTGAACAAGGCGTCGCTCGGATCGTTGATCGTCGCCGCGGCGGCGCCCGTCGGCGTCGCCATCGAAGGTCGACCGGCGCGTGAGGTTGCGTTCACCGCGGTGGTCTGCGCCCTGATCATCGCCCGGCACCACGCGAACATCCGCCGCCTTCTGCGGGGCGAAGAAGGCTCGTTACGCTCCAGCGCATGACTTCCGCGCGCGTCCGCAAGGCCGTGATCCCCGCCGCCGGTCTCGGCACCCGCTTCCTGCCGGCAACCAAGGCCGTCCCCAAAGAGATGTTGCCGGTGGTCGACAAGCCCACCCTGCAGTACGTGGTGGAAGAGGCGGTGTCGGCGGGCATCGAAGACATCCTGATCATCGTCGGGCGAGGCAAGACCACGATCGAAGATCACTTCGACCGCAGCTTCGAGCTCGAAGCCACGCTCGAGGCGGCGGGCAAAACCACCGAGCTCGAAGCGATGCGCGCCATCGCCGAACTGGCCGACATCCATTACGTGCGCCAGGGCACCCCCCGCGGTCTGGGCCACGCGATCGGCACCGCTCGCCGCCACGTCGGCAACGAGCCGTTCGCGGTGTTGCTGGGCGACGACATGATGCACGCCAAGTCGGGCCACCTCGCGAACATGCTCGCCATGTACGAGCGCCTGCAGTCGTCGGTGATTGCCGTGCGCAAGGTGCCCGCGAACGAGATCTCGCTCTACGGATGCATCGCTCCGGGCGACAGCCAAGGCGACGACATCACGATCAGCGCGCTCGTCGAGAAGCCTTCGGTCGACGAAGCGCCGTCGGACATGGCGGTGATGGGTCGTTACGTGTTCACGCCTGAGATCTTCGACGCGATCGAGAACACCCCGCCCGGCCGCGGCAATGAAATCCAGATCACCGATGCGATCGGCCTGCTGATCGCCAAGCAGCCCGTCTACGCGTACAAGTTCGAGACCGGGCGCTTCGACGTCGGCAACAAAATCGACTTCCTGCGCGCGACCGTGGAACTTGCGCTTGAGCGGCCCGAGTTGGCCGACGAATTCCGGTCGGTGCTTTACGAGATCGTGGACCGCGAGCGCGAAACCGGCCGCAACTAAGCTGCGCCTTCATGTCTGAGCGCGGCTTCTCTCATCTGGATCCGCTGGGGCGGGCCAAGCTCGTCGACACCGCGCCGAAAGACGCCACGCACCGCCGTGCGCTCGCGCGCTGCAAGGTGTTCATGGCCGCCGACACCACCGCGATGATCGCGAACAACGCCGTCACCAAGGGCGACGTGCTCGCCACCGCACGCATCGCGGGCATCCAGGCGGCCAAGCGCACGGCCGACATGATCCCGCTGTGTCACCCACTGCTGGTCGGCGCGGTGCAGGTCAACTTCCAGATCGGTGACGACAACGTCGGCGTCGAGGCGCAGGTCGAAACCGTCGACCGCACCGGGGTCGAGATGGAAGCGATGACCGCCGCGATGATCGCCGCATTGACGATTTACGACATGTGCAAGTCCACCGATCGCACGATGGTTATCGGCGATTTGGCCCTATGGGAAAAAACGGGCGGGCGCTCGGGCCAGTGGCGACGTCCCGTCGCCGGGTTGGACGACTAGCCGCCAACTGCTAACTTTTGCTAGCAAGGGGTGGACCCGGAGGGGTCACCCGTAGTAGCAAGTGTTCCGGAAACACAGATCGCATTCGCTTGATCGTGCATGACCATCCCCGAAAGGGCGTGATGGGCGTTGTACGGTCCCTGGCACTGGAAGAGGTTGAGGAGCTTGACCGTCTTGGTATTGCTTGTCCTCGCCGTTATTTGGGCGGCTGTTCTTGTCCCACCGATGTGGCGAAACCGTGCTGATGGTCGCCCGGCGGACAGCATCAAGCAGTTCCATCGTCACCTCCGCGTCTTGAACGGCACCGAGCCTCACGGCTACAGCCGCACCCTCACGGCGCAGGCCGGTTCGCCGGTCATCACCGCGCCGATGGCCTACCGCCGCCCGACGGGCGTGCGCGGTAGCGCCGACCTCCGCCGCCGTCGCACCATCGAACGGCGCCGCAACGTGTTGTTCAGCCTGGTCGGGCTGGCCGCCGTCACGCTCGTGCTCGGTGTCGTCGGCGTACACATGCTGCTCGCGGTCCACCTCGTGGTCGACGTGCTGCTCGCCGGCTACGTCGCACTGCTCGCGCGTCTCCGCAGCGTCGCCACCGAGAAGGACATGAAGCTGCGGTACCTGCCCGGTCAACAGGTCATCGACCTGCGCGACCAGGCCTGGGGCGACGTGTCGCCCGCGTACGCAGTTCAGTAGCTAACGCTGCTCAGCCGTCGTCTACGCTGAGCGATCCCAAACGGGGGTGTAGCTCAGCCCGGTAGAGCGCTGCGTTCGCAATGCAGAAGTCGTGGGTTCAAGTCCCATCACCTCCACTTTTTCCCGCAGGGTCGGCGCTAACGCCGACCCTGTTTCGCGCAAAGAAGAGCTGAACGAGATTTTCTTGGGAGCCGGGCGTCACGTCGCCGGCGCGCGATTGACGTACCGTCTTAGTTAGGTAGTCGGCGGAGACGGAGGTAGCAACGTGGCGTGGGCGTGGTTGGTTCTCGGCGTTGCACTCGTCGGCATCGAGCTGCATCACTGGGCGTTCTACGCGCTGTTCGGGGCGCTCGGCGCGTTTGCCGCTGCGGCGCTCGCGTTCGCGAGTCCTGACGCGGTGCTCCTGCAACTCGTGGTCGCGGTGCTCGTGGCGGTTGTCGGCGTCGCGGGGGTGCGGCCGTTCATGAGCCGGATCACCGACCGGCGCAGCAGTGCGTTGCACGTCGCGAAGGGCGTGCACGGTGGCATCGTCGGCCAACAGGTGCTCACCCTCGACGAAGTTGGCGACACCCACCACGCCGGCCACGCGCTGCTCGCGGGCGAGCGGTGGCTTGCTACGTCCGGCAGCGGCCAACCGATTCCCGCTCGCACCAACGCAGTAATCACTGCCGTCTCCGGCACCACGCTCGTGTTGTGGGCCGTCGAGGGCTTAACCGAAGGGAACTCTGAGTGAATCTCTTAGCTGCCGGCGACGCCGTCGCCGGCGCCGCAGTCATCGCCGTATTCGTCGTGCTGGTCGGCCTTGTCGCGCTGTGGCGCGCCGTCAACATCGTGCAGCAGGGGCAGGTCGGCGTCATCCAGCGCCTGGGCGAGTACCGGCGCACGCACGAGCCTGGCCTCGTGCTGATCGCGCCGTTTGTCGAGTCGTTGCAGAAGGTCGACATGCGGGAGATCCCGCGGCCGGGCGACCGCCAGGAGGTGATCACGAAGGACAACGTGGTGGTCACCGTCAACGCCACGATCTTCACCCAAATCGTCGACGCCAAGCAGGCGCTGTTCAGCGTCGCCAATTTCGACGTGGCGATCGACGCGTTGGCCCGTACCGCGCTGCGGTCGGTCATCGGCACGCTGTCGTTGGATCAGGCGCTGTCGGAACGCGAGCGCATCAACACCGACGTGCAAGAGCAGATGGAGGCCGTCACCGACAAGTGGGGCATCCGCATCAGCCGCATCGAGATAGTGGACATCCTGCCGCCGCCGCAGATCCTTCAGGCCTTGGCGTTACAGAAGCAGGCCGACCAGGAGAAGCGGGCGCGCATCCTCGAGTCCGAGGGTCTGCAACAGTCCGCGATCAACCGCGCCGACGGCGACGCCAAGGCGGCTATCCGCGGCGCCGAGGGCGAGCGCGAGGCCGCGATCTTGCGCGCTGAGGGCAACCGACAGGCCGCCATCCTCGAAGCCGAGGGTCGGGCCAAGGCGATCAAGACCGTGTACACCGCGATCACCGAAGCCGCTCCCGACCCGAGCCTCATCGCGATCCTCCAACTCGAAACGCTAGGCAAGTTCGCCGACACCGGCACGAACACGTTGGTGCCCTACGAGTCCGCGGCGTTGATGGGTGCGGCACAGGCCATGCGCGCGGTTATGAACGGGGTTCCGACCACGGAATAGACCCCGTCGTTAGATTTTGCGGATGCACATTCTCGCGACGCTGGCACTTGACTCCACGGGCTACCGCCTGCTCCTCCTCGGCCACTTGCTCTGCGTCATCGTCGGCTTCGGCTCGACGTTCGTCTACCCGTTCCTTGGCATCGAGGCGTCGAAGCGGCGCGGCGCGATCGGCGCGGCGATGACGGAGACCGCGAACCACATTGGTCACATCGTGACGAGCCCGTTCATCCTGGCGTCCGGTGTGTTCGGCGCGCTGTTGGTAGCGGTCGGGGCGTACGACTGGAGCGATCGGTTCGTGCAGATCTCGATACCCCTGTTTCTGATCGCGGTCGCATTCTCGTTCGGCGTGCATCAGCCGAACCTGAAGCGCATGGAAGAGCTCGGGAACGAGCTCGCGGCGATGGGGCCGCCTCCGGCCGGTAGCGCAGGCGGGCCACCGCCTCAGGCCGTCGAGATGGAACGACGCGGCAAGGCCGCGGCCCGCAACGGCGGCATCCTCCACGTGATGTTCGCGGTGCTCCTCGTGCTGATGGTGTGGCGCCCGCTGTAGTCGCGGTAGGCCGCGTCAGCTGCTACAGCTGAGGCACTTCTTCTTGTACCGGTCGGGGCTGCCCGGCACCGTCTGGTTCCCTTGTTGCGCGGTGACCGTGACTGCTCCGGCGCGACTCGGGTCGCCCGCGGGCCACTGACCCGGGCGATACCGGCGGCCGCCGTCGGCGCGCACGATCATGCCCTGGCCGGTCTTCGACCGCTCGTCGGGCCCTACCGCGTTCGGGTCGTACCAGATCTCGGAAAAGTCCTTGATCTCGGTCGGATACTTCCGGCTCACGAACACGAGCGGATTCGCCGGTGTGCCGCCCTGTTGCGGGATCGAATACATCCCTTGCGCGAACGTCTGCGCGTTCAAGTTCGGGCCCGCCATCTGAATCCCGCGGAACAGCGTCTGGGGCAGAGCGCGATAGATGTTGATCAACACGCCCTCGTCGCCCTTGGCGCTGCCGGGCATCGCGTCGTGGTACTCGAGGTAACCCGGCGAGTGCTCCACCGCGTCCCACGTGACCCACAGCGGGGAGATGCCGAAGGCGTGGGCCCACTGCGTCTGGTCGTAGAAGCGCGCAATCGTGGTGGTGTCGGACAGACCCGTGCCCACGACAAACCATTCCGGAAAGTACAGCTGTTTCGACGCTTCCTTTGTGATCAGGATCGGCTCGATCGGATCGACGAGTGGCACCAGCGTGGTGCAGCCTGCGTTCTTGAACGAGGTCATCATCGCGGTGACGTCGTTCTGGTTGCTGCCGGGGTCGTAGAGGTAGGCGATTTCCTTCTTGAACTGGATGCCGAACTTGCCGAATTCAGTGTCGAAGATCCGGCGCATGCGCTCGCCCTCAGGATCGACCGTGGTCTGCTGACCGTTGAGGTACATCAGACAGAAGACGCGCTGCTTGTTCTTCTGGTCGGGGCCGGCGAACGCGGCCGTCTTTCCCTTGAGCTTCTTGCCCGCGTACTCGGCGGCGTTCATCGCGTATTCGTCGATCGTCGGCAACGAGCTGAAGATGTTCGGCGGCAACTCGTTGTAGAACGCGCTCGACAGCGACGTCGTGCACAAACACACGACGCCGCGTTGCGCGAGCTCGCGACCGAGCACAGTCGGCATCGGCGCCAGCGCGTTGCCGGTGAACGCGGCGAAGGCGTGGAGTTCGTCGGCGATCTTCACGGCGTCGGCCTTCATCGCCGAGTCGTCGGTAGACGGACCGCTCGCCTGAAGTTGGATGATCTTCACCTGGCGCCCGTACGTTTGGTAGTAGGCGTTGCTGTACTTGAACAGCGCGTTGTACGCGCGTTCCACCGTCGCCGGCTGGTCGTTCAATGCCGCTGCGGTGAGCGCCTGACGCGTAGCCGGGTCTTCCTGGCCGAGCCAGCTTACGATCGTCACCGAATCCTTCGTCACGCCGCGCCCTGTCGCGCCGCCGTTGTCGGTGCCGGTCCACGTCACGCACGGCGGCATGTAGGCGCTGAAGCCGATCTGCTGGCCGCGCGCGTTGCAGTCTTTCCCCTTGCCGAACACGACCTGCGTGCCCGCCGCGCCGGTCGCGCCGCCGGTTCCCCCGGTGCCACCAACGCTGCCTGTGCTCCCGCCACCGCCGCCGCCGGCCGCGTCGAGCGCTCCGGCGCTGCCGTCCGCGGCGACACCGCCTAGCGAGTCGCCTCCGACCGTCGCGCCGTTTTGGCCCGTCTGTGCGTTTGACTTCGAGGCGGTATCCAGCGTCGAAGACTTCGGCTTGTTACCGGGCAGCAACGCGACGACCAATGCGAACGCGACGACGATCGCGACCGTCACGCCATAACGATCAAAGAACTCTTTAAGCGTCATCAAATTCCCCCCAGCGCACCGCAGAACCGGCGCAAGAAATGGCAGAGTAGCCGGATCACTTCGCGCGTACATGGCGCACGGAGGTTGGGGGAATTGATGAATCCGGACGAACGACGGTTTGCGGCGATCGCCGCATTAAGTGCGTTGGGACTGTTCCTGATGCTGTTCGTGTTGTGGCCCGCGCCGCTGTCGATCATGTTCTTGGGCGTCGTCACTGGCTCGATTTCTGCGCTCACCGCAATGGGCATCGTGCTGATCTACCGGGCCAACCGCATCGTGAACTTCGCGCAGGCGTCACTGGGCGCGATCGCTGCGGTACTGGCCGCGTCGCTGATCGCGGGGCCGCACTGGAGCTTTTGGATCGCGGCTCCAGTCGGGTTGGTCGCGGCGATCGCGGTCGGTGGGCTGGTCGAGTCCACGTTCGTGCGGCGGTTCAGTCAATCGCCGCGCCTGGTGCTGACCGTCGCCACGATCGGCATCGCACAGCTGTGCGACGCGCTGGCGCTTTACATGCCGACGCTGTTCCACCTCGACCAGATCCCGCAGCCCGCGCCGATCAAATTCACCTTCTCGTGGTATCCCGTGATCTTCAACGGCGGCCACCTGCTCGTGGTGATCGTGGTGCCGATCGTGGCCGCCGCGCTGACGATCTTCTTCCGCCGCTCGCGCTTCGGCGTCGCGATTCGCGCTGCGTCCGAGTCCACCGACCGCGCCGCGCTTCTCGGCATCCCGGTGCGGCGCGTCAACACGATGGTGTGGATGATCGCGGCCGGCCTCGCCGGCCTCGCCACCATTCTGCGGCTGCCGATTCAGGGCGTGGCGATCGGCTCGGTGTCGGGGCCCGACATCTTGCTGCGGGCGCTGGCGGCGGCCGTGATCGCGCGTATGGAAAAGCTGTCGGTCGCCTTCGGCGCGTCGGTGGTGATCGGCATCGTGCAGCAAGCGGTGCTGTTCGAGACGGGCAAGACGTACGCGTCCGACGGAGTGGTGCTGGCGATCATCCTCGTCGCGTTGCTGGTGCAGAAGGGTGGCGTTGTCGAGCGCGCCCGACTTACCGGCGTGTCGGCGTGGGCCGCGCAACGCGAGGTGCGCCCGATCCCGCGTGAGCTGCGCAAGCTGCCCGAAGTCAAAATCGGCATGCAGGTCATCGCCGGCCTCGGCATCGCGCTGCTGCTCTTCGTGCCGCTGGGCTGGAACCCGAGCAAGGTCAACCTGTTCACCGGAGGCGTGATCTTCGCGATGATCTTCTTGTCGCTTCTGATACTCACCGGTTTCGCCGGGCAGATATCGCTCGGGCAACTCGCGATCGTGTCGTTCAGCGCGGCTGTTGCGGGTTCGATGAGCCAGAACGGCAACGAGTTCTTCACCACGATCCTTGTCGGCGGCCTCGTCGGGGCGTTCGTGTCGGTGGTGATCGGCTTACCGGCGCTGCGAATACCGGGGCCGTTCTTCGCGGTCACGTCGTTGGCCTTCGCTGTCGCGACCGGGACGCTGTTTCTCAACCCGACATATTTCTCGTGGCTGCGCCCCGCCGACAACGTGCGCATCTTGCGCCCCGTCATTCTAAACAAGTTCAACCTCGAGTCCGACTGGGCGTTCTATTACTTCGTACTGATTGTGTTCGCGCTCTGTCTTGCGTCGGCGTCGCGCATCCGCACTTCGCGCACCGGGCGCAGCATCATCGCCAACCGTGACAACACGCGCGCCGCGCAGTCCTACGGCATCAACGCGAACTTCGCGCAGCTGAACGCATTCGGGTTGTCGGGATTCATCGCCGGTCTCGCCGGCGCGCTCGAGGTGTACTACCTGCACGGCATCAACGTGTCGTTCCTCGACGCGAGCGGGGGGATCCTCGTATTCGCCATTGCAATCGTCGGCGGGCTCGGGTCGGTGCCCGGCGCCTTGCTCGGCGCCGGTTACCTCACGTTCCTCAACAACTCGTCGTTTACCGCCTCGACGTTGTCGCGGTTGCTGGCGTCGGGCGTGGGCGTGCTGTTCATCTTGCTGGTGCTGCCCGGTGGTCTCGGGGGCTTGTTCTACGACGCTCGCGACGCGTTGTTGCGCGTCATCGCGCGCCGCCGCGACATCGTGGTGCCCAGCCTGCTGGCCGACATGCGCGTCGACGAAGACGGTCGGCCCGTCGACATCAGCGAGCCAGTACCCGTGGGTGACAGGTTGCGCGCACTGGCTGCGGCGCCCCGTCGCGCCGCGAGCGAACGCGTGGCGCGGCTGCAGGCGCGTTTCCGGCGGCCCGACGAGGACACACAGATCATCGGCAACGCCACCAACCTGCTCGAGGTTCACGACCTCGAGTTGTCGTACGGAAAGACGCAGGTGTTGTTCGGCGTGAACTGCCACGTCGTACGCAACGAGATCGTCGCGTTGCTCGGCACCAACGGCGCGGGCAAGTCGACGTTGCTCGCAGCGATCGCCGGCCTGACGAAGCCGAGCGAGGGCACGGTGATTTTCGACGGCGACGACATCACCGGCAACTCGCCGAACCAGACGGTCGCCTCGGGCGTGGTGTTCATGCCCGGAGGCAAGGGCGTGTTCCCAACGCTGACCGTCGGCGAGAACATCGAGCTCGCGGGATGGCTGCTCAACAAGCAGCCCGAGGAACTCGCGCGCGTCACCGAAGAGGTGCTCGGGTTCTTCCCCGTGTTGCGGGAACGGTGGGACCAGAAGGCGGGGAACCTGTCGGGTGGCGAGCAACAGATGCTTACGCTCAGCCAAGCATTCATGCTGCGCCCCCGCCTCTTGATGATCGACGAGCTCAGCCTTGGGCTCGCGCCGGTGATCGTCGAACAACTCCTCGGCATTGTCCGCTCGATTCACGAGAACGGGACCACCGTCGTGCTCGTCGAGCAGTCGGTCAACGTGGCGATCTCTCTGGCCCACCGCGCGATCTTCCTCGAGAAGGGCGAGGTGCGCTTCGACGGGCCGACGGCCGAGCTACTCGAACGTCCCGATGTCTTGCGGGCCGTGTTCCTCGAGGGAACGAACAAGAAGGCGGTGCCGGCGCGCGTAACCAACGGCCATACGCCGTTCGAAGCCGAGTGTCCGCACTGTCGGCGCGAGCACCCCGTTGCTCTCGACGTCGCCGAGATCGCCGTCAACTTCGGTGGCGTGCGCGCCGTAAACGAGGTGTCGCTCGACGTGCGCCAGGGCCAGATAATCGGCATCATCGGCCCCAACGGCGCGGGTAAGACGACCGTGCTCGACCTCATCAGTGGATTCGTCGCGCCGACGCAGGGCCGGGTCGTGTTGGAGGGCAACGACGTCACCGCGCTGTCGCCCGACGCCCGCAGCCGGCTCGGGCTCGGTCGGTCGTTCCAAGACGCCCGCCTGTTCTCGGCGATGACCGTGCGCCAGACAATCGCAACCGCGCTCGAACGCCACGTGAAGGTGCGCGACCCGCTGGCCGCGCTCCTGCTGTCACCGGCGGTCGGCTTCAGCGAGAAGGCGGTCGCGGCCGAAGCCGAGGAGCTGATCGAGCTCATGAATCTCACCGCGTACGCCGACAAGTTCGTGGGCGAACTGTCCACCGGCACGCGGCGCATCGTCGACTTGGCGTGCACGTTGGCGCACAAGCCCTCGGTGCTGTTGCTCGATGAGCCGTCGTCAGGTATCGCTCAACGCGAGACAGAGGTCCTCGGGCCGGTACTGCTCGACATCCGAGACAAGACTGGCGCGGCACTCATCGTGATCGAACACGACATGCCGTTGATCTGCGGCATCAGTGACGAACTCATCGCCCTTGAACTCGGCGAGGTGATCGCCCGGGGCACGCCCGACGCCGTAATCCACAACGAGCGAGTCATCGAGGGCTACCTCGGCGGGACCGAAGAAGTGATCTTCCGCTCCGGCGCAAACGACAAGGGCAAGCCGAAGGCAGCGCGTAACGGGGCGCGGCGCGTGCCGGCGAAGTCGGGCCGATGAGCCCCAAACGCTGGCGCCTGGCGTTGGCCGCATTGGTAACAGTCGGTGCCGGCGTCTCGGTAGCGCCGGTCCCCGCGGGCGCGGTGCCGGTGTCGGGTTCGGTGACGCGCGTCGGCTGGTGGACCGATCGCGCCGGCGCCCAACCGTCGACGGGCGGCGGGTTCGAAGTGGCCCTCGACAAGGATGGAGCACCCCAAAGCGTCGCGGCGATCGTAGTCGATGTCGACCCGGTGAAGATCAGCAAGCTCTCGATCACGCTCACCGAGAGGGCGTCGGTCGGCGGGCGCGCGGCCCACTTACGCGTGTGTCGCGTCGCCTCGGGTTGGGCGGCCGACACCCCGGGCCCGCTCGCCGCCGCGCCGAAGATGGATTGCGCCGGCGCCGTAGACCTCGTGCACGTCGGCACGTCGTGGCAGGGAGGCATCGCCAAGCTGGTGCCCAACGGTGGCAAAGCGTCGCTCGGGATCGTGGGCGTGCGAGACAAACCGGCGCTGGTCAACCTGCTGGCCGAGATAACCGGAGTCGCCATTTCCGGCAGCGGCACGCTCGACAGCGAAAACCCCGCGCCCGTCGACGACGCGCCGGTGGTAAGTGCGCCCGATTCGGTCGACGGCGGCACGACGCCGTTGTTCCCCGATTACGGCACGCCGGCCATCTCGGGCTTCGACTCGCCGGTGATACCGGCGGTACCACCGGCGGGGTCGACCACGCAGACCACGCTCACGCTGGCGCCGAGCGCGCCGACGCTCGTCGCCGCGGCCGCGCACCGCGGCGGCCCGAGCCGTCCGTGGCTGCGGTTGCTGTTCCTGATCCCGCTGTCGGGCGCGATCGGCGTGGGCCTCGTGTTCGCCCGCCGCTTCCTATCCGCGCGCGGGATGAACTTCTCCTAAGGCGAAGTCCTAAAATCTCCGCCTTGTCTGGGGTTCGCCGCACACTCGCCGCGCTGGTGGTCGCAGGCTTTGCCTTGGGCGGGTGCGCGCGCTCCGATCACACGGCCGACGTGGCTACGGGCGGCGGTCGACTGGCGGCGCGGTTCAATCGGATCAGCCGCTCCGTGCAGTTCGCCGCCACGACAACGATTACGACGCCGACCGCGGCCACCGCAGGCGGGCCGGAACCGGCGGCACCACGCGTGACGCGCAGCGCGGGAAGTCACGCGCGAACTGGCGGCTCGCCGACCGTTGTGCCCGCTGGCGCGGCGTCACCGTGGGACCGCTTCGACGGCGAGTTGACCGGCCCCTCGCACGAAGTGGCGCGGGTCACCGGAGCCACCGTGGCCGTGTTCGCCCACGTCGACGGCGCGCCGACCACCACCATGGGCAACACGTCGCCCTCGGGTGCGCCCCGCGTCTTCTTAGTGGTCGACGACGCGGGGGAGTGGCTGCAAGTGCTGCTGCCGTTGCGTCCGAACAACAGCGTGGGTTGGATCCGTCGCGACGAGGTCGACGTCACGTCGTCGCCCTACCGCGTCGAGGTCGATCGCGGCGCGCATCGCCTCCACGTATTCGATGGCGACGAGATCGTGGTCGACGACCCAGTCGCGGTAGGCAAGTCGTCGACGCCGACGCCGTCCGGCCAGTTCTTCACGGTCGAGTTGTTGGAACCGACAAACCCCGACGGCGCGTACGGGCCGTTCGCGTTCACACTTTCGGCGTACTCGACCGTCTACCAAACCTTCGGTTCCGGCGACGGTGCCGTGGGCATGCACGGCACGAACGAGACGGCCACCATCGGGCGCGACGCGAGCCACGGTTGCGTGCGGCTGCGCAACGAGACCGTGCGCTACCTCGCGACGTTCTTACCGCTCGGTACGCCCGTCTTTATTCGCTAGCGGCGAGTTCGACTGCGACTGAAGGCTCGCCCTCGGCGACGTCGAGCTCGGCGATCACGCCCGCGGCCATCAGGTCCGCACGCGCCGCTTCTGTCGCAGCAACGTCGTCGGCGGTGCCGCGCACCACTGCTCGCGCGACGGGAGTT